>NZ_JBFUEG010000005.1:0-469233 GCF_056404315.1 Mesorhizobium sp. P2_D6 | reverse complement strand
TACATTGAGTTCGCGGACGATGGCTCCGGCGAATTCGCCTTCGGATGCGTCACCGGCCAGATCTTCGGCTCGGGTGACGGCAACAATGTCGCCTTCTCCTGGCAAGGCAATGACGAAATGGACGAAGCCCAGGGCAATGGATGGGCTGAAATCCAACCAGACGGCTCTATCAACGGACAAATCTGCTTTCATGGCGGCGACGAAGCAGACTTCGTCGCTCACAAATGGACTTCTTCAACAGCCTGTTAGGGCACATCGATACTCAGGTGAGGCCGGCCTGCGAAAGGCGGCTTCCTGTGCTTCCGGCCTTCGCCGGCCGAAGCACTCTTGAGAGGTCGTGGCAGTTAAGGCTACGGCCGGCGTAGGCCGGTGCTCACGTACCAAAAGTACGCTCCGCTCCGGTTCTCGGAATCCACCATTCTCGACTCGGCCTGACCTGAGTCTCGACATGCCCTGCGTCAGCGCCGGAAGACGGGGCATCGCGTCTGCTAACCTTTCCTTAACCCTGCCCAAACCGGCTGTCAGGATTCGTCGGCATGCCGCTTTCCGATCGTTGACATTCGAACAAAATTAGAACAAAATACGAACATAGCAACAACAGGAGAGAGTTATGAGCGATCTTGTTCAGGACGTCGTTTCGTTGGTGTGCATGAGTGCGTTTCTCGTTTCCATGGCCGTCTGGATCGGTGCCATGTGATCAGTCTGCGGTTCGCCGCAGTGTTTTGAGGCGGGCAGGAGGGCGTTGTGTTGTTAAGCCTTTCTTGCCGCCATGACGCTAGGGTGCCCTGTCAAGACAGGGAGCAAACGCCTAAGTGTCGCCGATCATCACGGCCCTTCTCGTGGCCGGCAATCTCGGACTGATTTTCCTTTTGATGACCGCGCCGCTCGGTTTGCGTACGGTGAGGCTCAGCCGCGTGGTTGCCATGGACCGGCAGCGCCTCTGGCAGGCGCTGTGGCCGCTCGGCAGCGATGCCGGCTGGTCCGGCGAGATCCTGTCGGCAGAGCCGATGGACGGGCAGGGTACGACCCGCATCATGATGTCCTGGGAAGGCCGCGACGGCCAGCCGATCGAGCGCAGATCGCGCTTCGAAGACGTCGTCGAAGGCAGTCGGTTTTCGATGCGCGTCATCGAGGATACCGCGCTCGACGCTTCGTTCTGGAAGGATTTTTACGAGACCACCGAACTCGTTTCGGAAGGTGCTGCCACGCGCGTGACGCTCAGCCAGACCGACCGCTATCGCGGCGTCGCCTTCCTGGTGTTCCGTTACTTCGCCATGCGCCGCGAGCTTGGCAAGCTGCAGATCTGGGCGAGGACCGGACAGTATCGCAAGGGCGGCTGGTTCGAGCATCCGCTGAGCCAGGTCGGCTTTGCCATTCTGTCGGCCTTCATCCTGTGGCCGTTCTTCGGGCTCAATCCCGGTGGCTTTGCGCTGGCCGCGATCCTGACCTCGGTGGTCGCCCTGCACGAACTCGGTCATATGGCGGCCTTCCGGCTGACCGGTCATCGCAAGGCGCGGATGATCTTCATCCCGCTGCTCGGTGGCATCGCCATTGGCGGCCGGCCCTATGACAGCCGCTTCGAGGTCGCCTTCGTGGCGCTGATGGGCGCCGGCTTTTCCGCTTTCCTGGTGCCGCTGCTGATCATCACCAGCAGCTTCGCGTCTAGCGAGGGGCATCGGCTGGCCGCCGCCCTTCTGGCGACGCTCGCCGGCTTTGCCGCGCTGTTCAACATCGCCAATCTGGTGCCGGTGTGGAAATTCGACGGCGGCCAGGTGCTGCGCCAGATCTGCCCAGGCCCGATCGCGCTGGCGCTGGCTTCGTTCTCTTTGCTTTCGGCTTTGCTGGCGGTGGGCTGGTTCGCTGGTTTTTCCCAAGGCTTTCTGCTGGTGGCAGGCGCGGTCTTTGCCATTCTCAGCCTGCTGACCGTGGGCAGCGGGGTAAAGCCGCGCCACGAACTGAAGCCGATCCGCACCTTCGACCGTTTCGCCATGGCTGGCGCGCTATTGGCCGTCTTCGCCATTCATGGTTACGGCCTGCTGTGGGCCTCGGCGAAGCTACTTTGAGCGTTTGATCGAGCGGTTTCAGCCGGCCTTGCGCGCTGGTTCGGCAGAAATTGCCTCGGCTGCCCCAAAAACATCCTCGAAGGCGGATTTCAGCGCCAGGTCGAAATCGGCCATGGTCACGGGCAGGCCGAGATCGACAAGGCTGGTGACGCCGTGGTCCGGCACGCCGCAGGGCACGATGCCGCTGAAATGGCCGAGATCCGGCTCGACATTGACAGCGATGCCGTGAAAGCTCACCCAGCGCCGCAACCGGATGCCGATGGCCGCGATCTTGTCCTCGGCCGGCGAGCCGTCGGGCAGGGAGGGACGATCGGGCCGCACCACCCAGACGCCGACGCGGTCCTCGCGGCGTTCGCCGCGCACGTTGAAGGCTGCAAGCGTGCCGATGATCCATTGTTCGAGCGCGGCGACGAAGGCGCGCACGTCCTCGCGCCGGCGCTTCAGGTCAAGCATCACATAGGCGACCCGCTGGCCCGGCCCATGATAGGTGTATTCGCCGCCGCGTCCGGCCGCGAAGACCGGGAAACGGTCGGGGTCGATCAGGTCTTCGATACGGGCGCTGGTGCCGGCGGTGTAAAGCGGCGGGTGCTCGACCAGCCAGACCAGCTCGGCGGCGGCACCGGTGCGGATCGCCTCGGCACGGGCTTCCATCAGGGCCAGCGCATCGGTGTAGCCGGTCAGGCCGGGCTCGATGCGCCATTCGACCGGTGCTGAGCCGGGCAAGGGCAGGAACGACGTGGCGATCTGGCTGCGTTCTGTCATGGCTTTTCGTTTTTCGCTTAATGCACGCCGGCTTCCAAAACCGCTTCAGGCCTGGGGCGGAATGCATTTGCCCTTTCATATGGCGGCAATTGCCTAAAACGTCCAGTTCGCCACGCACTTCGGCCTTCCCGACCGTTATGCCAATTCCCGGCGATTATTGCGCGCCGCGCCCTTGTTTCGCCGGAAACGATTTGCTACACGCCGCGAGCCGGTTCGTTCCGGCTCCTACCACGGGCGGTCGTGGCGGAATTGGTAGACGCGCAGCGTTGAGGTCGCTGTGGGGCAACCCGTGGAAGTTCGAGTCTTCTCGACCGCACCAAACATCCCGATCCATCGCGATCGGAATCGCCTAAATCCAAATATGATCAGGTTGCGACGTCCTGCTGCTGGCGGCAGTCGTCGGTCGCTGTTGCGCGCCCTTTTGGGCTCGGCAGTGCGATAGAGCGGGATGAATTGAGGGTGAATCGGCGTGGGATTCCCTCAGGCGTGCAAATCTGATTCAACCTTCTTGCTGGGCAAGGAGGTCAGCATGGATGGGCAAACCTTACTCGATGGATCTTCGCGAACGGGTTGTTGCATCGGTTGAGCGGGATGGGCTGTCACGACGGCAAGCCTCGGCGCGCTATGGGGTTGGTATCAGCACCGTCATCAGATGGGTGAGCCGGTTGCGCGAAACGAACAGTCTAGCGCCCGGCAAGATGGGTGGGCACAGGCCGAAGAAGATTGCCGGTGAGCATCGGGAGTGGCTGCTGGTGCGCTGCCGGGCCGCGGATTTTACGCTACGCGGTCTTGTGATCGAGCTGGCCGAGCGCGGCCTTGCGGTCGACTACCGCTCGGTGTGGGAGTTCGTCCACGCCGAGAAGCTCAGTCACAAAAAAAGACGCTGATCGCGGCTGAGCAGGATCGCCCCGATGTGGCGCGCCGGCGGGCACAGTGGGCAAAGTATCAGGACCGTATCGATCCTTCCCGCCTGGTGTTCATTGACGAGACATGGGCCAAAACCAACATGGCGCCGCTCAGAGGATGGGCGCCGCGCGGCGAGAGGATCAAAGCCAAGGTGCCGCACGGCCACTGGAAGACCATGACCTTCCTGGCAGCGTTGCGCCATGACCGTGTCGATGCACCATGGCTCATCGACGGACCGATCAACGGCGAGCGTTTCCAGCTCTATGTCGACAAGGTTCTCGTCCCAACCCTCGAACCCGGCGACATCGTCGTCATGGACAATCTCGGCTCGCACAAGGGCAAGGCCGTGCGCCGCGCCATCCGCTCGGCCGGCGCCAAGCTGTTCCTCCTGCCGAAATATTCGCCCGACCTCAACCCCATCGAGAAGCTCTTCGCCAAGCTCAAGCACTGGCTGCGCAAGGCTGCCAAGCGGACGGTCGAGACCGTCTGTGACGCCATCGGCCAAATCCTCAAAATTGTCTCTTCAAACGAATGCCAAAATTACTTCATCGAGGCCGCATATGCCCAACCTAAATTCATCCCGCTCTAGGCGAGCACAGCGAAGCCTTGCCCGCAGCCTTCCCCAGCAACGTTCGCAAGATTAGCATCTGTCGTTGCCAACATGCTCCTCGCCGTTGACATCCCGGAGAACGAGGTCGGGCAGAAGTCATTTTTCCCCGCGTTGCCGAACTTTGAAACACTTTTTCTATGGAATTTGTAGAATTACGTTTTGAATGGGATCTCGGTAGTGCTCGCTAAGTCCTGGCGGCCTTCGCCTCCTGAGTTGCGATCAGCGCTTTCGTAAGCAAGCAAGACAGCTCCCTGTGAAGGGGGTGTTCCGCCGATCGCATTGCGGCCGGTGACGGCGGAGCATTGCCAGCAGCCCGCGGTTCCAGAGGATAGAGGTTTTTCATGCCCAAACTTGCCCCAGTAGAGCAGATCATCCCGGAAGCCGACGTAGTCCCGCTTACGGGACGAGTCGGCGCAGAGATCAGGAACATACGGCTTTCCGGCGACCTGCCGCAGCAGACGGTCGCGGCGATCAACCAGATCCTGTTGCGGCACAAGGTGGTGTTCTTCCGCAATCAGGCGCATCTCGACGATGCCGAGCAGGAGCGCTTCGCGCATCGTCTCGGCGACCTTGTTCCGCATCCGACCCAGGGTCCCGTCAAGGGAACGGCGTCCATTCTCGAGCTCGATTCGAGCTGTGGCGGCGGTCGCGCCGACCAATGGCACACCGACGTCACCTTCGTTGACGCCTATCCGAAATTCTCCGTTCTTCGCGGCGTCGTCATACCGCCCATCGGCGGCGACACCATCTGGTCGAACACCGCCGCGGCCTACCAGGACCTGCCCGAGCCGTTGAAGCTGCTCGCGGACAATCTCTGGGCGGTTCACAGCAACGTCTACGATTATGCCGCCGTGCGGCCGCGCGCGAGCGCCGCGGAAAAGAAGCATTTTGAGGAGGTCTTCACCTCGACGGTCTACGAGACCGAGCATCCCGTTGTCCGCGTCCATCCCGAAACAGGCGAACGCTCGTTGCTGCTCGGCAATTTCGTGCAAAGGCTGGTCGGTCTTTCCAAGAGCGATTCAGCGCGGCTCTACCAGGTGTTCCAGTCCTATGTCACCGCGCCGGAGAACACCGTCCGCTGGCGCTGGAAAGCCGGCGATGTGGCGATCTGGGACAACCGGGCCACCCAGCACTACGCAGTCAACGACTATGGCGATCAACACCGGGTCGTGCGTCGCGCCACAGTCGACGGCGACGTTCCGGTCAGCGTCGACGGCCGCCGCAGCGCCACCCGCACCAAGGTTGCGAAGCCCGCGACCGACAAGGCCGCCTGAAGTCCGGGCCGCCTGAGGCGGTCGAACTCGGAGGCCGCTGCTCGGGGCGGCCTTCTTCATCCACGATAGTGTCTCGGCCACTACCCACCGAAGGAAGGATACCAACCGCCACGTCGGCGTCGCAAATGGCGTGACCGACGGTGTCGCGCTTACCTATAGTGCCCATGACAATTTCATCCAGGGGCATCACGTATGTTGGGTAATTTTCGTGCGGTGGTCGTCGGTGGCGGCTGTGTCGGCGCAGGTATTCTTTACGGCTTGGCGAAGCGCGGCTGGAGCGATGTCGCGTTGCTCGAGCGGACGCAGCTCACTGCCGGTTCGACATGGCATGCGGCGGGGCTGATACCCTCCTACGCCCGCAGTCTCAACATCGGCCGGATGATCGCCAAATCCATTGAGATCTATGAGGGCCTCGAAGCTGAAACCGGTCAGAAGGTCGGCTGGCACAAATGCGGCCAACTGCGCATCGCCAACACGCGCGACAGGCTCGACGAATACCGCAGCTATATCGACGTCGCCGAGGTTCAGGGCATTAGGGCGCGGATCGTATCGCCCGCCGAGGCGCGAGAAATCTGGCCGCTGCTCAACAATAGCGGCATGCTGGGCGCTCTCTATCACCCCGATGACGGTCACATCGCGCCCGCCGACGTGACCCAGGCCATGGCCAAGGGCGCACGCGACCTCGGCGCGAAGATCCATCTTGGCACCGAAGTGACAGGGTTCGAGCGGATGCCGGGCGGCGAGTGGAAGGTCAGAACCTCCCGCGGCGACATGGTCTGCGAACACGTAATCCTCGCCACCGGCAATTATGCACGCCAGACCGGCGCCATGCTGGGCCTCGACATTCCGGCAATTCCGATCGTGCATCAGTACTGGATCACCGACGCGGTGCCCGAAGTGGTGGAGCGCAAGCGGCAGGGTCTTCCGGAAATGCCGATCCTGAGGGACGAGGGTTACGAGGGCTACCTGCGTGAAGAAGGGGACGGGCTGCTGTTCGGCCCCTACGAGCGCACCGAACAGCTCAAGCTGTTCGCCGAGAACGGCGTGCCGGAATGGTTCGGCGCCGACCTGCTCGATGAGGATTTCGACGCCGTGTCCTGGAACTGGGAACGGGCGACGGAACTCGTGCCCGCGCTCGGGCGCACCGGCATCAAGAGAAATGTACGCGGACCGTTCCAGATGACGGCCGATGAGCTGCCGTTGATGGGGCCGGCCTGGGGGCTCCAGAATGTCTGGCTCGCCGAAGGCGTTCCGGGCGGCATCCTGTGGGGCGGAACGATCGGCCATTACCTTTCCGAGCGGATTGTCGAAGGCGGCAACAGCATCGACACCGCAGAACTGGATCCGCGGCGCTTCGGCGACCATGCCAACAAGAACTGGACCCGGGAGAAGGTTCGGGAAGCCTGGGGCACCCATGCAACACAGCACTATCCGGGCCAGGACATGCCGGCCGCACGACCGCAGAAAACAGCTCCGTCCTACGATCGCCTCAGCCAGCTCGGTGCTGTGTGGGATGTGCTGAACGGCTGGGAAATGCCGAGCTGGTTCGCACCTTCGGGCGTCGAGGCCCGCAATTCCTATAGCTGGCGCTGGACCGCCAAGGGCACCTATGTCGGCGAGGAGGTCCAGGCTGTCCGGCAAGCCGTCGGCCTGGTCGAAATGACGCCGATGACGAAGTTCGAGGTCGGCGGCCCGGGTGCCGAGCGCTGGCTCGACGGGATACTCGCCAATCGCTTGCCGCGCCCCGGCCGCATCGCGCTCGCCCACCATCTCACGCCGGCCGGTGGTGTGCAGGCCGAGTATGTCGTGGCGCGGCTACGGAGCGACCTGTTCTACCTCGTCTCGACGCCGCGCGCCGAGCGCTGGAACTACGACGACCTCAACCGGCTGCTGCCGAAGGACGGCAGCGTGCAATTGTGCAATGTCACCAACGATCGCGGCAGCTTCACCGTGGTCGGGCCCAAGGCGCGCGACGTCCTGCAGCCGCTGACGGAGATCGATCTGTCGAACGAGGCTTTCCCCTGGTTCAGCGTGCAGTCGGCGACCGTCGCCCTCGCCAGCGACGTGCGATTGATGCGCGTCAACTATTCGGGCGAGCTCGGCTGGGAGCTCTATCATCCGCTCTGCTACCAGCGGCATTTGCTGGATGCACTTCTGGCCTCAGGTGAGGCGCACGGGCTCAGGCTGGTCGGGCTGCAGGCGCTGGAATCGCTGCGTCTCGACAAGTCTTTTCGCGCCATGTACCGCGACATGAACCTCGAACTGTCGGCCTGGGCGAGCGGTCTCGACCGCTTCGTGAGGCTCGACAAGGGAGACTTCATTGGCCGCGCCGCTCTGGCCGCGAAGCAAGAGCAGGGCGCCGCACGCCGGATCGTCACGCTGTCGATCGACACGGATGGGGCGAGCGCCTTTGCCTATGAGGGCGTCTATCGCGACGGCAGCCTTGTTGGTCGCGTCACGTCAGCGGGCTACTCCTACACGTTTGGCCACGACATAGCGTTGGCGCTGCTGCCGCTGGAGCTTGGCACGCCCGGGACAGGGTTGGAGGTTTCAATTCTTGGCGAGCGGCGCCCGGCACGGGTAATCGCCGACTCTCCCTATGATCCGGACGGCGCGCGCGGGCGTATGTGAGGGACCCAGAGCACAGTCGTTCAGGCCGCTCGTCCGCGCCGCGTGGTCGGTCAGTCTCGGACGATGACGTCGGTAGCTCGGCTCAAACCGGGCCTATCCCGTCCACCCAAGGCCAGCCGAGATGCAATTGATCGAGACGAGCAGGGCGTCGGTCGACCGCTTTTGATCCGCCGCGCCTGATCGCACTTCACGCAGCAGATCGACCTGCAGCCGGTGAATGTCGTCCATCTGGCGCCGCAGGCTGTCGAAGCGCCGCTTGAACATCGGAAAGCGCACCGAGAGGTCGCCTCCGGTGAGGTCGCGGATCAGGCGTCGGGTCAACTCGTATTCGGCGAGAATGCGGGTGTAAATCCGTTGCGACGCATCGCTGTCGGACACCAGGCCGGCATAGAGCCGCGCGATCTCCATGTCGGACTGGTAGAGCGTCTTCTCCGCCTCGTCGACGATCAGACGGAAGAAGCGCGAATGTTCGAACATGCGCGCCAGAAGGTCTCGCCCGGCATCGCCGCGCACCGTGACGAAGGAACTCAGCGCACTGCCGATGCCATACCAGCCGGTCAGCAGATGACGGTTCTGGCTCCAGGCGAACACCCAGGGAATGGCGCGCAGGTCGGCAATGCCGTTGGCGCCGAAACGGCGCTCCGGCCGTGAGCCCATTTTCAGGAGCCCCAGTTCCGCGACCGGGCTCGCCTGGTTGAAATAGTCGAGGAAGCCGGGCTCCGCCATCAGTCTGGCATAGGAAGCCTGCGACATGCCGGCCAGCGCTTCCAGCGCTTCGTCGAACTCGGGTGTCTGCCTGGTTTCGGCGTCGCCCGGCGCTCCGGCACTGTGAGCCAGAACGGCAGCGGCGAGGATTTCGAGCTGGTTGAGGCCGGTGCCGCGATTGGCGAATTTCGACGATACGACCTCGCCCTGTTCCGTCACCCGCATGGACCCAGTGACCGTACCTGCCGGTTGTGCCGCGATCGCCCGGCCGGTCGGCGCGCCGCCACGGCTGACGGAGCCGCCACGGCCGTGAAAGAAGCTGATTCTGACCTTGTGCTTGCGGCCGACGGCAGCGAGCCGCTTTTGCGCCTTGGCCAGTTCCCAATTGGAGGCGAGGAAACCGCCGTCCTTGTTGGAATCCGAATAGCCGAGCATGATTTCCTGGCGCGCGCCGAAATCCCGCACCGTGCGCCGCACCAGGGCAATTTCGAAAAATCCGTTCAGGATGCCGGGGGCTGCCTGCAGATCGGCGATGGTTTCGAACAAGGGCACGATCCGCAGCCTGATCGTGCCGTCACTGCCGGGCGCGGTCGAGAGACCGCAATATTGCGCCAGGAGATAGACCGCGAGCAGATCGTCAATCGAGCGGGTCATGCTGAGGATGAAACAGCCCACCGCATGGCTATCGGCGCCGGCGATCTGGTTCGCGATGACCGAGAATGTCGCAAGCAGTTCCCTTGCCTCGGGCGACAGCCGGTCCGCGTCGATCTCCAGCCGCTCGCTTTGGCCAAGGGCTGCGCGGATGCGCGCCGACCATTGCGGCGTGCCTGGCATGACCGGGTCTTCCAGGGCAAAAAGCTCGGCCAGCACCCGGTTGACGACCGTGGAGTTCTGCCGGATGTCGAGCGAGACCGTCCGGAAGCCGAAGCTTGCGACCTGCCACAGCAGCGGCTGGACGAAACGCCGGGCGACCGCGCGCCCTCCGATCGCTTCGAGGACAGAAGCCAGACCGCGGAGATCAGCACCAAACGCCTCCGCCGAGGGGTAGGCGGCGACCCCGCCGTCGCGCGTGGCCACAAGCCGGGCCAACACGGCCGAGGCGAACTGGCGAAGCGGCTCGTCAGGGTTGCGGGCGGCGATGTCGTGCCCCTGTCCGCTCTTGTCGAGTGCCCTTTGCAGAATCGGCGCGAAGCTGGCCGGAAGGTCGACGACGTTTGAACTGGCGCTGAGCACCGTCACCAACCGCTGCATTTGCGTCAGGTACCAGCCAATGGCGGTGTTCCGGTATTCGGCCAGGGCATTGGCGGTCATGGCGGCGGTCACGTTCGGATTGCCGTCGCGATCGCCGCCGATCCACGAGGCATAGCGCATGAAGGAGGGGATCCTGACCGGCTCTCCGGGATAGTGACGCTGGAAGGCGTCCTGCAGCTTGCCGTAGAGCTGCGGCGTCGCCTCGAAAATGACTTCACGGAAGAAATGCAGGCCCCAGGCGATTTCGCGTTCGACCGTTGGGCGCTCCAGCCTGAGCTCGCCCGTCATCCACAGAAGCTCGATCTCGCTTTCAAGATCGGCGACCAACAGATCGCGTTCGCGCGGGGCCCAGCGCGGCTGGTCGAGCTCGGTCAGCTTGCGGTAGATGCGGCGGTGGATCTCCAGAACCGTGACGCGTTTGGCCTCCGTTGGGTGCGCGGTCATGGTCGGGCCGACGCAGAGTTCATTGAGCGCGGCCTGCACGTCCGCTGCCGAGCGACCGTTCGCCGCCATCTGCGCGATCACGCTGGCGAAGGAGCCCGGCACGTCGTCGGCGCCCGCGCCCTGTTCGAGCTCGCGGCGCGTGCGCATGGCCAGCAATTCATCGGCGATCGCCAGCAACTGGAACCAGACGCCGCTTGCCTGCAATGCCGGGATGCGCTGTTCCGGGGCAAGCGAGACAAGCGACCTGCGCCCGCTCAAAACGGCGGCGATCTCGGGCTCACGCGCGCTGGCGACCTTGAGCAGCAGCCGCAACAGCAGGCTGCGCTCGTCCTCGCGAAACTTGATGGGTTTGCTCTGTTCCAAAACGCTTTCCTCCCGGGCCGAGGGCTGCGCCCGGCTTTCAAGCAACCCGGTTGGGGACCGGGCGACCCTCGAAGAAGGCGGTCAGGTTCTCCACCACCTTCATACCCATCGCCACGCGCGTTTCCTCGGTCGCGCTGCCGAGATGCGGCAAGAGCACGACGTTTTCCAACCGCTTGAGCGCTTCCGGAACGGCCGGCTCCTCGGCAAAGACGTCGAGGCCGGCGCCGGCGATCTCACGCCTTTCCAGTGCGCCGATCAGGGCATCCTGGTCGACGACATCGCCGCGCGCCGTATTGATCAGGAACGCGCCAGGTTTCATCAGGCGCAGGCTGCGGGCATCGATGAGATGGCGGTTTTCCGCGCCGCCCGGACAGTGCAGCGACACGAAGTCGGATGCCGTGAGCAGCCCTTCCATAGTCTGCATCTGGACCGCGCCCATGGCGCGCGTCTCCTCATCGTCGACAGCTGAGCGATTGAAGAACACGATCTTCATGCCGAAGCCGAAATGGGCGCGCCTGGCGGTTGCCTTGCCGATGCGGCCCATGCCGACAATGCCAAGGGTTTTGCCCGACACTTTCGCGCCGGCCATGTGCGTCGGCGACCAGCCGCGCCATTCTCCAGCCCGCAACTGGCGCTCGCCTTCACCGGTCCGGCGCGCGACAGCCAATATCAGGCTGAGCGCCAGGTCGGCGGTGCAATCGGTCAGCACGCCCGGCGTGTTGGTCACCACGATGGAGCGGTTGCGGGCGGCCTCGACATCGATATGGCTGAAGCCGACGCCGAAATTGGCGATGATCCGGGTGCGGGCAGCGCTGCCGGGGAACACCGCGTCAGGCAAGCGGTCGCTGACCGTCGCCAGGATCGCGTCATAATCGGCGAAGGCGGACGTCATCGCGGCCGGGCTCAATGGCGTATCGCTGGTGTTGAACGTCGTGTCGAAGCGTTCGGCGAGGATCGCTTCGACGGGCGCCGGCCATTTGCGGGTGACAATCAAACGCGGTTTCATCGGATATCCTGCCCATCGAAAGGGTTGGCGATGCCTGGCGCCAACCTTCAACGTCACATTGCTTTATGCGAGCTTCGCCCGGCGGCCTCACGCCGCCTTCTTCATCCGCAACAGCGTGTCGGCCACCACCTCACCAAAGGACGACGGCGTCGGCACGATGGTGACGCCGGCTTCCTTCAGGATCTCGACCTTCTCCTGCGCCGACTCGCCGAAGGCCGAGATGATGGCGCCGGCATGGCCCATGCGGCGGCCTTTCGGAGCGGAGAGGCCGGCGATGTAGGCGATGAGGGGCTTCCTCATATTGTCGCGCGCCCAGATCGCGGCTTCGGCTTCCTGCGGTCCGCCGATCTCGCCGATCATGACAACGGCGTCGGTGTCGTCATCCTGTTCGAACAGTTTCAGCATGTCCTTGAACGACGAGCCGTTGATCGGATCGCCGCCGATGCCGACGCTGGTCGACACGCCGATACCGAGCGACTTCATCTGTGACGCCGCCTCGTAACCGAGCGTGCCCGAGCGGCCGACAATGCCGACGCGGCCGGGGAGGTAGATCGAGCCGGGCATGATGCCCATCAGCGCCTGTCCGGGCGTAATCACGCCGGCGCAGTTCGGGCCGATCAGCCGCATGCGGTCCTCAAAGCGGTAACGCATCATGTAGCGCTTGACCTGCATCATGTCCTGCGAAGGGATGCCGTCGGTGATGCAGACGCAAAGTTTTATGCCGGCGTCGGCCGCTTCCATGATCGAATCGGCGGCAAAGGGCGGCGGCACGAAGACGATGCTTGCCTCGGCGCGGGTTTCGCGCACCGCGCCCTTGACCGTGTTGAAGACGGGCAGGCCAAGATGCTTCTGGCCGCCCTTGCCGGGGGTGACGCCGCCGACCAGCTTGGTGCCGTAGCGCTTCATGTCGTCGGCATGAAAACTGCCGATCTTGCCGGTAAACCCTTGCACGATGACGCGCGTGCTGCGGTTGAGCAGAATTGCCATTTTATCGACCTCCCTCAGGCTGCTTTTTTCTTCTTTGCGGCCGCGCGCCATGCGGCGACGGCTTTTTCGGCGGCTTCGGCCAGCGTGTCGGCAACGATCACCGCCTCGCCGGAATCGGCCAGGATGCGGCGTCCTTCCTCGGCCCTGGTGCCGGAAAGCCTGACCACCAGCGGCACGTTGACGCCGACCTCGCGGATCGCCTTGATGACGCCCTCGGCGACCCAGTCGCAGCGGTTGATGCCGGCGAAGATGTTGACCAGGATGGTCTCGACATTCTTGTCGCCGAGCACGGCGCGGAAGGATTTTGCCACCCGCTCGGGCGAGGCGCCGCCACCGATGTCGAGGAAGTTAGCCGGCTCCCCGCCGGCGATCTTGATCATGTCCATGGTGGCCATGGCGAGACCGGCGCCATTGATGATGCAGCCTATATTGCCGTCGAGGCCGACATAGGAGAGGCCGCGGTCGCTGGCGAAGGTTTCGCGCGGGTCTTCCTGGCTCTTGTCGCGCAGCTCGGAGATTTCCGGCCGCCGGAACAGCGCGTTCTCGTCGAACGACATTTTTGCGTCGAGCGCGATCAGATTGCCGTCGCGGGTCACCACCAGCGGATTGATCTCCAGCATCGAGGCGTCGTAGTCGCGGAACACCTGGTAGCAACTGAAGATGGTTTCGGTCGCCTTGCCGATCAGATTGTGGTCGAGGCCGAGCCCGAAGGCGATTTCGCGTGCCTGAAAACGCTGCATGCCGACGCCGGGATCGACGGAGGTGCGCAGGATGGAATTGGGCGCCTTTTCGACGATGTCCTCGATCTCCATGCCGCCGGCGGCCGAGGCCACGATCATGACGCGCTCTTCCTTGCGGTCGAGGACGAAGCCGACATAGAGCTCCTGCGCGATATCGACGGCTTCCTCGAGGTAGAGGCGCGAAATCAGCTTGCCGCGCGGGCCGGTCTGCTGGGTCACCAGCTTGCGGCCGAGCATGGCCTCGGCGGCGTTGGAGATTTCCTCGTCATTGGCGCAGAGCTTGATGCCGCCGGCCTTGCCGCGCGCGCCGGAATGCACCTGCGCCTTCAGCACCCATTTGGCCCCGCCGATCTCGCGCGCCCGGTAAGTCGCCTGCTCAGGGCTGTAGGCCAGCCCGCCGCGCGGCACATGCACGCCATGGCGCGCCAGCAGTTCCTTGGCCTGATATTCGTGAATGTCCATTTGTTCCTCCCAAAACAGTCAGTGCGTGGCGACGCGCGCTTGGCGGGCGCGTTCGATGGCTTCGTTGACCACCAGAACATTGCGCGCCATGCGTTCCGACGCGGCGTCGATCATCTTGCCGTCCAGCGCTGCCGCTCCCTTGCCCTGCGCCTCCGCCTCCTTCAGCACTTCGAGGATGCGCCTGGCGCGCGTGACCTCTTTTTCAGGCGGCGAAAAGACATCGTTGGCGAGCGCGATCTGCGAAGGGTGGATTGCCCATTTGCCTTCGATGCCGAGGGCCGCAGCGCGCCTGGCGCCGGCGACATAGCCTTCCGGATCGGAGAAGTCGCCGAATGGTCCGTCGATGGCGCGCAGGCCGTAGGCGCGGCAGGCGACGGTCATGCGCGACAGCGCAAAATGCCACTGGTCGCCGGGATAGTCGGGGTTGAGCCCGCCAATGTTGACGGTGCGCGCCTTGCAGCTTGCGGCATAGTCGGCGACGCCGAAATGCATGGCTTCCAGCCGGCCGGGCGTCGCGGCAATGGCCTCGACATTGGCCATTCCGAGCGCGGTCTCGATCAGCGCTTCGAGGCCGACGCGGGTCTTGTAACCCTTGGCTATCTCGATCTGGTTGACCATGGCCTCGACCATATAGAGGTCTGCCGGCACGCCGACCTTCGGCACCAAAATCGTATCCAGTCGGTCGCCGGCCTGCTCCATGACGTCGACGACGTCGCGATACATGTAGTGGGTGTCGAGGCCGTTGATGCGCACCGAAACGGTCTTGCCCTTGGCGCGCCAGTCGATGTCGTTCAGCGCCTGGATGATGTTCTTGCGGGCGCGCTCCTTGTCGGGCGGCGCGACCGCGTCCTCGATGTCGAGGAAGATGAAGTCGGCGGCGCTGTTGGCCGCCTTGTCGATCATCTCCGGGCTGGAGCCGGGAACCGCCAGCTCGCTGCGCTGCAGCCGGAGCTTCTTCAGATGGTTGATGGTGTGGCTCATCGTGCGCTCCCTCAGGCGGCTTCGGCGACCGGCACGGCGGCCGAGGTGCGGAAATACTGGATGGCGGCGCCGACACCGGAGCCGGGCGCCAGCCTGACGCCGCAGTCCAGCAGCGCCATTTCGGCTGCCGACAGCGAGGAGAGCACCATCACTTCGTTCAGCCAGCCGAGATGGCCGATGCGGAAGACCTTGCCCATCACCTTGTTGAGGCCGCCACCAAGCGACGTCTGGTACTTCTGGTAGGCCCGCTTGACCACATCGCCGCTGTCGATGCCTTCGGGAACCAGGATGGCGCTGACCGTATCGGAGTGCCATTTCGGCGCCTTGGCGCAGAGTTTCAGGCCCCAGGCATCGACCGCCTTGCGCACGCCTTCGGCGAGGCGATGGTGACGGGCGAAGATGTTCTCCAACCCTTCCTCGGCGATCAGGTCGAGCGAGGCGCGCAGGCCGCGCAGCAGCTGTGTAGCCGGCGTATAAGGAAAATAGCCCGTGTCGTTGACGCGGATCATGTCTTCGAAGGAGAAGAAGCAACGCCTGTGGGTGGCTGTCCGCGACGCCGCCAGCGCCTTCTGGCTGACGGAGAGGAAGCCGAGGCCGGCGGGCAGCATGAAACCTTTCTGCGAGCCGCTGACGGCGCAGTCGACGCCCCATTCTTCCTGGCGGAAATCGATCGAGCCGATCGACGAGACGCCGTCGACAAAGAGCAGGGCAGGGTGGTTGGCGTCGTCGAGCGCGGCACGGCAGCCGGCGACGTCGCTGGTCACGCCGGTCGCCGTCTCGTTCTGGGTGCAGAAGACCGCCTTGATGCGGTGCGCCTTGTCGTCCTTCAGCCGCTCGGCATAGAGCTCCAGCGGAACGCCGGTTCCCCATTCGCAGTCGATGACATCGACCTCGAAGCCGAGGCGTTCGGCCATGTCGACCCACAGATGCGAGAACTGGCCGAAGCGCGACATCAGCACGCGATCGCCGGGGCTGAGCACATTGGTCATCGCCGCTTCCCAGGCGCCGGTGCCGGAGGAGGGGTAGATGAAGACGCGGCCGGTCTCGTTCTTGAACACCTTCTTGATGTCTTCGAACAGCGGCAAGGTGAGATCGGGGAAGGATGCGGCGCGCATGTCCTCCATCGGCAGGTTCATCGCCTGCCGGACCTGTTCGGGAATGTTGGTCGGTCCGGGAATGAAAAGATGGGTGAAACCGGCCATGATGCGAACTCCTCCTGATCCAGCAAAGCGGTGATGGGGAGTTTCGTTTCGGCGGCTAAAGGCAACAACACCTTGCCGGGTAACATCTTGCCGCGTGCGGGTGGGGGCGGCCTACCCGGTTGGCCTACCCGCGGCCTGTCGCTTGCCCTACCCGAAAGGCTGCTTCTGGGTACGCCTCTCGCGCGCATAAAGTGCGACGGCCATCGCCCGGTTGCGGACGTCGAGCTTGTCGTAGAGATTCTTGAGGTGGTATTTCACCGTGTTCTCGGAAATCCCCGTCCGCGTTGCGATCTGCAAATTGGTCCAGCCGTCGGACAGCACCGCCAGCAGCTCGCGCTCGCGCACGGTGAGCTGCGACAAGGGCGTGTCGTTGACCTTGTTGATGTCGATATAGGGGATGCAGATGCGCCCATGCGCGACCGCCAGGATAGTCTCGAAGATGATCGACGGATCGTCGAACTGGAAGCAGTAGCCCTGGGCACCGAGCCGCACGCACTGCTTCAGAATGCCGATGTCATGGTCGTTGGAGAACACCGCGATGCGCACGCCGAGCTTGCGGCTGTGAACCTCGGCCAGCACATCGGCGCCGTCCATATCGGCGAGCTTCCAGCCGATGACGGCGACGTCGAATTCGCCTTCCGCTGCCAGTTCGAGGAAATGCCTGCCGCTTTGCACGCAGGCCAGGAGCTCGAACCGCCCGTCGCAGTCCAGCATTTCGCGCAGCGCCGATATCACGAGCGGATTGCGTTCGGCGACGACCACGCGCACGCGCCGTTCCTCGATTGCCTTCACTGTCTGTGACCTGATCTTCAAGGGCTTCCGGCTGTTCTGGTTGTGGCCTGGGCGGGTCCGGCCATTGCCTGGACCTGCATCATGACAATTCTGCCCCAACCGTGCGGGGGTGCTCTTTCCCCAGCGACATGCGCTGTCGCGCTGCCTTAAGCCGGAACGCATCCTGTTTTGATGAAATGCACCGGCTTGGCGCCTGGTGACACCATCGCATCGGCGCAAACCGGCGCCGACGGCCAAGCGGGCATTTCGCTTGAAATTCCCGTGCGTTAGAGCGACAGCTTGCGTTGTCGAATCGTGTTGCGGCCCTATCTACTTTTGTTCGAGCGCCGGACCCAAAACCGGTTTCCAGTTTTCAAGATCATGGTCTAGACCTGACGGACACCTTTTCCCAAGGGATGATGGCGGGAGGCGCTGGTGGAAAGCCAGGACGAACAAACGAGCGGCGCCAAAGCCGCTGACGAAGCCCACGCCGACATCTATGACGAGGACGGCGTCGTTCTGTCGTCGTTCCTGGCCCAGATCGGCGCCGCCATCGCCGATCGCGACACGCTGACGCTGAAGCGCGAAGTCGACGACCTGCACCAGTCGGAACTCGGCGACCTGCTCGAAGCGCTGCATCCCGAACAGCGCCGCGCTTTGGTCGAACTGCTCGGCGCCGATTTCGACTTTTCGGCGCTGACCGAGGTCGACGAGGCGATCCGCCGCGATATCGTCGACAATATGCCCAATGAGCAAATTGCCCAGGGCATGCAGGACCTCGATTCCGACGACGCGGTCTACATTCTCGAAGACCTCGAGAAGGAAGACCAGGACGAGATCCTGTCGCAACTGCCGTTCACAGAGCGGATCAGGCTGCGCCGTTCGCTCGACTATCCTGAAGAGACAGCCGGTCGCCGCATGCAGACCGAGTTCGTCGCGGTACCGCCGTTCTGGACCATCGGCCAGACCATCGACTACATGCGCGAAGACAAGAACTTGCCCGAGCGCTTCAGCCAGATCTTCGTCATCGATCCGAGCTTCAAGCTGCTCGGCGCCATCGACCTCGACCAGATCCTGCGCACCAAGCGCGCGACCAAGGTCGGGGAGGTCATGCATGAGACCAGGCATGCCATTCCGGCCACCATGGACCAGGAAGAGGCGGCGCGGGAATTCGAGCAATACGATCTGCTCTCCGCCGCCGTCGTCGACGAGAACGAGCGGCTGGTCGGCGTGCTGACCATCGACGACGTCGTCGACGTCATCCAGCAGGAGGCGGAAGAAGATCTGCTGCGCATGGGCGGCGTCGGCGACGAAGAGCTGTCCGACAGCATTCTGTCGACCTCGCGCTCGCGCGTTCCCTGGCTGCTGGTCAATTTGTTGACGGCGTTCCTGGCAGCGTCGGTGATCGGCCTGTTCGACCGCACCATCGAGCATATCGTGGCGCTGGCCGTGCTGATGCCGATCGTAGCCGGCATGGGCGGCAATGCGGGGTCGCAGACCATGACCGTCACGGTGCGGGCGCTGGCGACGAAGGACCTCGACATCTACAATGCCGGCCGCATCATCCGCCGCGAGATGGGCGTGGGCTCCATCAACGGCATCATTTTCGCTGTGCTGATCGGCATCGTCGCGGCGGCGTGGTTCCGCGATCCCAATCTGGGCGGCATCATTGCGGCTGCTATGATCATCAACATGTTCGTGGCAGCCCTTGCCGGCATCCTGATCCCGCTGCTGCTCGACCGGTTCAAGATCGACCCGGCGGTGGCGTCGGCGGTCTTCGTCACCACGGTCACCGACGTCGTCGGCTTCTTTGCGTTTCTGGGGCTCGCCACCTGGTGGTTCGCCGTCCCCTGACGAAACAGGGCATGGTGCTGTCAATTGACTTTTACGTAAATGCCGTGCGACGCTGCGTCGGGGCTTCCTGCCGAGTCCGGTATGGAGCGGGTTGATCGGAATTGGGGGAGGTGCCGCGCAGGCGGCCGCTGACTCATGTTCCGGCATTTGGAGCAATGATGCGGGAATATTATACGATCACCGAGCTGACGCGCGAATTCGATGTGTCGACGCGCACACTGCGCTTTTACGAGGATGAGGGGCTGGTGCAACCGGTGCGGCGCGGCCGCACCAGGCTGTTTCGCCCTTCGGACCGGCATCTGATCCGCCAGATCATGCGCGGAAAACGGCTCGGCTTCTCGATCAACGAGATCCGCGAAATCATCCAGATGTACAAGGAGCCGCCCGGCGAGGTCGGTCAACTCAACCTGATGATCAAGCGCATCGAGGAAAAGCGCGAGGATTTGCGCCAGAAGCGGCGCGACCTTGAGGAGACGCTGGCGGAACTCGACCAGGCGGAGGAGTCTTGTGTCGAGCGGTTGGTGGAGCTGGGGGTTAATACCTGAGGGTCGCTGCGCAGGCTATTGGTTCAAACTTCCGAAGGTCGGTGCTGCCCCTCATCCCCCTGCCGGGACCTTCTCCCCGTATAGTGACGGGGAGGGGCTGAACGAGGCGCCGGCGCTTTCTGCAACGCAGACAATTGGCGAAACCTTCAGCCAAAGGGCCCTTTCTCCCCGTCACTATACGGGGAGAAATGTCCGGCAGGACAATGAGGGGCAGCGCTAACGTTCGCTGAATTATCAATCCGAACTCGAGCGATCGCCTTTGGTCCGAGAGCCGCTCCGTCTCAGATCCAGCGCCGAACCCGTTTGGCGTAGTCGCGGTACTTCTTGCCGAATTTGGCGGCCAGTACCTTCTCCTCTTTTTCGATCGCGACCTTTTGGGTGGCGAAGGCTGCGATCAGGGCCAGCGGCAGGAACCATACGATCCCTGAAACGAAGGCGACGCCGATGAGCATCAGCGTGTTGGCGAGATACATCGGGTTGCGGGTGACGCCGAACGGGCCTGACGTCACCAGATGCTCCGGCACGCCATTGGGATTCATCGTGGTCCTGGCGCGCATCATGGCGCGGATGGCGGTGAACCAGAGCGCGGCGACGGCAAACAGCACCACAAAGCCGGCCGCGAACAGGAGGTCGCCGAGGAGGTCGCCGATCCAGGGCAGGGGATAGAAGAGGCCGAGCACGACGCTGATGGCGATGGCGGCGCAGTAGATCAGTGGCGGCCATGGAATCAGCCCTGATTTCGATGGCCCAGCTTTTGCCGGCAGCTTGTCGGTCATTGTTGCCCTCCCTGCGTCATCGGGCTCTCCTTCGTCTTGGCGGTGCAGATGCCGGCAAGGTCGCTCAGATGCGCCTTGAACTCCGGGGTCTGGTCGCCATTGTAGAGCCGGTCGAATGCTGCCTCGCCTTGCAGCGTGTCCAGCATGCACACACAATAGCTGGCGCAGAACTCCGTGTCGCGCTGCTGTTCGCAGGATACCTGGCATTCCTTGAGGAAGACCACTTCCCTTGTCTCGACCGGCGCCGGCGAGATTTGCGAGAACAGCCAGACACAGCCGAACAGCAGCGGCTGGTGGATCAGGTAGAACGCCAGGCTGTGGCGGCCGATGAAGGTGAACGGCTTGGCCCAGCTTCCAGGCGTCAGCGTCGCCAGCCGCGCCAGAACGCCGGTGGTGGAGGCTAGTTTTGCCGTAGCGATACCGACAAGCACGGCGCCGAACCAGGGAAATAGCGGCACATAGTCGTTGGAGCGCGGGTTGATTGCCGACAGGCCGACCCACCATAACACCGGATGATCGAAGGCTTCGGATCGGAGATAGAGGGGCGCTGCGATCACCACCGCCGCCACGACCATCGTCAGCAGCGCCGGCAGCCGCAGGAGCAGAAGGCCGAGCAGGCTGGCCAGCGCGATCTCGTGCAGGATGCCGAAGAAGATGAAGCTGTCCGGCGTCAAGAAATAGGTGACCGCCGATATGGCGGCCGCCGCCACCGCGACCATGGCAAAGCGCTTCCAGAAACCGTTCCAGCGGACCTGCCTGCCATGGGCGAGAAACAGGCTGACGCCGACCAGGAACAGGAAGGTCGAAGCGATGCAGCGCGCATAGATCTTCCACCAGCCGACGGCGGTAAGGCCGGGATCGGTGTAGTGGAAATTTTCGAGATCCCAGGTGAAGTGGTAGCTGGCCATGGCGATCAGCGCGATGCCGCGCATGACGTCGATGGCGACGATGCGCTTCGGTTGATCCGGAACAGGTGCGGTATGGATGCTCATGGTCTCGTAATCTGATTCAGCCCCTGAAGACGACTATCACGGTTGCACCGGACAAAAGAAGGCCGGCCGCGCTGGCATCGCTCGCGTCGCGGCTGCATGAGGCGGCGCTTTAGGCCGGAGCCGGAAAGGCTTTGGCCGAATTCGCTTTTTGCCGCCACTGGTCTATTCGGTGGTGCTGGCGTTTTTCGGCCTAGGCTCGGTTTTCGTCACGCTCGGCCTGCTGGCCGCGGCCTGCGGCTTCGTCACCTGGCGCTATCTGCCGAAGTCGCTTGATCAGAGCGCCGCATGCCGCTCGCGCACCCAGTTGTGGAAGCGGTGCAGGTCGTACTCCTCGGGCATCAGCACACCGGCCTGGTGGCGCATCGAGCGCAGACCTTTCTGGTTGATCTCGCAAATCGCCGCATCCTCCTCGAGCACCTGGGTGCCGAAGGCGACGACATTGTCGATGTCAGTCTGAGCCAGCGCCTCGTGCGCGAACAGCCACTCGGCGGTGAGTTCGGTCTGCTCGGGGTCGAGCGGTGTCAGGCGCACGGTGCGGACATAATCGACATGGCCGACGATGAACATCGATGGCAGGCTGGTGGCATAGGTCTGGCCGGCTGCACGCTCGGCCAGCGTTAGGCCGGTGAATATGGGACCATGCGTCTGGCCGTCGCGCGACCAGGTCTCGGCGCCGGCGCGCAAGCCGCCGGAAAACTCCGGCGCGTCATTGTCGGCATGGCGAACCCAGTCGGGGTCGTCGTGCCGGCTCATCAGACCGCGGCCGTAGATCGGCACCAGCCGCGACAGGTCCTTGTGGACGCCAGGGCAGTGCAGGCACTCGTTGAAGTTTTCCCAAAAGATCTTCCAGTTGCAGTTCATCACCTTGCGCAGGACATGGCCTGATACCAGCGTTTCCAGCGGCCAGTTGCCGAGGTTGCCGGAAGCCGGATCGAAGGATGCCTGCGCCGAGCCGGCCGCGTCCTCCTCCAGGTTGACGAAGACAAAGCCGCGCCAGACCGAGAGCGCCACGCGGTAGAGCGGATGATCGGCCTTGTCGAAACCGTCGGGCAGCGATTTCGAGGGAACGCGCACCAGATCGCCGCGCAGCGAATAGGACCAGGCGTGGTAGGGGCAGGTGATGAGCCGCGCCTTCAGCCGGCCCTCGCTCTCCTGGCAAAGCTGCGAGCCGCGATGCCGGCAAGTGTTGTGGAAGGCGCGCAGTTCGCCGGTGTCGTCGCGCAGCACGACGATTTCCTGCGTGCCGACACGAAATGTCCTGAACGCCAAAGGCTGGGCAAGGTCAGCCTCGCGGCAGACGAGCAGCCAGTTTTTGTACCAGATGGCGTCGAGATCGCTCTGGTATGCGCCGGCGTCCCAATAGGCCGAAGACGGCAGCGTCGGCTCCAGCCGGGTCAGGCCATTATAGGGATCGCGCTGGCTCGGATTGGGTTGCATGGCTGGCTTCCTCTGGGGATACACCAGCCGACACCTCGGCAAATCGTTTGTCAATCAGGGTGCCGCATTGCCGGTTTGGGGCGCGGCGCATAATCATGTCGTGGATATGGGGGATTCGGAACGTGGCCGCACGACAGATGTCGCTTACGCCGGAGCTGGTCGCGCGTTGCTGGCGCGAGATCAGGGACCCCGGGCCGGATCCAGACTCGATGCATCTGGATGACAGCGACTATGATTCGCTGCTGGATGAATTGCAGGCCGAGCTTCCGGACACCGAACCGCTGTGGCTTTTCGGCTATGGCTCGCTGATCTGGAAACCGGAAATCGATTATGTCGAGGAGCGTGTTGCGCTGGCGCGCGGCTGGCACCGTTCCTTTTGCATGAACATGACGCGCTGGCGGGGCACCAAGGAAAGCCCCGGCCTGATGATGGCGCTCGACAGCGGTGGCCAGTGCAAAGGCGTTGCCTTTCGGCTAGCCGACGACAACCGACGCCACCAACTGGGCCGGCTGTTCCGGCGCGAAGTCACGCTGAAGCCGACAAGCTACCGGCCGCGCATGCTGAAGCTTGCAAGCGAGGCCGGTCCGCTCAGGGCGCTGGCTTTCGTCATCAACCGCAACGGCCTGACCTATTCAGGTCCGCTCGACGAGGCGAAGGTCGTCGAGCGGTTGGCCACATCCTGCGGGCACTGGGGGTCGGGCGCCGACTATCTCTACAACACGGTGAAGAATCTGGAGGAGCGCGGCATTCACGACCGCCATCTGTGGCGGCTGCAGCGGCTGGTTGCCGAGCGGATCACCGCCTTGAACCCGTAACGCCGCATGGCGCATTCGCGCTGTTGGCCGGCGGAATTTGGTTTGCCGGATGCGGCTGTTTCAGCCTATAGTCACGCATGTCGTCGGTTCCGTTAGGGACCAAGAGGGAATGCGGTGAGGGCTGACTTGTTGCCCAATGCCGTGGCTGCCCCCGCAACTGTGTGCGGTAGTCCTCTCCAAGCCACTGAGGATTTTTCTTCGGGAAGGTGGGGAAGGGCGCTGATCCGCGAGCCAGGAGACCTGCCGGCGACAGGGAACTGACTTCGATGCCCTCGGGTGGAGGGCGAAAGGACAAGATATGAATACCGCTTCCGTCTCCCTCGGCGCTTCCGTCTCCTCGCAGTCGCGCTTCATGCAGCTCGTGCTTAGCGCGTTTCTGGGCATTTTCGTCATCGGCGTTGTCGGCTTCTCGCATATCGATGCGGTCCACAATGCCGCGCACGACTATCGCCATTCGATGGCGTTTCCCTGCCACTGACGAGGATCTGACATCATGAATCTGTTTCGCAACGTCGTGTTCGTCGCGGCGATCGCCGGGCTCGTGGCCGGCGTCGTTCTCGCCTGCATGCAGGCCTATGCAACCGTGCCGCTCATCCTGAAGGCGGAAGTCTACGAACAGGCCGGCGGCGGCCATCAACATGAGCATGCCGCGGCGCCCGCCGCCAACGCTGAGGACACCAATGCCATGAGCAGCGCAGCACCGGCACCGGCTGAAGCAGCCGCGCCGGCGGAGGACGAAGGCTGGGCGCCGGCCGACGGCTTCGAACGCTTCGCCTTCAGCGTGCTGGCCAATATCGTCACCGGCATCGGTTTCGCGCTGGTCCTGGTGGCGGTTTCCGAATTCGCCGGCGGCATCGGCAACTGGCGCCAGGGCGTGTTCTGGGGTCTGGCCGGCTTTGCCGTGTTCACGCTCGCGCCGGGCCTCGGCCTGCCGCCGGAACTGCCGGCGATGCCGGCGGCCGACCTCACCCAGCGCCAGATCTGGTGGTGGGCAACGGTGGCGGCGACCGCGGCCGGTCTCGGCCTGATCGCCTTCCGCAAATCGCTGCCGCTGGCGATCCTGGCCGTGGCCTTGATCGTGGCGCCGCATATTGTCGGCGCGCCGCAGCCGGACAGCTTCGAGACGCCGATCCCCGAAGGCCTGCACCACCAGTTCGTGGTGGCGGTGACGGTGACCAATCTGGTGTTCTGGCTGGTGCTCGGCGCGGTTGTCGGTGTGGTGCGCGGACGCTTCACCGGTACGGCGACCAGCCTGCGCGACAGCTTTGCCTGATCGCAGTTTGACCTTCATCATCGGCGGTGCGCGCTCCGGCAAGAGCGCGCATGCCGAAACTCTGGCGACGGCGCTACCGCCGCCATGGGTCTATATCGCCACCGCTGAAGCCTATGACGATGAGATGCGTGAGCGCATCGCGCAACACAGGTCGCGGCGCGGCGAGGGCTGGGCAACCGTCGATGCGCCGCTCGATCTCGCCGGCGCGCTCGAGGCCTTGCCCGACAACCAGCCGGTGCTTGTCGATTGCCTGACGCTGTGGCTGACCAATCATATGCTGGCCGACCATGATCTCGCGGTGGAATGCCAGCGGCTCGCCGATGTGCTTTCGCAGCCGCGCGGACCGTGGTTCGTGGTCTCCAACGAAGTCGGGCAAGGCATCGTGCCCGACAATGCGCTGGCACGCCGGTTCCGCGACGCTGCCGGGCGACTCAACCAGCACGTCGCGGCAATTGCCGATACGGTGCTATTGATGGTGGCCGGGCTGCCGCTCAAGGTGAAATAATGACCGACATCGACGCAAAAGACGAGGAACGCCACCGTGCCAAAATGGCCAAGCGCAAGGCGGTGCAGGACGCCGAGGTTGCCGAAAAGACGGTCGAGAAGGGACTGCTCATCGTCAACACCGGACCCGGCAAGGGCAAGACCACGGCGGCCTTCGGCCTGGCGTTGCGCATGCTCGGCTATGGCAAGCGGGTCGGCGTCGTCCAGTTCATCAAGGGCAAATGGCACACCGGCGAAAAGAATGCTTTCGCCGCTTTCGGCGACCGTGTCATCTGGCACACGATGGGCGAGGGGTTCACCTGGGAAACGCAGGACCTGAAGCGCGACATTGCGGCGGCCGAGGCAGCCTGGGCCAAGGCGCTGGAGTTGATCGCCGATCCGTCCATCAGCCTTGTCGTGCTGGACGAACTGAACATCGCGCTGCGCTACGACTATCTCGATCTCGACAAGGTCGTGGCGGCCCTAAAGGCGCGGCGCGAAGGCCTGCATGTCGTCGTCACCGGCCGCAACGCCAAGCCGGCGTTGGTCGAGGCAGCGGATCTTGTCACCGAGATGGGCGTGACCAAGCACCATTTTTCTGCGGGCGTGAAAGCGCAGCAAGGGATTGAGTTTTGAGCCGGGTTACCCTCCCCTTGTGGGGAGGGTAAGAACCGTTCAGAACGTCATCGCGATCAGCGCCGCCGAGAGCAACCCGAACAGCGCGATCAGCAGATAGTCGGCGACCTGGTAGAGTTTCAACGCCCGCCTGATGTCCAGGCTCTCCGCCTCGCGACGGCCGCCTTCGCCCATGAACGCATCCTCGACGACAACGCCGCCATAGCTGCGCGGGCCGGCCAGCGCCAGGCCGAGCGCTCCTGCCATCGCCGCCTCCGGCCAACCGGCATTGGGCGAGCGGTGCTTTTTGGCGTCGCGGCGCACAGCTTCCCAAGCGTTGCGAGGGTCGGCGTCGCGGACAAGAAAGGCGGCAGCGACGATCAACAGCGCCGTCAGCCGGGAGGCCGGCAGGTTGATCCAGTCGTCGAAGCGTGCCGCCGCCCGGCCGAAGGCCTCGTGGCGCGGGGTGCGGTGGCCGATCATCGAATCGGCGGTGTTGGCGGCCTTGTAGGCGACACCGCCGGCCAGCCCGCAGACCCCGGTCCAGAAGGCAGGCGCGACGATGCCGTCGGAGAAATTCTCGGCCAGGCTTTCGATCGCGGCGCGGCTGACGCCGGCGTGGTCGAGCTTTTCGGGGTCGCGGCCGACGATGCGCGCGACGGCAATACGGCCGAGCGCCAGCCCGCCGGTGTCCAGCGCATCGGCCACCGCTTCGACATGTTCGGTGAGGCTCTTCTGCGACAGCAGCGACGAGGCCATGATCGCCGTGATGATCATCCCGGCAGGAAAGAGTTGCCACAGCAGGATTTGCACGATGAAGGCGATCAGCGCCGGCACCAGCACGATCACCAGCAGCGCCTGCATGCCGCGGCGACGACGCCGCGCGTCGGAATCAGTGTCGCGGTTGAGCCGGAGGTCGAGAAAGGCTATCAGCCTGCCGAACCAGGTGACGGGATGGCCAACGGCACGGAACAGCCAGTCCGGGTAGCCCAGGATGCGTTCGATGGCCAGCGACAGGAAAGCGATCAGGACCGACATGAAGCTTTCTGATGGAGCGATTGCTGCGGTGGATCACGGTGGATCCCTTGGCCGGGCGAGCGCGCTCTTCCCCCACGCGCCACAGCCTTTCGTCGATCTCTCGACAGGTATCAATCCGCACTCCTACCCGCTTTTCGATCTGCCCGCCACCGCTCTGTCGCGATTGCCGGAAGTGGCGCGTCTGCATGAACTGGCTAAGGTCGCCGCCGATGCCTATGGCGCGCCGTCGGCGGTGCATGTTGCAGCAGCCCCGGGCACGCAGATCCTGTTGCCGCGCGTCGCCTCGCTGGTGAGCCCAGGCCGGGCGTTGGTGCTGGGGCCGACCTATGCCGAACACGCCAGGGTGGCCGCCATCGCCGGCCATGCGGTGGCGGAGGTCGAGGATGTCGAGGTGCTTGCCGCAGCTGACCTTGCCATTGTCGTTAATCCCAACAATCCCGATGGACGTGTCGTGTCGCGGGAAAGGCTGCTGCTGCTTGCCGGGGAGTTGCGCGCCAAGGGCGGGCTGCTGGTGGTCGACGAAGCCTTCATGGATGTCGGCCCGCACGTGGAAAGCCTGGCCGGCGATGTCGGGCAGGGCGGCATCGTCGTGCTGCGCTCCTTCGGCAAGTTCTTTGGCCTTGCCGGCCTGCGGCTCGGTTTTGCACTTTCCGACACGCTGGCGGTCGAGAGGTTGGAGACGCAATTCGGACCCTGGGCCGTCGCCGGTCCGGCGCTCGAATATGGCATCCGCGCGCTTGCCGACAGCGGCTGGCAGGCTGACATGCGGCGCCGGCTGGCGGAGGATGCCGCGCGGCTGGATGCGCTGTTTGCCCGGTTTGGGATTCCCGTCGCCGGTGGCACGACGCTGTTTCGCTATCTTCAAATGCCGGACGCGGCCGGGCTGTTTTCGGCGCTCGGCGAGCGCGGCATCCTGCTTCGGCATTTTTCCGACCGACCACAGGTGCTGCGTGCCGGGCTGCCTGGTGCCGATGAGGAATGGCAACGGCTCGAATCGGCGCTTGCCGACTGGGCCGCACGGCGCGACGATAGCGCCAGGGAGATAGCGCGATGATCCATGTCTGTTCGCTGTCCAAGCTCGAGGAGACGGTGGCCAGAAGCGGCGCCGAGCGCGTGCTGTCGCTGCTTGCCGCCGGCACCGAGGTGACGCGGCCGGCCTCGATTGCGCGGGAAAACCACCTGCATCTGGTCATGCACGATATTGCGGTGGCGCAGGACGGCATGACCATGCCGGGCGAAGATCATGTGCGCAATCTGCTCGATTTTGCCCGCAAATGGGATCGCGCCAAGCCGATGGTCGTGCACTGCTACGCCGGCATCAGCCGCTCGACCGCCTCGGCCTATATCATTGCTGCAGCGCTGGCGCCGAAGCGCGACGAGGCGGAACTGGCGCAGACATTGCGGAAGCTTTCGCCCTCGGCGACGCCCAATCCGCGGCTGATCGCGGTAGCCGATACGTTGCTCTCACGCCAAGGCCGCATGATCGAAGCGATCGAAGCGATCGGACGTGGCGCCGACGCTTTTGAGGGCACGCCGTTTGTTCTCAAGATCGATGGCTGAGCTTTACGCCAACCAGTCGGCGAGCTTCGCCTTGCGCACGTCCTTCAACAGGGTGATGAAACCGTCGGCCTGATGCTCCGCCGTCAGCCGGCCTTTTTCCGCGGTGGCGATCGAGGCGTCGCCGACGACGCCGTTGGGGTTGAGGTCGCTGGCGATCCAGGCGAAGGCGTGTGTGCCGGTGTGGCGCAGCAGCGCAAATTCGGTCTCGGCGCGGGCGACCTTGGAGACGAAATTGTCGGCCATGCCCATGTCGACCAGCTCCGGGCGGAAATGCAGCATTAGTGAAGTCTCGACGTCGCCGCCATGAATGCCGTGGCGATCTTCCAGCCCGGTGTACATGCCGGCCGGGCGGCCGAAACGCTGCCAGCTGGTCTTCACCGCCAGCATCCTTTCACGCACGCGCAGCTCGCGCGTGACGATGCCCATGATCTCTTCATTGCCGCCATGCGAGTTGACGACGATCAGTTTTCTCACCCCGGCGCGGGCGACTGACAGGCCAAGTTCGGTCCAGGCATCGACCAGGGTCGTCGCGGGCAAAGTGAGCGTGCCCGGTGCATGCAGATGCTCGTTCGATTTGCCGACCGCCTGGACCGGCAGGATGCGGATATCGAGATCGCCTGGCAGGCGGGCGATCACCGTCTCCAGCATGCCGTTCATGATCGATGTGTCGGTTGATACAGGCAGATGCGGGCCGTGCTGCTCGATCGCCGCCACCGGCAGGACGGCAATGGTCGCCTCCGGGTCGATCGCGGCGTATTCGGTGGTCCGGTAATTGCCCCACCACACGCGTCTGTTCGTTTCGCTCATATTAAGGCCTCGGAGGAACTGGTTTGGCGTTTGCGCTGCCCCTCACCCTTACCCTCTCCCCGTGAGAACGGGGAGAGGGGGATCGCCGGCGTTTGAGCTAGACCCTTCTCCCCGTCACTATATGGGGAGAAGGTGCCGGCAGGCGGATGAAGGGCAGCGCTAACTTTGCGTGACTTTAGACTATCGATCTGTCGATTCGTAGATTTCTCCGGCACTTCTTATCCAGCCGCGATCGCCTCGACCTCCACCTTGAATTCCGGTCGCGCGAAGCCCGACACGATCATCAGTGTCGAGGCTGGAGCCGGGCTGGCAAACAGCCGATCGCGGACATCCATATAGGGCCGCAGATGCGCGCGGTCGGTGACGTAGGCGTTGATGCGTACAATGTCGGCAAGCCCGAGCCCGGCTTCAGCCAGAATCGCCGCTATGTTTTGAAAGCAGAGTTCGGCCTGGGCGCCGGCATCCTCCGGAATCTGGTCATCCGCCGTTATAGCGACTTGACCCGAGCACAGCACCAGCCGCTTGCCCGCCGGCACTTCGACGCCATGGCTGTAGCGGGCGAAAGGCGGCTTGATCGACTTCGGGGTGAGGAATCTGACCATGGCAATCTCCGGTTCTGCGGCTAGCCTAGGGCCGGACGGCTGGGCCCTCAAGATGCGGTGCATGGCATAGGGGCGATTGTGGACAGGCGTCCAAAAAATAGGCACGATGCCTCCCGCACAGCATGACCCGTCCGGTCTTGGCAATGACGTCCGCGTGAAGCAGGCGGTCCGGGCGGTGGCATGTGTCTTGCTTCTTGGACCAATGGTGTCGAGCCCGGCGCGTGACGCTCCGGAGCCAACAAAGGGTGGTGTCGATGTACGGAAGACGGAAGATTTTGGCTGGCGCTCTCGCGCTGCTTGGAGCCAGCACGCTGGGTGCGGCTGCGAACGAGAAAGTCACCTTCGGCACCAACTGGCTGGCCGAGCCCGAGCATGGCGGCTACTACCAGGCTGTCGCCGACGGTACCTATGCCGCCTGCGGCCTCGACGTGACGATCTCGCAGGGCGGTCCGCAGGTCAGCGGCCGGCCGCTGCTGCTGGCCGGCAAGCTCGATTTTTATATGGGCGGCAATCTCTTGTCGGCCTTCGATGCCGTGCAGCAGGGCATTCCGATGCGCGTCGTCGCGGCCGATTTCCAGAAGGACCCGCAAGTCATCATGTCCCAGCCGGGGCAGGGACTGGACAAGTGGGAGGACCTGAAGAACGCCGACCAGTACATTCTCGGCGACGAAGGCGCGCAGACCTTCTTCCAGTGGATGGTCACCGAGCTCGGCTTCGATGCCGCCAAGCGCGTGCCCTACACCTTCAATCCGGCGCCCTTCATCGCCAACAAGAAGTCGATCCAGCAGGGCTATGTCACCTCCGAGCCGTTCGCGGTGCAGAAAGCCGGCGGTTTCCTGCCGAACCAGTTCCTGCTCGCCGACTATGGCTGGGAGACCTATGCGACCACCGTCGAGGTCATGCAGGACACGATCGACAAGCGGCCGGAGGTCGTCCAGTGCTTCGTCGATGGCTCGGCCAAGGGCTGGTACAATTACCTCTACGGCGACAACAAGGCCGCCAACGACATGATCAAGAAGGACAATCCTGACATGACGGATGAGCAGATCGCCTTCTCGATCGAACAGCTGAAAAAATTCGGCGTGGTCGATTCCGGCGATTCGGAAAAGCTCGGCATCGGCGCCATGACCGACGCACGTATCCAGAGTTTCTACGACAAGATGGTCAAGGCCAAGGTTGCGCAGCCCGGCATCGACATCAAGAAGGCCTATACGCTGGCCTTCATCAACAAGGGCGTCGGGCTCGAGCTGAAGAAGTAATCGTGAGACTGGAGACAATGGCGAAGGCGCCCATGACAGCGTCGGGCGAAAGCCCGATGCTTTTGGCGCTGCGCCATGTCGGCAAGGTGTTTTCCAACGGCGTCACGGCGCTGAGCGATGTCGACCTGACAATCCGCGAAGGCGATTTTCTCAGCCTGCTCGGGCCGTCAGGCTGCGGCAAGTCGACGGCGCTCAGGCTGATCGCCGGCCTGTCGACGCCGACCTCAGGCGTGCTCGACTGGCGCGGTTCGATCGACCGCTCGAACATCGGCTTCGTCTTCCAGGAGCCGACGCTGCTGCCCTGGGCCAATGTCTTCGACAATGTCTGGCTGCCGCTGCGGCTGAAAGGCATCTCGCGCGCCAAGGCAGCGCCGGCGGTGACGGAGATGCTGGCGCGGGTGCATCTGACCGGCTTCGAGAATGCCGTGCCGCGCGAGCTTTCCGGCGGCATGAAGATGCGCGTCTCGATCGCGCGCGCCATGGTGACCAAGCCGCGCATCCTGTTGATGGACGAGCCGTTCGCAGCGCTCGACGAGATCACCCGTTTCAAGCTCAACAACGATCTTCTGGAGCTATGGCAGGACGAACGCTTCACCGTCGTCTTCGTCACCCACAGCGTCTTCGAAAGCGTGTTCCTGTCCAACCGAGTCGTCGTCATGGCGGCGCGGCCGGGACGCGTCCATGCCGAGTTGGCCATCGATGCCGCCTATCCGCGTGACGAGGTGTTTCGGACCTCGCCCGACTATGCCGCGCTCTGCCGCCAGGCCTCGGACATTCTGGTCAACGCCATCAACACATCAGCCGGACCGCACCATGACGGCCATTGAGCAGCCCTCACTGACTCTCGATCCGGAGGAGGCGGGCCGTGTGCGCCAGGAGCGGCTGGAGCGGATTGGTAGATGGCTGCTGCCGCTGGCAATCATGATCCTGGCGATCTGGTTCTGGGACCGTATCTGCGTCTGGAACGAGATTCCGAAATACATCCTGCCGCGTCCGGGCGTCGTGCTGCAGACGCTGTACGACGATGCCGGGCTGCTGTTCTCCTCGCTTCTGGTGACGCTCAGGATCACCTTCCTCAGCCTGTTGCTCGCCGTCATTGGCGGCGTTGGGCTGGCGGTGCTGTTTGCGCAATCGAAATGGGTGGAAATGTCGTTCTTCCCCTTCGCCATCGTGCTGCAGGTGACGCCGATCGTGGCGATCTTCCCACTGATCAACATCTATGTGAACAACCAGACGGTGAAGCTGCTGCTGTGCGCCTGGATCGTCGCCTTCTTCCCGATCCTGTCCAACACCACGCTTGGCCTCAATTCGGTCGACCGCAACCTGCGCGACATGTTCAAGCTCAACGGCGCCACACGCTGGCAGCAATTGCGCTATCTCAGGCTGCCGGCGGCGATGCCGTATTTCCTCGGTGGGTTAAAAATCGCCGGCGGCCTGTCGCTGATCGGCGCCGTGGTGGCCGAGTTCGTCGCCGGCGCGCAGGGGCAGTCGTCGGGGCTGGCGTCGCGCATCATCGAGGCCGGCTACCGGCTCAATGCGCCGCGGCTGTTTGCGGCGCTGATCCTGATTTCGCTGACGGGCATAGTGATCTTCCTGGTGCTGTCGCTGGTGTCGCATCTCATCCTGCGGCGCTGGCACGAGAGCGCGCTGAAGCAGGAGCGGTAGGGATGTTTTACGCCTTGGACAAAAGCTGGCTGCCGTCCGTGCAGACGTTGGCGCTGCCCCTCATTGTCCTGCCGGACATTTCTCCCCGTATAGTGACGGGGAGAAAGATGCCGTCACATATGGTTTCGCCGATCGTTAGCGTCGCAAAACGAGCGCCGACAGTCGTGACAGCCCCTTCTCCCCGTCACTATACGGGGAGAAGGTGCCGGCAGGCGGATGAGGGGCAGCGGTGACTTCGGCGGTTATTCCACAATCCGGCCACTTCGCACTTTCCAAAGTCCGGCTTCACACATCCGTCACGCCCGGCTTTGCCGCGGCCTTTGATAGCGATGGCTTCGCGCTGGCCGACATCACTGTCGCCGGTGGCAAGATCTCAGCCATCACGCCGCACAAGAAATCAAAAGCGCCGGCCGATGCCATCGACCTTGCCGGCCGCATCATCCTGCCGTGCTTCGTCGACTGCCACACCCATATCGACAAAGGCCACATCTGGCCGCGAAAACCCAATCCCGATGGCACCTTCATGGGCGCACTCAATGCCACCGGCGCCGATCGCGCCGCACGCTGGAATGCCGAGGATGTGGCGCGGCGCATGGATTTCTCGCTGCGCTCAGCCTATGCGCACGGCACCAAGGCGCTGCGCACGCATCTCGACAGCGTGCCGCCGCAGGAAGAAATCTCCTGGCCGGTGTTCGAGACGATGCGGGAGACATGGCGCGGCCGCATCGAGCTGCAGGCTGCCTGCCTGCTCGGCATCGAGGGCGTGCGCGACAAGGAATGGTTCGAGAGGCTGGCCAAGCGTGTCGCTGCCGCCAAGGGCGTACTGGGCGTCGTCACCTATATGGTGCCGGATCTCGAAGAACTGCTCGACAAGGTGTTTTCTGAGGCGATCAAGCACGGGCTCGATCTCGATTTCCACGCCGACGAGACGGACGACGTCGCGGCGATCTCGCTGAAGAAGATCTCCGAGGCTGCCCTCTGGAACGGCTTCGAGGGTAACATCCTGGTGGGACATTGCTGCTCGCTGGCACGCCAGCCGGATCTCGACGTGCTGGACACGCTGGACAAGGTGGCCAAGGCCGGGCTGGCCGTGGTGTCGCTGCCAATGTGCAATCTCTATCTGCAGGACCGGCGCGCCGACCAGACCACGCCACGCTGGCGCGGGGTGACACTGCTGCACGAGATGAAGGCGAGGGGCATTCCGGTCGCCGTCGCCTCCGACAACACGCGCGACCCGTTCTATGCCTATGGCGATCTCGACATGCTGGAGGTCTACCGTATGGCGACGCGCATCCTGCATTTCGATCATCCGGTCGGCGATTGGCCGCAAGCGGTGGCGACGACGCCGGCCAAGGTGATGCGGCTCGACGGTCTCGGTACGCTGGCTGCCGGCGGCAGCGCAGACTTCATCGTCTTCAAGGGACGGAGCTGGACGGAATTGCTGTCGCGGCCCGAATCGGATCGCATCGTCGTGCGCGACGGCAAGGCCATCGAACGCCAGCTGCCCGACTATGCCGAACTCGACGAACTGATGGTGGACTAATGGATGTTTCGGCGCTCAAACGCGATCTCGACGGGATAAAACTCGACGACAATCCAGCCATCGTCCAGCAGAAGAGCCGCGATTTCTACTGGTACAGCCCGGTGCTGAAACAGCAGCTCGACCATGTCACGGGCGACCTGATCGTGACGCCGAAAAACGAGGCTGAACTGATCCGCGTGCTCGCCGCCTGCCACCGCCACGGCGTACCGGTGACGCCGCGCGGCAGCGGCACCGGGAATTACGGGCAGGCGATGCCGCTGTCGGGCGGCGTGGTGCTCAATCTGGCCGAGATGAACGAGATCAAGACCATCGCGCCGGGCCGCGTCGTGACCGGGCCGGGCGCGATCCTCGCCGACATCGACAGAGCGACGCGGGCGCATTCCGGGCAGGAACTGCGGCTGTCGCCATCGACCTACAACACGGCGTCGATCGGCGGCTTCATCGCCGGTGGCTCGGGAGGTGTCGGCTCGATCAATTTCGGTGGCTTGCGCGATTTCGGCAATGTGCTGCGCCTGCGGGTCGTCACCATGGAGGCCGAGCCGAAGGCACTCGAACTCACCGGCGAGGATTTGCACAAGGTCACGCACGCCTACGGTACCAATGGTATAATCACAGAAGTCGAGATGCCGCTGACGGCGGCCTATGAGTGGATCGACGTGATCGTCGGCTTCGACGCTTTCATGCCGGCGGCCCGCTACGGCAATGCGCTGGCCTGCCAGGACGGCATCCTGACCAAGCTGATCACGCCGATCGCCGCCCCGGTGCCCCAACTCTATTTCAAGCGGCACCAGAAGTTTTTCAGGGAAGGGCAGAGCATCTGCGTCGTGATGGTTGCCCGGCATGGGCTCGACGCTTTCCTCGCGTTCACCGGTCGCGCCGGCGGCGAAATCATCTTCAATGCGGCAACAGTGACGGACGAGGACAAGAAAGGCCTGCCGCCGGGCTTCGAACTGGCGTGGAACCACACCACGCTGCGGGCACTGCGCGTCGATCCCGCGATCACCTACCTACAGTCGCTCTATCCGTTTCCCAACCAGTTGGCGCTGGTCGAGAAGATGGATGCGATGTTTCCGGGCGAGGTCTTCTCGCATCTCGAATTCGTGCGGCTCGACGGCAACATCACCTGCTTCGGCCTGCCGCTGGTCAAATTCACCACAGAGGCGCGGCTTAACGAGATCATCCGGCTGCATGAGGAGAACGGCTGCCCGATCTTCAACCCGCATCGCTACACGCTGGAAGAAGGCGGCATGAAGCAGACCGACGAAATCCAGCTCGCCTTCAAGCGCGAGACCGATCCGCAAGGCCTGCTCAACCCCGGCAAGATGATCGCCTGGGAAAATCCGGACTATGACTATCGCTCGGGCCGGACTTATTTGTTCAAGGGCCTGCAGAAGGCGGTGTGATGAGAGGTTTGCGCCCGTCCACCCCCCTCTGGCCTGCCGGCCATCTCCCCCTCAAGGGGGGAGATTATTCGCTCCACCTCTTTCGCCAATCTCCAATGTTGGAAGGACAGGCGCGGCGTAAAAGCTGCCAATCTCCCCCCTTGAGGGGGAGATGCCCGGCAGGGCAGAGGGGGGTGCTTCGCGCTGACCCCGGCAATGCCTCCCCATGAAAGTTCTCGTCCTCTATGCGCATCCGGTGGAGACCAGCTTCAACGCCGGCATGCACCGGACGATCGTCGAGCGGCTGACGGCGGCCGGCCATGACGTCGACGACTGCGATCTCTATGCCGAGGATTTCGATCCCAGGCTGACGCGCGGGGAGAGGCTGGACTATCACAACCAGCGCAGCCCCGCGGACCCGGCCGCACCCTATGTCGAGCGTCTGCTTATGGCCGAGGCGCTGGTGCTGTCCTACCCCGTCTGGAATTATGGCTTTCCGGCCATCCTGAAAGGCTTTTTCGACCGCGTCTTCCTGCCCGGAGTGTCGTTCAAGCTGGTCGACGGCCAGGCGCAGCCATCGCTGCACAACATCCGTAAACTGGCGGCCGTCACCACCTATGGCGGCGGCCGGTTTCGCGCCATGCTGATGGGCGATCCGCCGCGCCGGCTGGTCAAACGGATGCTGCGGGCGACGATCAAGCCCGGCGCCTCCGTGTCCTACCTCGCGCATTATTCGATGAACCTGTCGACCGACGAGACGCGGGCGGCCTTCCTCGCCAGGGTCGCGGCCAGGATGGATCAATTCTGATGCGCGTGCTGGTGGTCTACTGCCATCCGGTGCCCGAAAGTTTTTGCGCCGCTATTCGCGACACGGCTGTCGATGTGCTTCAGGCGCGAGGCTGGGAGGTGCGCCTGCTCGACCTCTATGCGGAAAACTTCGACCCGGTGATGGGAAGCGATGAGCGGCGCGCCTACAATGAGCGCGCGCCGGAGGATCTGGCGCTGAAGCCGCATTTCGAGCATCTCGCCTGGGCGCAGGCGATCCTCTTCATCTATCCGACCTGGTGGTACGGGTTGCCGGCAATGCTGAAGGGCTGGCTCGATCGGGTGTGGGCGACCGATGTCGCCTTCAAGCTGCCGGCGGGCAAGGGGCGCATCACGTCGCTGATGACACATGTCACCAAGGTCGGCGTTATCACCACCTGCGGCGCGCCGACCTGGTGGAGCGTCGTCGTCGGCCAGCCTGGCCGCAAGACCTTGCTGCGCGGCACGCGGGCGCTGTGCGCTCGCCGCTGCCGGACGTTCTTCCTGGCGCATTACCTGATGGACGCCTCGACGCCGAAGAGCCGGGCGGCGTTTCTCACGAAAGTTCGCAGGAAGCTGGAGCGGTTTTGAGGTTAGCCTTCTTCGCCCCGTTTACGGGGAGAAGATGCCGGCAGGCAGATGAGGGGCGGCGCGAACTCTGCAGACCTTGGCGCCGCCCCCTCATCCGGCCCTTCGGGCCACCTTCTCTCCGTGAACGGGGCGAAGGAAGAGAGCGCTACATTTTCGTCCGTTCCGCCTTCGGATCATACATCGGCTTCAGCGATGCTTCGGCGGTGAAACGCTCGCCGGCGATCTCTATCTCGTAGGATGAGGAAAGCACATCCGCCTCGCTCTCGCCCTTGCTTGGCACATAACCCAACCCAATCGCGCCACCAAGATGATGGCCGTAATTGCCTGAGGTGATTGGGCCGACGATCTTGCCGTCGCGCAGGATGGCCTCATTGTGGAAGAGCAGGGGCTCAGGGTCCTTCAGCCGGAACTGGACCAACCGGCGTGACAGGCCGGCCTCCTTTTTCTTGAGCACCGCGTCGCGACCGATGAAGTCGCCTTTTGCCGTCTTCACTGCAAAGCCGAGGCCGGCCTCCAGCACATTGTCCTCGTCGGTGATGTCGTGGCCGAAATGGCGGAAGGCCTTTTCGATGCGGCAGGAATCGAGCGTATGCAGGCCGCAGAGTTTCAGGCCGACATCCGCGCCGGCCTCGTCGATCGCTTCGAAGACATGCGCTGCCTGATCGGTCGAGACGTAAAGCTCCCAGCCGAGCTCGCCGACATAGGTGACGCGGTGGGCGCGGGCGAGGCCCATGCCGATCTCGATCTCCTGGAACGTGCCGAACGGATTGTTCTCGTTGGAAAAATCGTTGGGGCTGACCTTCTGGATCAGCTTCCGCGCATCCGGCCCCATCAGGCAGAGCACGCTTTCAGCTGCGGTCACGTCGGTGATGACGACGAATTCCTCGCCGACATGCCGGAGCAGCCAGGCCAGGTCGCGCCGCAGCGTCGCGCCGGGAACGACGAGGAAATAGGCCGTCTCCGACAGCCGCGATACGGTGAGATCGCTTTCGATGCCGCCGCGCTGGTTGAGCATCTGGGTGTAGACGATCTTGCTCGGCGCGACGTCCATGTCGTTGGCGCAGAGCTTTTGCAGGAAGGCGCAGGCATCGCGGCCTTCGACGCGGATCTTGCCGAACGAGGTCATGTCGAACAGGCCGACCTTGTTGCGGACCGCGAGGTGTTCCTCGCGCTGGTTGCCGAACCAGTTCTGCCGTTTCCAGGAGTAGCGGTATTCGCGCTCCTGTCCCGGCCTGGCAAACCAGTTGGCGCGCTCCCAGCCGGCGACTTCGCCGAAGACCGCGCCGCGCGCCTTCAGATGCTCATGCAGCGGCGAGCGCCTGACATTCCTGGACGTTGCCATCTGCCGGTAAGGAAAATGGTCGGCATAGAGAAGGCCGAGCGTTTCGGAGACACGCTCCTTTAGATAGCGGCGGTTCTTCTGGAACGGCTGGGCGCGGCGGATGTCGACTTCCCAGAGGTCGAAGGGCGCTTCGCCATCGTTGATCCATTGTGCCAGCGCCATGCCGGCGCCGCCGGAGGAGACGATGCCGATCGAGTTGTAGCCGGTCGCCATCCAATAACCCCGCAGCTCCGGCGCTTCGCCGAGATAGTAGCGGTCGTCCGGAGTAAAGCTTTCGGGGCCGTTGAAGAAGGTGTGGATGCCGGCAGTCGCCAGCATCGGCATGCGGTTGACGCCCATTTCGAGGATCGGTTCGAAATGCTCCATATCCTCGGGCAGTTGGTCGAAGCAGAAATCCTCGCGGATGCCGTCCATGCCCCAGGGTTTTGCCACAGGCTCGAAAGCACCGAGCATCATCTTGCCGGCGTCTTCCTTGTAGTAGGCGCATTCGTCCGGCACGCGCAGCACCGGCAGCCGGCCGAGGCCGGGGATGGGCTCGGTGACCAGGTAAAAATGCTCGCAGGCATGCAGCGGGATGGTGACGCCATTCTGGGCGCCGAGTTCACGCGCCCACATGCCGGCGCAGTTGACGACGATGTCGGCCTCGATCGTGCCTTGGTCCTCGCCTTGCGCCCACGACACGCCGGTGACACGGCCGGCTTTGGTGTGGACCTTGGTGACCTTCACATTTTCGACGATGGTGGCGCCGCGCTGGCGCGCGCCCTTGGCCAGCGCCATGGCGATGTTGGCCGGGTCGCACTGGCCGTCGAGCGGCAAATGCACGGCGCCGACCACGTCGGAGACGTTGAGATGCGGATACATCTCTTTGACTTCCCTAGGTGAAATCTCGCGTACATCGACATCGAAGGCGCGGGCGAGCGAGGCCTGCCTATAGATTTCGTGCTTGCGCTCTTCGGTCAGCGCCACGGTGATCGAACCGACCTGGCGCATGCCGGTGCCGACTTCGGTTTCGGCCTCCAGCTTGACGTAGAGGTCGGCCGAATATTTCGCCAGCCGCGTCATGTTCTGCGAGCCGCGCAGCTGGCCGATCAGGCCGGCGGCGTGCCATGTCGTGCCCGATGTCAGCTGCTTGCGTTCGAGCAGCACGATGTCGGTCCAGCCGAGCTTGGCCAGATGATAGGCGACCGAGCAGCCGGAGACGCCGCCGCCGATGATCACGGCGCGGGCTTTGGTGGGAATGGGTTTGGTCATGCGGCCTCGCGGCGATAGCTGGATGCGAAGCGGCGCAGGCGTTTTGCGGCTTCCTGAAGCACAGGTTCCGGCTGGCAGAGGCTGATGCGGATATGGCCGGCGGCGGCCTTGCCGAAGCTGGAGCCCGGCATGACGCCGACCTTTTCGGCATCGAGCAAAGCCCAGGCGAATTTCTCGTCGTCGGGCTCGACCGCCGAGATGTCGAGCATGACATACATGCCGCCCTCGGAGCCGTGCACGGTGACATTGTTCATGCCGCGCACCGCGTCGAGCATCGCGGTGCGGCGCGCCGCGTAGCGCTCGGCGATTTCCTTGACGCCGTAACGGTTTTCCAGCGCCTCGGCGCAGGCGATCGAGATGAAGGCCGGCAGGCCGTAGGTCGTCACCAGATTGAGGTTGGTCAACAGCGTGATCATCTCAGTCGGGCCGGTCAGCCAGCCCATGCGCCAGCCGGTCATGCCATGGCTCTTGGACATCGAGTTGATGACCAGCGTGCGCTCAGCCATGCCGGGCAGGCCGCGCGGCGAAATGTGTTCGCCGCCGCCCAGCGTCCAGTAGACCTCGTCCGACAGCAGCCAGAGGTCGTGCTCCCTGCAGATTGCGGCCAGTTCTTCCAGCCGCTCCCGCGAATAGACGGCGCCGGTCGGATTGTTCGGCGTGTTGATCAATATGGCGCGCGTGTTCGGCTTGAGCGCTGCGCGGATGCTGTCGGCGCGCGGCTGGAAACCGTCCGCGGCCGGCGTCTCGACCACGGTGAAACTGGCGCCGGCGGCGCTGAACGTGTTGGGGTAGGTGGCGTAATACGGCGCTACGACGATGGCATGGTCGCCCTGGTCGAGCACGGCCTGCACGGCAGCATAAAGGGCTGCCTGGCCGCCCGGCGTCGCGATCACCTGAGCGGGGCTCGTTTCGATGCCGGTGCAGGCGGTCGATGCCGCTGCCATCGCCCTGCGCAGGCGCGGAACGCCGGGAAGCGGAGTGTAGTGGTGGTTGCTGCCGCGAACCGCCGTCACGCAGGCTTCGATGGTTTGCGTAGGCGTGTCGAAATCATGGTCGCCGACCGACAGCATGATGATGTCCTGGCCGGCCTCCTTGCGGGCCCAGGCCTCGGTGTGGACCTCCCAGCCATCCTTGCCCGAAGGCACGATGCCGGAAATGCGCTTTGACGGTCTGGGCATCATTGAACTCCCGAAATCTGGTAATCGGCCTGTTCGAGCCGGTCACGCAAGGCAGCGATGTGGGCAGGGCCGACTTCGCAGCATCCGCCGACGATGGTGGCGCCGGCCTCGACCCAGCCGAGCGCCTGGTCGGCATAGGCATCAGGACCAAGGTCGTGGCGGGCGTGCAGCACATCGACGGTGCCGCCGTGCTTGAGCGCTTCGGTAGAGGTGAAGCCGTTGGCATAGGCGCCGACCGGGCCGCCGAGATCGATCAGTTCGGGCAGTGCCGCGGCGATCGCTTCGGGCCGACAGCAATTGACCAGCCGTGCTGCGAGCTGCAGGCCGTCGAGTGCACGCGAGGCCGTGGCGATCGCTTCGCCGCTCCGCAGGCGCGGGGTGCCGTGGTCGGCCAGCGTCCATGACACCCAGACCGGCTTGCCGCTTTCCGATGACGCCGTGACGGCCGCGCGCGCTTCATCGGCGGAGGCCATGGTTTCGCACAGAAAGAGATCGACGCCGTCCGCCTGCTCGGCAACGATGCGGCGGTAGATGTCGAGTGTGTCCTGATAGGAAATGGTCAGTGCCGGCGCATAGCTGCCGAACAGCGGCGACAGGCAGCCGGCGATGGTTGCCTCTCCGGCTTGCTCGCAAGCTTGCCTTGCAAGCTCGATGCCGCGCTTCTGCAGCGGCTTGAACAGTTCCTCTGCGCCCTCGCGAGCCAGCCGCTCCGGCGTGGCCGAATAGGTGTTGATGGTGATGACGCGGGCGCCGGCACGGATGAATTCCGCATGCAGGTCGCGCACCAGATCCGGTTCGTCGATCAGCACCCTGGCCGACCACAGCGGCGTCGGTTCGGATTTGCTGCGGCGGACCAGCTCCTGGCCCATACCGCCATCGGTGAGGATAACAGTCTTCACGCCCGCAGCCTCTCATTCTTCGGATCCCACAGCGGCTCGTCCTTCTGCACAACCGCCTTGAAACGGTCGCCGAAGATTTCGATCTCGATGGCGGTGTCGGGTTCAGCCAGATCGGCGCGCAGCATGCCGAGCGCGATGGATTTGTCGATACGATGACCCCAACCGCCCGAGGTCGTCTCGCCGACGATCTTGCCGTCATGCCATAGCGTCGACACCGAAGGCGCGTCGCAATCGCCGGGGTTTTCGACCACCAGGGTGACGAAGCGCTTCCTCACGCCTTGCTGCTTTTCGTTCTGCAGGGCTGCCTTGCCGCGGAAGTCGGGCTTGTCCCATTTGACGAAGCGCTCGAGCCCGCCCTGCAGGACCGTATAGTCGGTCGACAGGTCGCCCTTCCAGGTCCGGTAGCCTTTTTCGAGACGCAGCGAATCCAGCGCATACATGCCGAACGGCTTTAGCCCGTGCCTTTGTCCTGCCGCCCAGACGGCGTCGAAGATGGCGCCGGTGTCTTCCACCTTGGTGTGGATTTCCCAGCCGAGTTCGCCGGCGAAGGATACCCGCACCAGCTTCGCCCAGCGGCCGGCGATGGTGGTTTCCTGATGCGTCAGCCAGGGCAGCGAGAGATCCGCGCCACAGACCTCGGCCAGGATCTTGCGCGAATTGGGACCGGCGAGGATTTGCGTCGAATAGTCTTCGGTCCTGTCGGTGAGGGTGAAAGCTGCGTCCTTCGGCATGCGCGACTTCAGCCATTCGAAATCGTGCCACTGCGCTACCGCCGCGGTGATCAGCGTCATCTGCTCTTCGCCATGGCGCACCACAGACATCTCGGTGACGATGCGGCCCTTGTCGTCGGCGAAGTAGACGAGGCCGATGCGGCCGGGCTTGGGCACCAGGCCGGTGACCTGCAGCGCCAGCCATTCGGCTGCGCCAGGGCCTTCGAGGTTGAAGCGCGAGAAGCCGGGCAGGTCCAGAATGCCGGCGGCATCGCGCACCGCCAGGCATTCTTCGCGCACGCGGTGATGCCACGGCCCTTCTCGGTTGAAGGTAAGCGTGGCTTCTTCCGACGTATCGTCGCCGTCCTTCGCGTACCAGGTGGCACGCTCCCAGCCATTGTAAGCGTCGAACTGGGCGCCGAGCGCCTTGATGCGATCATGGATCGGCGACAGCTTGCGGTCGCGCCCCGCAGGCCAGGCATGGCGCGGGAACTGGATGGCGTATTCGTTGCCGTAGATCTCCATGCCTTTGGCGACGCTGTAGTCTTGTGCGGCGGCAAAGCTGGTGAAGCGGCGCGGATCGCAGGACCACATGTCCCATTCGGTCTGGCCTTCGGTGATCCATTCGGCCAGTACCTTGCCGGCGCCACCGCCTTGCGCGATGCCGAAAGTGAAGACGCAGGCCTCGAAAGCATTGGGAACGCCGGGCATCGGACCGATCAGCGGATTGCCGTCCGGCGCGTAGGGGATCGGTCCGTTGATGACCTTGGACAGGCCTGCGGTCCCGAGGATCGGCACGCGGGCGACGGCGTCGGCCAGATAATGTTCGAGACGGTCGAGATCATCGGGGAACAGCTGGAAGGAGAAATCCTCCGGCATAGGGTCGTTGTGGGTCGCCCAATGCGCGCGGCAATTGCGCTCATAGGGGCCGAGATTCATGCCGTTCTTTTCCTGGCGCAGATAGTAGGACGTGTCGACGTCGCGCAGCAGCGGCAGTTTCTTGCCCTGTTCCTTCGACCAGGCCATCAGTTCGGGGATTTCCTCGAACAAAATATATTGATGGCTCATCACCATCATCGGCACGTCGCGGCCGAACATTTTGCCGACTTCGGCGGCACGGTAGCCGGCGGCGTTGACGACGATCTCGCAGCGGATCTCGCCCTGCGGGGTTACAACCACCCATTCGTCGTTCTCGCGGCGCACACCCGTGACCGGACAGAAGCGGACGATCTTAGCGCCCATGTCGCGCGCGCCCTTGGCCAGCGCCTGGGTTAGCTGCGCCGGGTCGATGTCGCCGTCGCTCGGGTCGTAGAGCGCGCCTTTGAGATCATGCGTCTCAATGAAGGGATAGCGGCGCTTGATCTCGTCGGGACCGACAATGTCGATATCCATGCCCTGGTAGCGGCCCATGCCCTTGGCGCGCTGGAATTCCTGCATCCGCTCCTTGGTGTGGGCAAGCCGCAGCGAGCCGGTCACATGATAGTTCATGGGGTAGTCGACCGCGTCGGCGAGACCGCGATAAAGCTCGGTCGAATAGCGCTGCATGTTCATAAGCGACCAGGACGACGAGAAGGTCGGCACATTGCCGGCGGCATGCCAGGTCGAGCCCGATGTCAGCTCGTTCTTCTCAAGCAGCACGCAGTCGGTCCAGCCCGCCTTGCAAAGGTGGTAGAGCGCGGAGGTGCCGACGACACCGCCTCCGATAATCACCACGCGTGCCGTGGTCGGCAAACCGGCCATGTTCTTCTCCCAAACCTGAAGCGCGTTGCGCTTCTACTTTTTGTTTGATGCATGTCGTTGTCCCAAAACCGCTGCACACTTTTGGGCGACATGCATTCAATATACGGGTGGGGAAACCACCCAGATGACCACGGCCGGCTCTCTGCCGGGATTGCGCCAGCGGTACGGCTTGCGCCCGAAGCGGAAGGAATCGCCTTCACTGAGCCGATGCCAGACGCCGGCGATCTCGATCTCGAAAATACCCGAAGCGATATAGCCGGCTTCCTCGGTCGGTCGCAGCTGTTCGGTCTTCAGCTCCGCGCCCGGCGCGAAGATCGAACGCACCATCTCGAAACTACCGCCGAGATCGGGTGACAGAAGCTCCTCCACAAGGCCGGTTTCGCTTGTGCCAAGCGTGCGCCGGCTGCCGGCGCGCACGATCACGCCGCGTTCCTTCTCGATAGGCACGTCATGGCTGAAGAACAGGCTGAGCGGCACGCCGAACAGGTCGGCGAAGGCCCTGAGGTCGCCCAGCGAAGGGATCGACAGGCCGCGCTCGACCTGGCTGACCCAGCCGACGGAGCGGCCGAGGTTCAGCGCGATCTCGGCCAGTGTCAGCCCGCGCGCTTTGCGCAGCGCACGGATGTCGCTCGCCAGCAAGCGCTCGTCAGGTCCCTGCAATGTTTTGGCGATAGCTGGGGGCAAAACGCTCACTGGATGAAAATTCTGGAGTGAATTTCATGAGACCCCACGTGCGTGAAAAAATCAAGGGGATTTTCATGAGGCCACAAGATTTGCTTGCGCGATTTCGACGGTTCATGCAAAGGCTCGGCCACGAACGGCTGATGTGGGGGCGCCGGGTCGGCAACCAAGGTTTGGAATCTGCGCAAGGTCTTCCCTGAAAGCCGTTTCGGCTTTCCGGGTATGCGCAAAGGGACGGCCCATGCTGGAAAAAAACGCCCAAATCGCGCAGGACGCGGCTATTGTCGACGAGGCGATCCTGTCGCGCCGTTCGGTGCGCGCCTTTCTGCCCGACATGGTCGATGACGAGACGATCCGCGCCATTCTCTCCGTTGCCGCGCGCGCGCCTTCCGGCACCAACATGCAGCCCTGGCGGGTTTATGTGGTCAAGGGCGAGATCAAGCAGCAGATATCAGATGCCATCCTCAACTCCGGTATCCGCGCCGAAAAGGCCGATTGGGACGAGTATCGCTATTATCCCACCCAGTTCTTCGAACCTTATCTGACCCGCCGGCGCGCCAACGGTTTCGGGCTCTACGGGGCGCTTGGCATCGGTCGCCGCGAGGTCGACAAGATGCGCGCCCAGCACGACCGCAACTTCGTCTTCTTCGATGCGCCGGTCGGCATGATCTTCACCATCGACCGGCGGCTGAACCAGGGCTCGTGGATCGACTACGGCATGTTCCTGCAGAACATCATGGTCGCGGCGCGGGGCAGGGGCCTGCACACCTGCCCACAGGCAGCCTTTGCGCCCTATCACCGGCAGATAAGGCCGGTGCTCAACATTCCCGACGAGGAAATCGTCGTCTGTGGCATGGCGCTCGGCCATGAGGATACGTCCAAGCCCGAAAACGATTTTCGCACCGACCGCGTGCCACTGGAAGAGTGGGTGACGTTCAGCGAATAAAGCGAGCGTTGCCCAACGGGCTCTATTCCACACTCAATTGCGCGCCGTGGCCGCTGACATGGGCGCCGTCCTGCGGCGTCAGCTTGAGATAGGCGATCAGCGCGCACAGCGTGATGACGCCCTCGACCACGAACAGGATGCGGAAGTCGTTGGTCACGGCAGGCCCACCGTCGGCCAGGAATGACAGCAACGCGGCGGCCAGGCCGACGCTGATTGCCACCGCCAGCTGCCAGAGAATGTAATAGAGCGCGCTGAAGCGGGCGAGTTGGTCGGGCGCGATGTCGGAATAGGCGAGATTGCCGGTCGATGCCCACTGCGCCGAGCGCAGGACGCCGAAGGCAAAGATATAGGCGAGCACGATCCATACTGGTGTCGTTGCCTCTATCAAGGCGAAGCCGGCAACCATCGCGGCGACGATCGGCGTGTTGACGACCAGCACGCGGCGAAAGCCGAAGCGGTTGAGCAGGTGCGGCATGAACACACGCATGATCAGCGATCCGATCGCTGCCACGAAGGTCAGCGAACCCGCCTGCACCGCGCTCATGCCGAAGCCGAGCTGGAACATCAGCGGCAGCAGGAAGACCACGGAGCTTAAGCCGATCGTGTCCAGTCCGCCCCCGGTGAGGAAGGAGATGCGAAAGGTGCGGATGCGCAGGAGGTTGAGGTCAAGAAGCGGGTTGCGGGCGCGCAGGCAGTAGAAAGAGGCTAGCGTCAGGATGACGATCGCCAGCGCCAGCTCGGCCGCGATCACGCTGCCTGCGGCATCTTTTGCGGCAAGCGAATCCATGCCGAAGACCAGCAGCACCATGCCGCTGCCGACCAGCAGGAAGCCCGGAAAATCGAACGGTGTGCGCACCGGTTTGGTAACCGTCGGAAACAGCGAGGCGGCAAGGACGGCGGCCGCCAGCGCGAACGGCACGTTGATGAAGAAGATCCAGCGCCAGGAAATGTAGGTGGTGAGCGCGCCACCGACGAGCGGCCCGACAAGCGGTCCGGACTGGCCGGCGAGCGAAATGTACATGTTGATCTTCAGCGTGCGGCTGCGCGGGAACGTCGACAGGATGACGACCTGACCCAGCGTCCCCATCAAGGCGCCGCCAAACCCTTGCAGCGCGCGGGCGCCGACCAGCGTCCAGATGTCGTTGGACAGCCCGCACAGCGCCGATGACGCCGCAAACACCAGCAAGGCAAAGCAGTAGACATTGCGCAGGCCGAAGCGGTCGGCTGCCCAGCCGCCAAGCGGCATCGAGATGATCAGACTGGCGACATAGACCGTGATCAGCAGGCCGAGCTGGCTGGGCGGGCGGCCGAGGCTTTCGCTGATACCGGGCAGCGCAGTGACCACGACATTCTGGTCGAGGCTGGTCATGAACACGCCGCAGGCGACCGTCAGCGGCAGCAGGAGCAAGGCTCTGGCCGACACATCGGCGCGATCCGTGGCACCGGCGGATAGTTCTGCGGTCATGGGGATGTTCGAACCAAACGACGATGCCGACTCTGAGACGGGATTTCTTGATCCCTTGGACCGGTTGGGCGGTCACATCTTCTACCATGGGCGCACGCGGCAGGATTCTCTAGCGGCAGAACCGGCTGGCCTTGATGCCAGAACGGCTATTCGGCCACCTACTGCACCTCGTAGCCGACTTCCTCACTGGCGTGACAAAGCGCCTTCCAGAACGAACGGGCGAAGGAGCGGAAGACATAGATGTCGAACTGGTCGGCGCCGGTGCGCTGGATCTGGGCGAAGATATCGTGATGCGTGGTCGAGCGGCCGGCGCCGATGGGGAAGGCGGGCAAAGCGAAGTCAATGGCGAAGAATTTCGCCAGCACCCATTCGGCCTTCGGCCCGGCGATGCGGATGGCGGTGCGGCCATGCGACAGGTCGGTGACGGTGCCGATGGCCGGGGTGACGGCCTTGGAAAAGGCCGATGCCAGGCCCTCGGCCTCGTCAACGACCGTGAACTTTCCCGGCGCGAAGCCGAATACGGCCTTGCCGTCCCTGGCAACGCCGCCGCCGGCGCCATCGGGCAGCGCGAGGCCGGTGACCTTGCGGATCGCTTCGATCAGCTGCTTCTCCGCGCCCGGCCATGCGGCAAGCTGCAGGATCGAGCCCGGCCGGGTCTCGGTCAGGATGACATCGACGCCATGTTCAAAATTGCCGTGCGAACCCGGATGGAATACGGGCTCTAGCGGCGAAAGGCGTTCGGGTGATTGACGCTCAACCATGCATGCGGCTCCCGTCCGGGTCGTAGAAGTGGTTGGAGACGATCTCGACCGGCCCGAAACGCTTGCGCAGCGGATCGGAGACGAACGCACGGGTCCCATGCCTCGCTTTGCCGCCCTCGACCAGGGCCAGCGCGATATGCTTGCCGAGTGCCGGCGAATAGCAGCAGGCGGTGATGTGGCCGAGCGAATCGTGCGGATTGGCCTCGTCCAGCTCCGCCACGATGTGGGCGCCGCCGTTAAGCGGCAGGTTGTCGAGCGAGACCAGGCCGACCAGTTGCAGCCGGTCGGGTGCGATCAGGCCTTCGCGGTCCATCATCGCCGAACCGATGAAGGGCTTTTTCTTCGACAGCATCCAGCCGAGATGCAGGTCGCGCGCCGTGGTGCGGCCGTCGATTTCGGCGCCGGTGACATGGCCCTTCTCGATGCGCATCGTGCCCAGCGCCTCCAGCCCGTAGGTGACCAGGCCGAACGGCTTGCCGGCTTCGATCAAGGCTTCCCAGACATGTGTGCCGTAGCCTGCGCCGGAATAGACCTCGAAGGCCATCTCGCCGGAGAACGACAGCCGGCAAATCATCACCGGAACGCCGGCAATCTGTCCATGCACAATGCCCATGAAGGGCAGGGTTGTGTTGTCGACGGCAGTGCCAGTGACGCAGGCGGCGAGGATGGCCCGCGCTTTCGGTCCGCCGATCGCGGCACCTGCCCATTCGTCGGTCACCGAGGTGACGTGCACCTTCAGCTCCGGCCAGATGACGTCGAGGAAATATTCCAGATGCTGCATCACCTTGCCGGCGTTCGCCGTGGTGGTGGTCATCAGGAAATCCTGTTCGCCCAGCCGCCATGTGGTTCCGTCGTCGAAGGCCAGCCCATCCTCGCGCAGCATCAGGCCGTAGCGGGCCTTGCCGATGGCAAGCGTCGAAAACATGTTAGTGTAGACGCGGTCGAGGAATTCCGCCGCATCCGGTCCCTGCACGGCGATCTTGCCCAGCGTCGAGACATCGACGATGCCGGCGCTTTCGCGCGTCGCCTTGGCTTCACGAACATAGGCCTGTTCGATCGTCTCGCCGGCAAGGCCGTAGATCATCGGCCGGAACCAGAGGCCGGCCGAATACATGGTCGCGCCATTGGCGAGGTGCCAGTCATGCATCGGCGTCAGCCGCTCGGGCTTCAGATCGCCGAAACGTTCGGCGGCGAGCGAGCCGATCGACACCGCCGAATAGGGCGGGCGGAAGCGTGTCGTGCCGACTTCGGGGATCGGTTTCCCCAATGCCTCGGCCATGATGGCGAGACCCGGCACATTGGAATTCTTGCCCTGGTCGGTCGCCATGCCGAGCGTGGTGTAGCGCTTCAAATGCTCGACCGATACAAAACCTTCGCGATGTGCCAGCCGCACGTCTTCGGCGGTGACGTCATGCTGGAAGTCGACAAAGCTTTTGCCTTTCGCCCTGATCTCGAACACCGGCGCCGGATTGGGATCCCCAGGGGCTGCTTCGACATCGGGCAATGCTGCCGGCGCGCTTGCGCCGCCTGCCGAGGACAGGCCGGCGGCGCGGCCCTCAGTGATGGCTTCGACGGTCGAAAAGCTGCCATTGAAAGCGCCCGCACCGATCCAGCGCTGCTGCGTCGGCTTCGGTGGCAGGAAGGCCTGGCGGGCAGGGTTCCATTCGGCCCTCGCGCCGGCCTGGCTGGCCAGATGGATGGTCGGCGACCAGCCGCCCGACATCAGCAAGCAATCGGCGTGGATGCTGCGGGCGTCACCGCTGAGCAAGCCGGAGTTCACGTCGAAGCGCTGCACCTTGAGGCCGGAGAGCGCCTTGCCGCCCTCGGTGGCGACCACGGCGTGGCCGGAGAGGATTTCGGCTTCGGCCTCGGTGGCCAGGCTGCGCATCTCAGAGGAAAGCTCGGGGCGCACGTCGACGATGGCGACAATGGCCGCGCCGGCCTTCTTCAGCGCCAGTGCCGAGCGATAGGCGCTGTCATTGTTGGTGAACAGCGCGATTCTGTCGCCGGGCAGCACGCCATAGTCATTGGCATAGCGCTCGGCCGCATGCGCCAGCATGACGCCCGGCCGGTCATTGCCTGGAAACACCAGCGGCCGCTCAAAAGAGCCGGTGGCCAGCACCACCGTTTTGGCGCGGATAGCCCAGTAGCGATGGCGCGGTTCGCCCTTCCCAGGCACTTCCTTGTTATCGGTGACGCGCTCGAGTGCGGCCAGCGTGTTGCCGTCATAGTAGCCCCACACCATGGTGCGCGGCAGCAGGCGGACCGTGTCGTGGCCTTCGAGCTGGCTGACGGTGCGCGCCGCCCAGTCGGCGGCCGGCGCGCCGTCGATAATTTCGCCGGACCAGTTTGCCGAGCCGCCGAAACGCGGCTCCAACTCGGCCAGGATAACGCGCGCGCCCTGGTCGGCAGCCGTCTTTGCTGTCGACAGGCCGGCCGGGCCGGAGCCGACCACCAGCACATCGCAGAATGCATTCATGCGCTCGTAGCGCGAGGTGTCCGCGGCAATTCCGGCCTTGCCGAGACCGGCGGCGCGGCGAATGAAATGCTCGCAGAACATCCAGAAGCGGGTGCCTTTGAGCGGGCCGAAGACCGGACCCATGAAGGTCTTGTAGTAGAAGCCGGCGGCCAGGATCTTGCCGCCGAGCTGGTTGATGGCATTGACGTCCCAGGCGAGCGAGGGAAAGCGGTTCTGGCTGACGGCCACCAGCCCGTCATAGATCTCGACCATGGTCGCGGCGATGTTGGGCTCGCGCACTTCGCCGCGCAGCACCGTCACCAGTGCGTTCGGCTCCTCGACGCCCGCCGACAGCAGGCCGCGCGGACGATGGTATTTGAACGAACGCCCGAACAGCGTGACGCCATTGGCAAGCAAGGCCGAGGCCAGCGTGTCGCCGGCATGGCCGGTGTAGGGCACGCCGTCGAAGGTGAAGCGGATGGTACGCAGCCGGTCGATGCGGCCGCCGGTCTCGATGCGGCGCGGGCTCATGACTTGCCCCCCGCCTTGTGCCGGGCGGCGGCATTGTGGTCGCCGCGCGCGAAACCGGTGCTGGAAATCTCATGCGTGACCGTGTTGCGCACCATCCTCAGATGCGTGCGGCAACCGCCGGAATGCTGCCAGATCTCATTGTGGTCGCCAGCCGGGTTCAGCCGGTCGTAGACATAGGCATTCCAGGCGTCGAGGTCCTGCGAGTTGGGCTGCGGGCGCTCGCGGTTGCCATCGCCCTGATAGGTGAACTCGATGACGTCGCGCGGGCCGCAATAGGGACAGGTGATAAGCATGTTTGAACCCTAATGCAGCCGAGGCGTTGCGCCCTGGCCCTTGTCGTCGATCACAAGCCCCCGATAAAATCGGTCGAGCGTGAAGGGCGCGTTGAAGTCGTGCGGCTCGTCCTTGGCGATGGTGTATGCAAAGCACCAGCCTGAGGCCGGCGTCGCCTTGAAGCCGCCATAGCACCAGCCGCAATTGAGATACATGCCGGGCAGCGGCCCGGTGGTGATGATCGGCGAACCGTCCATCGACATATCGCAGACGCCGCCCCAGGAGCGCAGCATGCGCACGCGGGCAAGGCCGGGAAACAGCGCCAGCATCTCGCTCATCACCTCGTCGACGATCGGCAGGTTGCCGCGCTGGGCGTAGCTGTTGTAGCCGTCGATGTCGCCGCCATAGACGAGGCCGCCCTTGTCGGACTGTGACATATAGAAATGGCCCATGCCGAAGGTCAGCACCGTGTCGATGAAGGGTTTTAGCGATTCGGTGACGAAGGCCTGCAGCACATGGCTCTCGATCGGCATTCTGTCGACGCCGGCAAGCTGCATCACCCGTCCGGTGCTGCCGGCAACCGCCACAGCGACCTTCTTGCCGCGGATTTCGCCGCGCGTCGTTTGCACGCCGGTGATGCGGTCGCCGTCGCGCAGGAAGCCGGTGACCTCGCAATTCTCGATGATATCTACGCCGCGGCGGTCAGCGCCGCGGGCATAGCCCCAGGCGACTGCGTCATGGCGGGCGGTGCCGGCCCGCGGCTGCATCAGCCCGCCGACGATGGGAAAGCGCGCCGAGGCCGACGTGTCCAAAGCCGGCACCAGGCGCTTGATCTCGGCGGTGCTCATCAGCTCGGCGTCGACGCCGAGATGGCGCATGGCATTGCCGCGCCTGGCATAGTCGTCGAACTGGGCCGGCGTGTGGGCCAGGTTCAGGCAGCCGCGCTGCGAGAACATGACGTTGTAGTTGAGGTCGTGCGACAGGTTCTCCCACATCTTCATCGAATGTTCGTAGAAGCGGGTGTTGGAGGGCAGCAGGTAGTTGGAGCGCACCGCCGTGGTGTTGCGGCCGACATTGCCGGAGCCCAGCCAGCCCTTCTCCAGCACAGCGACATTGGTGATGCCGTGTTCCTTGGCCAGATAGTAGGCCGTCGACAGGCCATGGCCGCCGCCGCCGATGATGATGACATCATAGGAAGCCTTGGGGTCAGGCTTGCGCCAGGCCGGCTTCCAGTCCTGGTTTCCCTTGAGCGCGTTCGTGAGAAGCGAAAGGGCTGAATATTCCGCCATTCTTCATGCCATCCTTGATGCGATGCGGCAGACTATAGAGCAGGCCGCCGCGGCAAAGCCAAGATTGCGCCATGGCTTTTCGACTGGCCGACTCCGGCAAGGCCGCCGACCGCCATGACCTGGCCATGACTTGCCCCTTGGGATGAGCGTCTTTATCAAGGATCGCTTTAGAAGCGGCCTTTGCCGCGCGATTGAGTCGCTAACATTATGTTTTTTCGCCTGCTCCGCCTGCTTCTGATCCTAGCGCTGGTCGTGTCCGCGCCGTCTGTCGACGCGTTGGCCCAGGCGCTCGGCCAGGGTGCTGCCGGATTGGTCACCGACCAGCAGAAGGTCATCCAGGGCCTGACCGCCAAGACCGACGATCTCGAGAAGAAATTACAGCAGGACGGCCAGGACGATGCCTCCCTCGTCGATATCCGTCTGCAGCTGGAGGATCTGTCGCGGGCGGCGCTGACCAGTGCGCTGGCGTTCCGTTCGCGGCTCACCGACATCAACAACCGCATCGAAGTGCTGGGTCCGCCGCCGGCGGCGGGCCAGCCGCAGGAGCCCGACATCGTGACCGGCGAGCGCCAGGCGCTGGCATCGGAAAAGGCCGAGATCAATGCGGTCGTCGCCAGCGCCCAGAACCTGTCGATCCGCATCAGCGGGCTGATCGACAAGATCGGCAATATGCGCAGCGAGCAGTTCCGCAGCTTTTTGACCAAGCGCTACGCGCTGTCCGAGGCGCTGAGCTCGCAGGTGTTCTCCGACGCAAGGGACGAATACGCCAACCTTTTCAGAGCGGTATCGTCGTGGCTGAGCTTTGCCTTCAAGTTCAAGTTCCAGGCGATGCTTGCCGCGACGTTCATGTCGCTGGGGCTGGCGGCGGTGCTTCTCGTCGGGGGACGCCGTCTGTTCGGGCGTATCTTCGAGGCCGATCCGTCGGTCGAGGATCCGACTTATCTCAGCCGCCTGTCGGTGGCGTTCTGGTCGACCTTGCTGCCGACGCTGGCGGTCTGCGCCTTCCTCGTTTCGACTGTTTTTCTGTACAATTATTACAATGTCCTGCGCGGTGACATCGGCGTCTTCCTCAACGCCCTGGCTGCCGTCATCGCGGTGGTGTTCTGCGTCAATCGCCTGACCAATGCCGCGCTGGAGCCACGGATGCCGAACTGGCGCCTGATCCAGGTCGAGACCGGCCCGGCGCGCTGGCTGGTGCGGCTGACGACGGCCATGGCGGTCGTCATCGGCGTCAATAACTTCCTGTCGATCGTCAACGACAAGATGGGTTCGCCATTGTCGCTGACGATCGCCAGAAGTTTTGTCGCCACCGTCATCGTCGGCGTCATCCTGATCCTGATGGCGTTGCTGAGGCCGTATAAGAGAGCCGACGGAAGCTGGCGCCCGTGGCCGGCATGGCTGCGCTACACATCCGTGGCGCTGGGCCTATCCACCATTACGGCGGCGCTGTTCGGTTATATCGGCCTTGCAATCTTCGTCTCGCTGCAGGTCGTGGTCACCGGCACCATCCTGGTCACCGCCTATATAGGCTTCCTGTCGGCGCGCGAGATCGGCGAGGAGGGTGGTTTCGCCGGCACCTCGATCGGGCGCTGGCTGTCGGCCAATGCCGGCTACGAGGATACCGCGCTCGACCAGCTCGGCCTGGTGGTCAGCGTCGCCATCAACCTGATGATCGTGCTGGTGTTCCTGCCGCTGATCCTGTTCATGTGGGGGTTCCAGCCCGGCGACATCCAGGCTTGGGCCTACAAGCTGGCGACAGGCATCACCATCGGATCGGTGACGATTTCGGTCACCGGCATCCTCACCGGCATCGTCGTCTTCATCATCGGCTATTTCCTGACCCGCTGGTTCCAGGGTTGGCTCGACGGCTCGGTGATGGCACGAGGCAAGGTCGATACCGGCGTGCGCAATTCGATCCGGCTGGCGGTCGGCTATGCCGGCGTCGCCGTTGCCGGCCTCGTCGGCATCTCGGCGGCGGGTATCGATCTCTCCAACCTGGCGCTGGTTGCCGGCGCACTTTCGCTGGGTATCGGTTTTGGCCTGCAGAATGTCGTCTCCAACTTCGTGTCCGGCCTGATCCTGCTTGCCGAGCGGCCGTTCAAGGTCGGTGACTGGATCGTCGCGGGCGACACCTCAGGCACGGTCAAGAAGATCAGTGTGCGCGCCACCGAGATCGAGACTTTCCAGCGGCAATCGGTGATCCTGCCCAACTCGAACCTGATCAACAACGCGGTCGGCAACTGGACGCACCGCAACAAGCTCGGGCGTGTGGAGATCAAGGTCGGCGTCGCCTATGGCAGCGACGTCAAGCGGGTGCACGCTATCCTCTTGGAGATTGCGCGCGGCCATCCGCTGGTCCTGAAGAACCCGGAGCCCTTCGTGCTGTTCACCAATTTCGGTGCGGCGGCACTCGAGTTCGAGATCCGCGTGTTCCTTGCCGATGTGCTGAACGGGGCCATCGTGCAGAACGATATCCGCTTTGCCGTGCTCGATGCTTTTGACGCCGAACATATCGAAATCCCCTCGACGCCGCGCGCCGAAGTCAAGGTCAAGCAGACCGAGGCATGGCCACTCGACGACGACAAGATCGAAGTCGAATTCGCCGAGAAGGAGCAGGCGGAGGCCGAAGCCGCCGCCGAGAAGGCGCGCCTGGCCAAATCAGGCCGCAAGGCGCGCAAACCCGATCCCAGCTAGGGCCCCGGGCTCCTCCCAAACCAATTGCGGCATGAATGCGGCATTCAGTTGCGGTTCAGCTTGCATCTCATATAAGCTCACATGCAAAGGCGATAATGCCTTGCGAAATGCAACAGAGGCGGTGTGGAAACACCGATATTGCAAAATGTGGAAGTCGCTCGTCGTCGCCATCGCTTTTACCGCAGCGAGTGGCTCGGCCTTTGCCGCCAGCGCGGTCAACAAGGACGCTGAGACCCGTACGCTGATCGTGACGGAAGGCGGCGGCAAGACGGAGCTGGCGCTGGCCGCCGGCGAGACCGTGGAATTCTGCCCCAACGGCTGTTTCGTCACCTTGCCCAATGGTGACCTCGAGGCCCTGACCGGCTCGGAAACGGTCGAAATTTCGGGCGGCGTCGCCCGCATCAAGTAACATTGGCGGTAGCTCTTGTAGAGGCCGGGCAATGCCCGGCCTTTTATTGTTCGTGGTAGCAATTGCTTAACAATGACGCGGGAAATATCATCGTGTCTACCGGCTGCAACCAGGCGTTTTAACGTTCACTATGCCGTTCCGCCGCTATACCCTTGTGAAGACGCCGAAACACGGCGCGACGGGTTTATGAGCAGGACAGGACAGACATGGATGCGCGGTCGGACAAGAACGCAATCCCGCTTGCGGTCGACCTCGACGGTACGCTGATTGCGACCGACCTTCTGTGGGAAGGTCTGTTCATCCTTCTCAAGAAGAATCCGCTCTATATCTTCCTGGTTCCGTTCTGGCTGGTCGCCGGCCCGGCGCGGCTGAAGCAAGCCATCGCCGACCGCATCGACATCGATCCGGCCTCGCTGCCCTATCGCGAAGCGCTGCTGCAGCGCCTGCGTGCCGACCATGTGGACGGACGCAAGATCGTGCTGGCGACAGGAACGCCACGCAAGTTCGCCGAGGCGATCGCCGCCCATCTGGGCATCTTCGACTATGTGCTGGCGACCGACGGTCCACACAACATGACCTCAGGCCGCAAGCGCGACGCGCTCATCGCCGCCTATGGCGATGGCGGTTTCGACTATGCCGGTAACAGCCGTCACGATCTCAAGGTTTTCGAAGCCGCGCGCGACGCCATCGTCGTGGCGCCCGACCGCCACGCGAAGCGCTGGCAGACCGCGCATAGCGCCGAAATGGTGCCGGCGCCGAAAAGGACATTGAAGACATTCGTCAAGATGCTGCGGATGCATCAGTGGCTGAAGAATTCGCTGATCGCGGTGCCGATGGTGCTGTCGCACGAATACTTCAACGCCAACATGATCTGGCAATGCATGCTGGCGTTCGTCTCCTTCAGTGCGGTGGCTTCGGCGATCTACATCCTCAACGATTTCTTCGACCTAGCGCTCGACCGCAAGCATTCGACCAAGCGCAACCGGCCTTTCGCCAGCGGCGCGCTGTCGATCCCGTTCGGCCTCGGCGCGATGGCCGGCCTGTTGGCGATCGGCATTGCAGCTGGGTTGCTATTGCCGATCGAGTTCCTGGGTGTGCTCGCCGGCTACATTGTAGTGACCACGGCCTATTCGCTGTCGTTCAAGCGCATGCTTCTGGTCGACGTGCTGACGCTGGCCGGCCTCTACACGGTGCGCGTGCTGGCGGGCGCCGCGGCAACCGGCGTCGAGGTCTCGTTCTGGCTGCTCGCCTTCTCGATTTTCTTCTTCCTGTCGCTGGCGCTGGTGAAGCGCTATGTCGAACTGCGCACCACGGCCATTCCGTTGGGCGAGCGTATTGCAGGCCGCGGCTACCGCATCGAAGACCAGGAGATCGTCGCCCAGGCGGGCATGGCCTCGGCCTTCTCCTCGGCGCTGGTGCTGGCGCTCTATATGGACAGCGCCGCCGTGCGCGAACTCTATCCGCATCCCTGGCTGGTCTGGCCGCTGGCGCCGATCGTGCTCTATTTGACCATGCGCGTCTGGATCCTGGCGCGCCGCGACGAGATGAACGACGATCCAGTCGTCTTCATCATCCGCGACTGGCGCAGCCAGATCATCGTGGCTATCGGCGCGGCACTGCTGGTCGCCGGAGGCTGGTAGAGCGTGTCGGACGAACGGTTCCAGAGTTTCGGCCGCGCCGCGCCTGCCGCAAAGCGAACCATCGCGGCCGATACGGCTGTCGAGCTGATGAAGAGTGGCAAGGCAAAGGCAAACGGCTTGCTCGCCTATGGCAACGGTCGCTCCTACGGTGATTCCTGTCAGAACGAGGCGGGCGCGGTCGTCGACATGCGGCCGCTGAACCGTATCGGCGCCTTCGACGCCGAGACCGGCCTGCTCGAAGCGGAAGCCGGCGTGCTCCTGTCCGACATCATTGCGCACGCCGCACCCTACGGTTTCTTTCCGGCGGTGGTTCCCGGTACCCAGTTCGTCACCCTTGGCGGCGCCATCGCCAACGACGTTCACGGCAAGAACCATCATCGGCGCGGCACCTTTGGTTGCCATGTCGAATCGCTGACGCTGCTGCGCTCGGACGGGCGGACCTACACCTGCTCGGCAGTGGACAATGCCCGGCTGTTTGCAGCGACGATGGGCGGCATGGGGCTGACCGGCCTGATCCTGTCGGCCTCGATCCGGCTGATGCGGGTGCCTTCTCTCGACATCGTCGAGACGGCGACGCGGTTTGCCGATCTCAGTGAATTCTTCGAACTGGCCGAGGCCGCCGACCAGGCCAATGAATATGCCGTCGCCTGGATCGACCAGCTGGCCGGCGGCCATGGCCGCGGGCGCGGCCTGTTGCTGTCGGGTAATCACGCCGAGCATGGCTCGCATGCGGCGTCTCGTGCCGGCTCCCGCCTTTCGGTACCGATTCAGCCGCCGTTCAACGTGCTCAACCGGCCGTTCCTGACTGCTTTCAACGCCGCCTACCGGTGGAAGAAAGGGCGCTCGGCGGCGCCGCGCCAAACCGGCTATCAGGGCTTTTTCTTTCCGCTGGACGGTGTCGGTGACTGGAACCGGCTCTATGGCCCAAAAGGTCTCTACCAGCACCAGAGCGTGGTGCCGGAAAATGTCGCGCGCCAGGCTGTGCCGTCGCTGCTCGACGCGGCGCGGCGGGCCGGGCAGGGCTCCTTCCTCACCGTGCTGAAACGCTTCGGGTCGATCCGCTCACCGGGTCTGCTGTCCTTTCCGCGGCCCGGCTTCACGCTGACGCTCGATTTCCCCAATCGCGGCGGCAGGACGCTGGCACTGCTTGGCGAACTCGACCGCATCACGGTCGCGGCCGGCGGCGCGGTCAATCCCTACAAGGATGCGCGCATGGGGCCTGAGACTTTCGCGGCATCCTTCCCGCAATGGCAGCGGCTGGAAGCGCTACGCGACCCTGCGTTCATGTCCAGTTTCTGGCTGCGAACAGCGAAAAAGCTTGGCATGAGGCCGGGGCGCGTCGAGGCGGCGGAACAGGTAGAGTTCGAATAGTTTATGGTAAATAGACCGTAAGTCCCAGGGTAGTTCAAACATTGTCGTGGCTTCACGAAATGTTTGCAGGTTAGTAGTAGGACCGTCGCAAGCGGCGGGTGGAAAATATGAAATATATCGTCTTCATTCTGTTCACAGTCATGACCAATGCCGCGGCGCAGCTGATGCTGAAGCAAGGCATGATGTCGCTCGGCCCGATTTCATTCGAAGGCACCAACCCGCTTCTGAAGCTCCTGCAGATCGTCTTCAGCCCATGGGTGTTCCTCGGCCTGTGCACCTTCGTCATCTCGATGGCCTCGCATCTCTATGTGCTGTCCAAGGTCGAACTCAGCTTTGCCTATCCGTTCCTCAGCCTTGCCTATGTCGCGGTGGCGATCTTCGCCTACTTCATCTTCCGCGAGGACCTCAACGCCTGGCGCATTGCCGGCATCGCCTTCATCTGCGTCGGCACGGTGCTGATCGCGCAAAGCGGGCGCGGGCATGAGGACCAGACGGCTTCCATCAGCTCCGACAAGATCAGCAGCAGCGAGACCGTTCGATGAGACATATAATTTTCGGCGGTGACGGCTTCGTCGGCCGTCATCTTGCCCCGAAGCTTGTGGCCGACGGTGAAGAGGTTGTCGTTGCCGACATCGTCAAGAGCGACCTGCCGCACTACCGTTCGGTCCGCTTCGTCACCTGCGACGTGACCGATCCGGCCTCGGTGGCCAAAGTCGGATTGAAGGCCGACGACATGGTCTACAATCTGTCGGCCAAGATGCTGTCGCCGATCCAGGTGCGCGCCAAGCGCCACGACTTCTTCTTCCCGGTGAATTTCCACGGCACCGAACACATCATGCAGGCGATGGATAAGGCTGGCGCGCCCAAGCTCGTCCACTACACCACCGACATGATCTACGGCCACACGGTCACCCAGCCGATGACCGAGGAGCACCCGGTCGCGCCGCTTGGCGAATATGGCTGGTCGAAACAGAAGACCGAGGAGCTCGCCGCCGAATGGCGCAAGCGCGGTATGTCGATCTCGCTGTTTCGGCCGCGCCTGATCATCGGCCCCGGCCGGCTCGGCATATTGGAAAAACTGTTCAAGCTGATCGACTGGAACCTTCCGGTGCCGATGATCGGTTCGGGCAAGAACCCCTATCAGTTCATCTCGGTGTTCGACTGCGCCGAGGCTGCCCGCGCGGCCTGGAAGGCCGGGGTGCCCAACGAGGCCTATAATCTGGGCTCGCTCAATCCGCCGCCTGTCAGGAAATTGCTCGGCGACCTGATCAAGCATGCCGGGTCGAAATCGTTGCTGATCCCGACGCCCGGCTGGGCGGTCAAGCGCACGCTCGACCTGCTCGATCTCATGAACATGCCGATCATGGATCCGGAGCAATATCTGATTGCCGATGAGGAGTGCGTTCTCGACGTGTCCAAGGCCGAGCGCCAGCTCGGCTGGGTGCCGCAATATCGCGACGAGGACATGCTGATCGCCGCCTACAGCGAATACCGCGCCAAGAAGGACGGCCTTGCCGTCAACGCCAATCATGTCCCTGCCGAATAGAATGGGACGACCAGGAGAACTCCGAGATGACCGTCATGGCCAAGCCTGAGCAGACGAACGCGCGCACCATGGTCAGTGCGCCGGCGCTGTCGCCCACCACTATTGCCAAGCCCGATCTGATCAGCGTCGAGCAGGCGAAGTCGATGGATGTCGCGCGCATGACCGACCTGTTCAAGGCGCATCTCAACCCGGGCCAGCTGCATTTCATGAAGCTGCTCGGCTTCCACAAGATCAAGATCGAACGCGCCGAAGGCATGTTCTACGTCGACCAGAACGGCCGCAAGATTCTCGACTTCTTCGGCGGCTTCGGTTCGCTGGCCTTCGGCCACAACCATCCGCGCATCCTGGAGGCCCGCCGCAAGTTCCAGGAGGAAAAGCGCCAGGAAATCGCCATCGCCTTCATGTCGCAATATGCGGCCGCACTCGCGCACAACATCGCCAAATGTTCGCCCGGCGATCTCGACATGGTGTTTTTGGGCTCGTCCGGCTCGGAAGCGATGGAAGCGGCGGTGAAGCTCGCCGAGCGCGCCGCCGGCCCGAAGCGACCGAAAATCGTCTATGCCGAGAATTCCTTCCACGGCAAGACCAAGGGCGTGCTCGGCATCACCGACGGCCAGCTCTACCGCGCCGACTTCAAGATGGCGGAGAACACGGTGCGCATCCCGTTCGCCGACATCGATGCGGTCGAGCGCTTGTTCCGCTCCGACCCGGAGGTGGGCGTCATCGTGCTGGAAACCATCCAGGGCGGCGGCGGCATCATCCAGGCGGAGGCGCAATACTGGCAGAAACTGCGCGCCCTGTGCGACCAATATGGCGTGCTGTGGGTCGCCGACGAAGTGCAGTGCGGCTATGGCCGTTCGGGCCGCTTCTATGCCTTCGAACATTACGGCGTCGTGCCCGATGTGACGGCACTGGCCAAGTCACTCGGCGCCGGCAAGGCCGCGGTCGGCGCGATGATCGCCCGACGCGAAGTCTATATGAAGGCCTATGGCACGCCGAAGACGGCGATGATCCACGCCATGGCCACCTTCGGCGGCATGGGCGAGGCCTGCGTCACCGCGATCGAGGGCATCAACGTGCTCTATGATGAGGGGCTGATCGAAAATGCCGCCTCGACCGGCGACTATTTGCTGCAGCGTCTGCAGACGCTGAAGGAGAAATATCCGAAGATCATCAAGGACGTGCGCGGCAAGGGTTTTATGGTCGGGCTCGAGTTTCACGACTTCTCGCAGACCTTGCCGATGGTGCTGCGGCCGATCGTCAGCGTGCTCGACGACAAGCTGAAGGGCTCGCTGTCGGGCTTCGTCGGCGCGCTGTTGTTGCGCGACTATGACGTGCTCGTCGCCTTCACCGAATACAACCGCAACGTCATCCGTCTCGAGCCGCCGCTGATCTGCCAGCGCGAACATGTCGACCGTTTCGTCGATGCCTTCGACAGCCTGTTGTCGCGAGGCATCGTGTCGATCGTGAAGGATTTCGTCAAAAGCCAAGTCCGTTAAGTCCCGAGCCTGACAATGCTGAGCAAGCCTCCCGCCGCGCAAAGCACATTCGACCGGCTGACCGCTGCCGCTCTCGCGTGGGGCGAGGGGACTTATGCGCGATGGGCGGCGCCGATCGGCGCGATCGCGTTTTCGCTCTACATGCTGCTCACGGCTTTTACCGCCTGGACGATGCCCGACGCCAATTGGGACATGCTGCCCTATCTCGCCGTTGCCGAGGAGGGCACGTACCCCGATGCGCAGGCGCTGCATGACTATGCCTATAGCACGGTCCAGGCCGGCGTGTCGGCCGCCGATTACAAGGCGCTGACCGATGATGGTGGCGGCTTCCGCAGCCATATGGCTGAAAATGCCGCCGACTTCCACTCGCTGCTTGGCATGTACCGGATCAAGTTCCTCTACGCCGAAATGCTGTCGACGATGAGCGCGGTGATGTCTCCGGTCGAGGCGATGCGGGTGCTGCAGGTGGTCTCGGTTCTGCTGTTCGGGATGATCACACTGCTGTGGCTGCGAGCCGAAGGCGCGCTGGCGCTGGCGCTGGTGGTCGGCGCGGTGCTGATCATGGCTGATTTCGGTGACGCGGCACGCGCCTCGACGCCGGATCTGTTGTGCTCGGCGCTGTTCCTCGGCGGTCTGCTTGCCTATGTGCGCGGACGCGAAGCAGCGACGGCAATCCTGCTCTTCCTCGCCTTCATGGCGCGGCCGGACAATATTGTTTTCCTTGCCATTTTCGCCGTTCTGCTGCTGGTTTTCCGGCAGCGGGCATGGGGGGCACTGGCCGGCTTTGCCGCTTCCTTCGTCGCTTATTTCGCCATCTCGCACTGGGCGCAGCATCCCGGTTGGTGGCCGCATCTGTGGTTCTCCAGCATCGAGCAGCACTACAATATGGATGGTTTCGAGCCGCCGTTTTCGGTTGGCGCGTATCTCAAGGCGTTCGCCGCGTCCTTCCTTCGCGCCATTGAGCTCAACAGCTGGGTCGGCGTCTCGGTGCTGGCGCTGGCCGGGTGGTTTGCGCTCAGCCGCGCGGGCTTCCGGCTCGATCGCCGCGCGGGCATCCTGCTGGCAGCACTTGTGCTCGGCGTGCTGGCAAAATTCACCGTCTTTCCGATCCACGACACCCGCATCTATTTCCCCAACCTTCTGCCGCCCTTCCTGCTGCTGGTGGGTCCGGTCATGGCGCTGTGGGCGTCGGCAAGCCCAGGTGGAAGGCGGCCCATCGCCTTGCACGCCCTTCCCGGAGATAAGCCATGAGTTCTGTATCCGGTCTGGCGCGCATTGCCCTTTCACTCGGTCTGCCTGTCGGCCTGCTCGATCGCGGGCCGGCGCTGCATGGCACGAAATTCCTGGCCAAGGCGGCACTGAAGGCGCGCTTCAGCGGTGGCGGGCAACCGTTCCAGATGGTCAATGTCGGCGCCTGCGACGGCGCGCTGTTCGACGACGTCACGCCGTGGCTGCATCGCATCCCGCGGGCGCGGGCCGTGCTGGTCGAGCCGATCCCGTACAATCAGAAGCGGCTGCGCGCCAACTATCCCGACACGACCCGATTCATCATCGAGCCGGTTGCGGTGACCAAAACCAAGGGCACGATCACCGTCCACACTTTCGATGCAGCAGCGCTCGAGGCCGGCACATTGCCAATCGAGTTCATCGGCTGCTCGTCGGTCACCGACACCAATCTGATGTCGGGCAAGAACGCCTGGGGCGAGGCCGACGCCAATTTCAACAAGTTCGCGCCGCACCTCAGGGATATCGAGGTGCCGTCGGAAACGTTGCAGACGCTGCTCGACCGCAACGGCGTCACGCATATCGACGCCTTCCTGGTCGATTGCGAGGGCGCCGACTGGATCGTCTTTGAGCAGCTCGACCTCAAGCGCTACCGTCCCGGCATGATCAAGGTCGAGGTCGGCGCACTGCCGGCCGCCGAAATCGGCCAGGTCGTGGTCAAGCTGAAGACTGCAGGCTACCAGGTCGGTTTCCAGGCCGAGGACATCTGGGCCTTCGCCTGAGATAGATCGCCACTGACGACACGCCGGCGCGCTGGTCGCGCCGCATCTGCGACGTGTCGCAAACAGGCGGTAGCTCCATCCGCGTCGTCTGCATATTGTGCGCCATTCGAACGGGCGCCGACGCGCCCGCTTTATCCCCTTGGAGTCGCGCGCAATGGCAGAGTTTCCGAAACAGGCGAAGGTCGTCATCGTCGGCCTGGGTGGTATTGTCGGCGCATCGATCGCCCATCACCTGATCGAACGCGGCTGGACCGACATTGTCGGCATCGACAAGTCGGGCATCCCGACCGATATCGGCTCGACCGCGCATGCGTCCGACTTCTGCTACACGACGAGCCATGATTTCCTGTCCTGCTGGACGACGCTCTATTCCATCGATTTCTACGAGAAGATGGGCCATTACGCCCGCATCGGCGGCCTCGAAGTGGCGCGCGTCGGCGACGACAGCCGCATGGACGAGATCAAGCGCAAGATCGCTTCGGCCAAATCCTTCGGCACCCGCGCCCGGCTGATCGAGCCGGCCGAGATCAAGGAAAAATTCCCGCTGATCGAAGAGTCCATGGTGCAGGGCGGCCTGTGGGATCCGGATGCCGGCCTGGTCATTCCGCGCTCGCAGACGGTCGCCGGCAAGCTGGTCGACCAGGCGGAAGCGTCGGGGAAACTCAAATCCTTCGCCAACACGCCGGCCAAATCCCTCATCGTCGAAGAGGGCCGCATCAAGGGCGTCGTCACCGACCGCGGCACCATCATGGCCGACTATGTCGTCGTCTGCGCCGGCATCTGGGGCCGGCTGATCGCCGAGATGGTCGGCGAGGACCTGCCGGTGATGCCGATCGACCATCCGCTCACCTTCTTCGGCCCCTACAACGAGTTTGCCGGCACCGGCAAGGAGATCGGCTGGCCGCTGCTGCGCGACCAGGGCAATTCGGCCTATATGCGCGACACCGGCGATCCCAAGACGGCCGAGGGCGGCCAGATCGAATGGGGCTACTACGAAGAGACCAATCCGCGCCTCTGCCATCCGCGCGACCTCCTGGAAAAGGACCAGGCACGGCTGTCGCCGTCGCAGCGCGACCTCGACATGGAGCAGATCCTGGCGCCGCTGGAACGTGCCATGGAGCTGACGCCGATCCTGGGCGAGCTCGGCTACAATGAAAGCCATTCCTTCAACGGCCTTTTGCAGGTGACCGCCGATGGTGGCCCATCGATGGGCGAGAGCCAGAAGGTGAGGGGTCTGTGGTACGCCGTCGCCATCTGGGTCAAGGACGGGCCCGGCATGGGCAAGCTGATCGCCGACTGGATGACCGACGGCCGCACCGAGATCGACCATCATGCCATCGACTATGCGCGCTTCTATCCACACCAGACCAAGGAACAGTTCATCTGGGATCGCTGCACCGAAACGGCGATGAAGGTCTACAATCCGGCGGTACATCCACGCGAGCCGTTCTCCAAGGGCCGCAACATCCGCCGCTCGCCGTTCTGGGAGCGCGAGAAGGAGCTCGGCGGCTACTTCATGGAGCTGGGCGGCTGGGAGCGCGCGCATGGTTACGCCGCCAACGAGCATCTCCTGGAGAAGTATGGCAACCGGGTTCCCGTGCGCGAGAACGAGTGGGACAACCGCCATTTCTGGCGCGTCTCCAATGCCGAGCACCTGGCGATGAGCGAGGATTGCGGCATCGTCAACCTGTCGCATTTCTCGATGTATGACATCGAGGGACCCGATCATGTCGCGCTGCTGGAATGGCTGTGCGCGGCCAAGATCGGCGGCGACAACAACATCGGCAAGGGCATCTACACCCACTTCCTCGACGAGGAAGGCATGGTGCGCGCCGACTTTACCGTCATCCGCATGGCCGATCGCTGCCGTCTGATCGACGGCGCCGACGCCGGCCCGCGCGACTTCCGCTACATGCAGCGCACCGCGCAGGACAAAGGTTTTGATGTCACCATCACCGACGTGACGGAGAAGTTTGTCACCATCGGCGTCTGGGGTCCGAACGCCCGCACGACGCTGCAGAAGGTGGTCGAGAATCCGGACGGCCTGTCGCTCGAGAATTTCCCGTTCGCGGCGATCAAGCCGGTCAGGATCGGCGGCAAGGATGTCACCGCCTTCCGCATCTCCTATGTCGGCGAGCAGGGTTGGGAATTGCATATGCGCTACGAGGACGGTCTCGCCGTCTGGGATGCGCTGCGCTCGACCGGGGTGATGCCGTTCGGCGTCGAGACCTACGCCAACACGCGGCGTATGGAAAAGAGCCTGCGGCTGCAGAATGCCGACCTTCTGACCGAGTACAATCTGCTGGAAGCCGATCTCGCGCGTCCAAAGGTCAAGGAGAACGATTTTTGCGGCAAGGCGAAGCACGTGGAGTACCGTGCCCGTGAGCACCAGCCGGCGATCCTGTGCACGCTGGTGATGACCGAGAACGTCGATTCGAAAGGCGTCGCCCGCTATCCCGTCGGCACCATGCCGGTGATGGATCCGAAGACCGGCGAGACGCTGGTCGATGAACTCGGCCGCCGCTCCTTCACCACATCCGTGGCCTATGGCCCGACCATCGGCAAGAACATCGCGCTCGCCTATCTGCCCCGGGCCTATGCCCAGGAAGGCCGCAAGCTCAGTGTCGAGTATTTTGGCGAGACCTATCCCATCGAGGTTGCTGGTGTCGGCTACAAGCCGCTCTACGATCCGGAGAATTTGAAGCCGAGAAGTTGAGCGGACGCCGCAATCGCGGAAGTATGAATGCAAAGCCCGGCTCATAGCCGGGCTTTTCCCTTTGTCAGCCGCTGATTCTCGCTTACCTTGCGGCATGTCTGCTTTTTCGCGCGCAGGACATTTCCTCTCAGGCAGCGCCGCACTGGCGCTGATGCTTTGGCTGACACCACCGATCCATGCCGCCGAGCCGGTCGATGTCGAGCTGGTGCTGGCCGTCGACGTGTCGCTGTCGATGTCGCCGGCCGAACTCGAAATCCAACGTCACGGCTATGCGGCTGCGCTGACACACGACAATGTGCTGCAAGCCATAGCCGACGGCGCCTATGGCAAGGTCGCCGTCACTTATGTCGAATGGGCGGGAGCGACCACGCAACAGATCGTCGTGCCGTGGACGGTGATCGCCAGCCGGGCCGACGCCGAGCGGGTGGCGGCGCAGCTTTCCGCCCATCCGCCGGCCAGCGCCCGGCGCACCTCGATTTCCGGCGCGCTCGAATTCGGCAGCGATCTTTTTGCCGAAAGCGGCTTCCAGGGGACAAAGCGCGTCATCGACATTTCCGGCGACGGCCCCAACAATCAGGGCGCGCCCGTCGACATCACCCGCGACGCGGTGGTCAAGCAAGGCATAATCATCAATGGACTACCGCTGATGACGCGCGGTGGGGGGTTTGGCGGCGCCTATGACGTCAACAATCTCGACCGCTATTACAGCGACTGCGTCATCGGCGGGCCTGGCGCCTTCATGATCCCGGTCAATGACTGGACGCAGTTTCCCGAAGCGATCCGCCGCAAGCTGGTGCTGGAACTGGCCGGCCCCGCTTCGCCGCAATGGCCAAGCGAAGAGGCCGCTCACCCGCCGGTGGTGCTGGCGCAGGACCGGCCGACTGACTGCCAGGTCGGCGAAAAAATGTGGCGCGACCGCAGCTGGATGTTCGACGCGCATTAGACCTTTGGCCCATGCCGCAATGCAGCATCAGTTTCATTGACAAGCCCATGGGCGTCTGTGACACAATTCCCCATCCGAAAAAACAAGGGGAACTGACATGAACAGAACCATCGTCTTTGCCGCGGCATTGGCGCTTGCAGCGGGATTGTCCGCTCCGGCCAACGCCGCCACATCGGTGACCATCGGCATCAGCGGATGGACCGGCTTTGCGCCGCTGACACTTGCCAAACAGACGGGCATCTTCGAGAAGCACGGCCTCGACGTCACCTTGAAAAAGGTGCCGCAGGCCAGCCGGCCGCTCGCCATTGCCAGCGGCGACCTGCAATGCGCCGCCACCACGGTCGAGACCTGGCTGGTCTGGAACGCCAGCGGCGTCACCACCAAACAGATATTCCAGCTCGACAAATCCTATGGCGCCGACGGCATTGTCGTGCGCAACGACATAAAGACCGTCGCTGACCTCAAGGGCAAGAATGTCGCTTCTTCGGCGCCGGGCACGTCTCCTTACTTCATGCTGGCCTGGGTGCTGAACAAGAACGGCATGTCGACCAAGGATGTCACCCTGGTCAACCTGGAGCCGGATGCGGCAGCGCAAGCCTTCCTCGCCGGCCAGAATGACGCCGCTGTCACCTACGAGCCGTTTATCTCGGCGGTGCGCGACAAGGCTGACCAGGGTCATATTTTGGCGACCACGCTCGACTATCCGATGGTGCTCGACACCGTCGGCTGCACGCCCGAGTTCCTCACCGCCAATCCCGACGCCGCCAAGGCGCTCGCCGACAGCTATTTCGAGGCACTCGACCTGATCAAGAGCGATCCGCAGAAATCCTACGAGATCATGGGTGCCGACGTAAAACAGTCGGCCAAGGAGTTCGAGGATTCGGCGAAATATCTGAAGTGGGCCGACAAGGCGGAGAACAAGCAGTTCTTCACCAAGGAATTCCAGGACTTTTCCAAGACCGCCGGCGAACTGCTCCTGCAGATGGGGCTGATCAAGGAAGCGCCAGATGTCGCCACGCTGGCCGACACCAGCGCGGTATCGAACTGACGGGCTCGCCTTTGACCATCAGGCGGCGGTGCTTGGCGCCGCCGCCTCCTCCTGGACAAGTGGTGATTTGAAGATGCGGACGATCTGACGATGCGCCCCTTGCATCCGGTGTCGCCGGGCATTCGAACCGTGCTCGGCATTTCCTTCTTCGTGCTGTTCGTCGCCTTCTGGGCGTGGATCACGCTTGGCGGCCACGTCAACCGCATCTTCCTCGCCGATCCGCTGTCAATGCTGCGGGATGGCTGGCGGCTGCTGGTCGAAGACCGTTTCTGGCTCGACATTTTGATCACCATCTGGAGGGTCTTCGGCGGCTTTGTGCTGGCGTCGATCGTCGCCGTGCCGATCGGCATCGCCATGGGCGCCTGGAAGCCGGTGGAGGCGTTCCTGGAACCGTTCGTCTCCTTCGCCCGCTATCTGCCGGCCTCGGCCTTCATTCCGCTGTTGATCCTGTGGTCGGGCATTGGCGAGCTGGAAAAGCTGCTGGTCATCTTCGTCGGTTCGGTGTTCCAGATCATCCTGATCGTCGCCGTCAAGGTCGGCTCGACGCGGCGCGACCTGGTCGAGGCCGCCTATACGCTGGGCTCGACCAACAATGGCATCGTCAAACGGGTGATCATGCCGGCCAATGCGCCGGAGATCGCCGAGACGCTGCGGCTGGTGCTTGGCTGGGCCTGGACCTATGTCATTGTCGCAGAGCTGATCGGTTCGTCCTCAGGCATCGGCTACATGATCATCAACAGCCAGTCGCGGCTGGCGACGGGCCAGATCATCTTCGGCATCATCGTCATCGGGCTGATCGGGCTGTTGTCCGACTTCGCCTTCAAGGCGTTCAACCGCTGGCTCTTCCCCTGGAGCCTGGCATGAGCAAGCTTTTGATCGAAGGCGTCTCGCGCACATTCGCCGGCGTGCGCGGCGGGCAGCCGGTCAAGGCGCTGATGCCGGTCGATCTGACGGTCGCGGCCAACGACTTCATCACCATTCTCGGGCCGTCGGGCTGCGGAAAGTCGACGCTGCTCAGGATTGTCGCCGGCCTCGAGGCGCCGAGCGAAGGCCGCGTGTTGCTCGACGGCAAGGCGGTGACGCGGCCGGGACCGGATCGCGGCATGGTCTTCCAGTCCTACACGCTGTTTCCGTGGCTGACGGTGGCGCAGAATATCGCCTTCGGCCTGCGCGAACGCGGCATGGCCGAAAAGGAGCGGGACGGGATCGTTGCCTCCTATGTCGATCTTGTCGGGCTCAAGGGCTTCGAGAACCATTGGCCAAAGCAGCTTTCCGGCGGCATGCAGCAGCGTACGGCAATCGCCCGGGCGCTGGCCAACGATCCCGAGATCCTGTTGCTCGACGAGCCGTTCGGCGCGCTCGACAACCAGACCCGCGGGCTGATGCAGGAGCTTTTGCTCGGCATCTGGGAACGGCGCAAGAAAACGGTGCTATTTGTCACTCACGACATCGAGGAGGCGATCTTCATGGCCTCGCGGGTGATCGTGATGAGCGCGCGGCCGGGGCGCATCAAGTCGGACGTCGCCATCGACCTGCCGCATCCACGCCACTACACGCTGAAGACCAGCCCGGAGTTCTCGGCGCTGAAGGCGCGGCTGACCGAAGATATCCGCGTCGAGGCGATGCGGACGGCACAGGCGCAGCCGGCCGAGGCTTGATCTGAAGCGTTCGGTTCAGGCGGCCAGCAATTGCTTGCGGTCGACGCGCTCCTGTTGCGGCGAGCGGGCGTAGAGCTCGCGGTAGCATTTGGAGAAATGCGAGGCCGAGACGAAGCCGCAGGCGACCGCCACCTCGACCACCGGCATCGACGACTGGATCAGCAGATGCCTGGCGCGGTCGAGGCGGATCTCGAGATAGTAGCGGGCAGGGGACCTGCCCATCTCGGTACGGAACAGGCGCTCGATCTGGCGGCGCGACAGGTCGACATGGTCGGCGATCTCGATCAGCGACAGCGGCTCGGAGAGGTTGCCCTCCATCAATTCGATGATGGTCAGCACCTTGGAGTTCTGCACGCCGAGGCGGGCGCGCAGCGGCAGGCGCTGGCGGTCGGTCGGGCTGCGCACGCGGTCGGTCAGCACCTGCTCGCAGACGCGGTTGACCAGATTGTCGTCGAAGTCGTCGCCGATCAGCTTCAGCATCATGTCCAGTGCTGCTGTGCCGCCGGCGCAGGTGTAGATGTTCTGGTCGATTTCGAAGAGGTCGGCAAAGACGTTGGCCTTCGGGAAGGCCTCGGAAAAGCCCGGCAGGTTTTCCCAATGGATGGCGCAGCGCTTGTTGGAGAGCAGGCCGGCGGCGGCAAGGATATGCGCGCCGGTGCACAGGCCGCCGACGGCGACGCCTCTGTTATACTCCTCGCGCAGCCAGGCGAAGGCCGACCTGTTCTGGTAGCGCTCGACATTCACGCCGCTGCAGACAATGGCCATGTTCGGCCGATCCGGCCCGGCCATCTTCTTGCGCTCTTCCTCGAGCGAGGTGTTGACAGCGCATTCGACGCCGTTGGAGGCGCGCACCGGCTTGCCGTCGATGCTGGCGAGGCGCCAGCGATAGGCCTCATAGCCGAGCATGCGGTTGGCCGAGCGCAGCGGGTCGAGCGCCGTCGCAAAGGCGATCATGGTGAAGTCGGGGACGAGGAAGAATACAAACGATCGCTTGATCGGATGCTTTACGGCGTTCAAGGGAACCTCACGCAGCCATGGCGCGAACAGGATGTCGCGAACAGCATAGCGACATCAGGAAAAACCATTCCTGTCAATCGGCTAGGCGGCCAAGTGGCAACTAAATTTGCGACATGGGTCGCAAATGGGCAATTGTCCGGGATGACGGGCAAAGGCTGCCGCCGGAATGAGCATCGCTATCCCGCAACATCGGCTTCAGAACGAAAAACGCCGCCTCGGTCAAACCGAAGCGGCGCTGTAATCGACTGTCGACAGCGGCAGGGAGCGCTGCGCGGTAGTCGTGATCTCAGGCGACGAAGCCGAGGCGCACCGCGTTCATGGCGCCGGTCTGGCCGGGCATGGTGTTGGCAAGGCGCTGGCGCTCGAGAGCGGTCGTCAGGTTCATTTCGCGGCGGGCAAAAAGGCGGGCAAAAAGCTTCATCATCATCTCCTATCGGTTGCTCAGACGGGTCGCCTTCGCTTGATGGAGTGGGGCAGCTCGTTTGCTGGCGCTGATATAGGCGTGTGTGAGCAGAAACTAAATCGCAAATGCGAAGCGCTTGAATGGAAATGCGACATCGATTGCGACATTTCTGGGCATTCTGCCTAAAATTTACGATTACTTACAATGTGTTAAGCGCGACATTAAGGCGTTATGCAACTTGCACATATGCGCCATGCAGTGGCAACATGGCTCTGAAATTCATTTGAGTACGAATAAAATAGAGAAGGCCTGCCGGGCTGGTCTGCGCGGCAGGCCTTCAGCACATGGTACACAATGGTTTACTTTGCTCCAGCCCAGGATCCGACGCCGTGGCGTGCACCGGTCTTGGTGTCGGCAGCTTCAGGCCAGCCGATATCCTTCTGCAGTTCGATCGGCAGCGAGCGGATCGCACGTTCGGTCTGGAAGCGGGCGCGGGCCGCGCTGAACTCGGTCGCAAGCCGACCGATGGATGACAGGATAGACATTTTCATTCTCCTTTGGTTGTGGCACGTCCCGCATGAACGCGTTCTGTAACCGGGATATTCCGCATCGAATGCAATTTCGTGTCAGGAGCTTTTCGATCCGGGGCACGTCTGCCTTCGATGGAGTTGACTATCCTCCCAATCTGATGTTCAATCAAACGAAATGGAATGATGCTTCACATCAGAAAAATTGAAGGTCGATCCCGATGAACGCCCCACTCAATCACCCACTGCCGCTGCTCGATCTCGACGTTTTGCGCACTTTTGTGGCCATTGCCGAGACCGGCAGCTTCACCACCGCGGCCAATGCGGTGTTCCGCACGCCGTCGGCGGTCTCCATGCAGATCAAGAAGCTCGAGGACATTCTCGGCCGCTCGGTCTTTGCGCGCGATGCGCGCTCGGTGACGCTGACCACCGATGGCGAAATGCTGCTCGGCTATGCCCGCCGGCTGCTGTCGATCAACCGCGAGGTGGTGTCGAAATTCATCATCCCCGAGATCGTCGGCGTGGTGCGGCTCGGATCGCCGGACGATTATGGTGAGCGCGTGCTGCCGCACGTGCTGAAGCGTTTCGCGCAATCGCATCCGTCGATCGCCGTCGACGTCACCATCGACCAAAGCAGCAATCTGCGCCGGCGCATGGACGACCGTGCGCTCGACATCACGCTGTTGACCAATTCCTACAAGACCAGCGCGCTTGGCGCCGAGGTGCTGCTGACCGAGCCGATCGTCTGGGCCGGCGCCAAGGGCGGCAGCGCGCATCTGCGCGAGCCATTGCCGGTATCGCTGTGGGAAGAGGGCTGCGCCTGGCGGGCCGGCGCGCTCGATGCGCTGAGCCGTGAGGGCCGCAACTACCGCATCGCCTATATGAGCGCGCATACGGCCGGCCAGCGCGCCGCCATCATGTCGGATCTCGCGGTTGCGCCGCTGCCGAAGTCATTCCTCGGCAACGACATGGTCGAGCTCTGCCCGAAGGACGGCATGCCCGATATCGGCACCTACAATCTGGCGATGGTGGTGTCGCCGGACGCCAGCGCGCCGGTCAAGGCCGTCGCCGACCATATCCGCGCGACCTTCGAACTGTTCCGGGAAACCGGCAAGTTCTGAGTTATTTCGCTGCCTCGGCAGGGCGCGCCGCGAAGGCGGTTCGCGGTCTGCGCCGCGCAGTTGCGCGCCGCCTGGCGGGCTCACCGGCCAAGAAAGTGACGATGCTATCCCTGGCGCGGCGGGCCTCCGGCATCTCGATCAGCGGCCAGACGTGGAACATCCCTTCCTCGTAGACGACGTCGATATCGACGCCCGCAGCGCGCGCCTTTTTGGCGAAGATCAGATTGTCGGGGCTGAGCAGGTCGTGTGAGCCGGTCAGAAGCAGGGTCTGCGGCAGCACCGAGAGGTCGCCGTAGAGCGGGCTGATATGCCAGTCGCTGCGATCGATGCCGGCGCTGTACATGCGGATCGCTTCCAGCCCGCCTGATATACCGAGCCACGGATCGTTGCGTTCCGCCTCGAACACTTCCGGGTTGGACAGCGACATGTCGAGCCCGGGTGAAATCAGCACGTGGCGCGACGGCAAGGGCAGGCCTTCTTCGGCCGCCATCATGGTCAGCACCACGGCCATGTTGCCGCCGGCGGAATCGCCCATGAAAACGACATTTTCGGCGTCCGTCTCGTCCAGCATCTGCCGGTAAACGTCGCCGACCATGCCGAACATGGCGTGGAAATCGTGTTCAGGCGCGATCGGGTAGATAGGTACGGTGATGCCGAAACCCAGCCGTTCGGCCATCTCGGCGATCAGCCCCCAATGATAGGAGGTGATCTGGAAGACATAGGCGCCGCCATGCATGTAGAGGATGCGCCTGCGCTTGCCGGCCTTCGGCGCGATCTCGTAGACGGGGAAACCATCGACGCTACGCTCGGTGATATGGAGGCGCTCGCGCAGCGATGCCGGAGGATGGTGGTCCTCGGTCTTGCGCGCATAGGCGATCCAGCGCTGCAGGTTTTCGGGGCTGGCAAATGCCTTCTTCCGGCTGTGCCGGAGGATGAAGGAAACGACGTGGCTTTTGAAACTGGGCATTCGAATACACAAGCTCGGCAGCAGCCGACTAAGAGAATTCCCCTACTATTTGGAAGATCGCGCCTCCAGCCGAAATGTCAAGAATCTGGACCAACGCAACACGGTTGTTTGATCGACCGAGTTTGCGGTTTTCCCGCCAACGGCCTCAGCGCCGGGGCAGTAGCGCGGCGCGCAGCTTGATGTCAGGCGCAGCCGGGACCACGCGGCGGCCCCGGCGTTTTGTCAGCAATTTGCATTTGTCGGCGAAGGTCATTAGCGGCCCGAGCCCAGGATCAGGCGCGTCAGGTTGGCCTGGGCGTCGATGCGCGGCGACACGGGCCAGCCAATGTCCTTCTGCACTTCAGGCGGCAGGCTGTTCATGGCCCGCACGGACTGGGCATGCTTGATGGCCGCACGAAAACGGCCGAGGCTGTCGAACATCGACATCTTCATTCTCCTTTTGAAGCGTTGTGACGGCGCAATAGTCCGGCCCGCCATTCGGTGTCCGTTAAATGCTTCACGTCTGTATCGGGTGGATTGCGCGAAAACAGCGCTTCGGTTTCCAGATCGGAGCGATCTGGAAACATTTGCATACAAACGAAATTGAAGACTGGCGGCCGGCTTACTCGCGGCTGCGCCTGGCCGCGTGGCCTTCGCGCGAACGCCGGCGTGGGGCAGCGTCGCCGGCGACGCCGTCCTCGCTGACGGTCTTGCGTGGTGGTAGCTTTACCGCCGCCGACAGTTTCGGGAACGGATCGACCTTGTTGGGCAGCGCCATGGCGTAGACGAAATGCTCCTGGAATTTCGGTTCCAGCGCGGTCTCGATCTTCTCGATATGGCTGACCGTGTCCTCGATCTCGCGGCGATAGCCGCGGTTGAGCAGCGCCATGCGCGCGCCGGCGCCGGCTGCGTTGCCGACGGCCGAGACCTTGTCGAGGTCGCAATCCGGGATCAGGCCAAGCACCATGGCGTATTTCGGGTCGATGAAGGAGCCGAAGGCGCCGGCGAAATGGATGCGGTCGACGTGCTCGGTGTTCTGCTTTTCCATCAACAGCTTGGTGCCGGCATAAAGGGCCGCCTTGGCGAGCTGGATGGCGCGCACGTCGGTCTGGGTGATGGTGATCTTGGGTTCGCCTTCCTTCAGCACATAGGAGAAGGTGCGGCCATTGGCGGTGACACGCGGCGAACGCTCGGCGAGCGACCCGTCGACAACGCCATCCTCGGAGATGATGCCGGCGAGATACATTTCGGCCACGATCTCGATAATGCCGGAGCCGCAAATGCCGGTGACGCCGGTGGCTTGGACGCTGTCGAGGAAGCCTGGCTCGTCGGACCAAAGTTCCGAACCGATGACACGGTATTTCGGCTCCAGCGTGTCGGGATCGATGCGCACGCGCTCGATCGCGCCGGGCGCTGCGCGCTGGCCGCCGGAGATTTCAGCGCCCTCAAAGGCCGGACCGGTGGGGGAGGAGGCCGCGACAACGCGCGAGCGGTTGCCGAGCACGATCTCGGCATTGGTGCCGACATCGACGATCAGCATCATTTCATCCTGGCGGTGCGGACCTTCCGACAAAGTCACGGCGGCAGCATCCGCGCCGACATGGCCGGCGATGCAAGGCAGCATGTAGAGACGCGCGCCCTGGTTGAGCTTCAGGCCGATATCGGAGGCTTTGATGCGCACGGCGCCCGAGACGGCGAGCGCAAAGGGCGCGCCGCCGAGCTCGGTCGGATCGATGCCGAGGAACAGGTGGTGCATGATCGGATTGCCGACGAAGACGCTGTCCAGGATGTCATTGCGCTGGACATTGCCTTCGGCGCAGACCTTGTCGACCAGGCCGGAGATCGCCTCGCGCACGGCGACCGTCATGCCTTCGCGGCCGTCCGGGTTCATCATCACATAGGAGACGCGGCTCATCAGATCCTCGCCGAAGCGGATCTGCGGATTGGACGTGCCGGACGACGCGGCGACGCGGCCCGACAGCAACGACACCAGATGCATGGCGATGGTGGTCGAGCCGATGTCGCAGGCCAGTCCATAGGCCTCGTTCTTGAGGCCGGGCCACAGCGCTATGACGCGGGCAATGTCGCTTTCGGCATCCTTGTGGATGGCGGCGGTAGCGGTCCAGTTGCCCTTGCGCAAAATGCCTTGCACCTGCGGCATCAGGTAGAAATCGAATTCGAGGTTTTTGAAGCCCCAATCCTTCATCAGGGCGATCTTCAGGCGGTCGAGATCGCCGAGCGGCTTGTGCATGTCGGGTTCTTCGATCTCGACATAACACATGCGGATTGCCGCATCGCGGGCGATGACGCGGGTGTCGGCATCCTTGCGGATGGTCTGCGCGTTGATGACCGTGTCCTGCGGCACGTCGATGACGAGGTCGCCGAGGATCTGCGCCGAGCAGGAGAGGCGGCGCCGTTCGGGCAGGCCGCGGACGCGCTCGTAGCGCTCTTCCTTGGCGCCCTTCTGCGAAATGTGGTCGTTGGACGAGACGATCTTGTGCTTGGCGAAATTGCCTTCCTGCACCTCGATCTGGCAGCGTCCGCAGGTGGCGCGGCCGCCGCAGACGCTTTCGACATAGACGCCGAGCTGGCGCGCGGCATCCAGCACCGATGTGCCAACGGGAAACCGCCCGCGCTTGCCTGACGGCATGAACAGCACGAGCGGATCGGTAATGTTTGCAGGCGAGTTCACGATTGCGCGCTTATCCTCGACCCATCCGGGCTTCGCGGCCGCCACGGCGGCGGCCACCATTGGCAGCAGCGTCGCCCGGCGCGTTGACGGCCGTGGGTGCAGCTACCGCCTGGCCACCTTCGGCCGGCTTGTAGTCCTTGTAGGTCCTGATCCAGTTGGTGCAGTTCTCGTCGGTGCCGTTCAGCACATTGGCGCCGCGCACGGCTTCCATTTCCTGCGGGCGCACCGGGTTCATGATGGCGCTCGTCATGCCGGCGCCGATCACCATCGGGATGAAAGCGGCGTTGATGCCGTGGCGGTGCGGCAGGCCGAACGAGATGTTGGAGAGGCCGCAAGTGGTGTTGACCTTGAGCTCTTCGCGCAGGCGGCGCAGCAGCGCGAACACCTGGCGGCCGGCATCGCCCAGCGCGCCGATCGGCATCACCAGCGGGTCGACGACGACGTCATGCGCCGGGATGCCGAAATCGGCGCAGCGCTCGACGATCTTCTTGGCGACGGCAAAGCGCACGTCCGGATCCATCGAAATGCCGGTCTCGTCATTGGAGATGGCCACGACCGGGACGTTGTATTTCTTGACCAGCGGCAGGATGGCTTCGAGCTTTTCTTCCTCGCCGGTGACGGAGTTGACCAGCGGGCGGCCCTTGGCGACCTTGAGAGCGGCTTCGATGGCGGCGGTAACGGAGCTATCGATCGACAGCGGCAGATCGACCAGGCCCTGCACGATCTCCAGCGTCTGCACCAGAAGGCCCGGTTCAGTCTCATTGGGATTGACCGAGGTGACGCCGGCATTGACGTCGAGCATGGTGGCGCCGCAGGCGGCCTGTTCCAGCGCGTCCTTGATGACGGTCTCGAAATTGCCGGCGATCATCTCGGCGGCCAGCTTTTTGCGGCCGGTCGGGTTGATGCGCTCACCAATCACGCAAAAGGGCTGGTCGAAGCCGATGATGATCTCGCGTGTCGCCGAGGCGACGATGGTCCGGGTCATGAAGTCTCTCCGCCTGATATAAAGTGCTTCTTTATATCGTGTCTGGTTTCGTTCCAGGTCTGGTGCTTGGCCGGGCTTAGTGCGCGGTCTTTACCATGTCCACCTGTGTTTCGGTAATCTCGTCATGCAATATGCGGTCGAGCCGGTCGGCGACCATCTGGTCGTCGTGGCGGATCTCACGTTTCCACGGCTGGCGGCCTTTCAGCACGCCTGATTCATCGACAATCTCGGCGACATATTCCTCCTGGCGGTAGGCCATCACATGGATGCCGGAGACGCCCGGGATTTCCTTCACCTCGTTGATGATGTCGGTGCAGAGCTGCTTGCCTTCCTTTTTCTGGTCCTGTGCGCCTTCCAGCCGCTTGATGATCGCGTCCGGGATATGGATGCCGGGCACGTTGGAGCGGATCCATTTGGCCGTCTTGGCCGAGGCCAGCGGGCCGACGCCGCACAGGATGAACACCTTTTCGGTGTGGCCGAGATCTCGCGCCTTCTGCATGAAGGTTTTGAACATCGGCACGTCGAAACAGTACTGCGTCTGCACGAACTGCGCGCCGGCGGCGATCTTCTTGCCGAGATGGATCGGACGGAAATCGAAGGGCGGCGCGAACGGATTGACGGCGGCGCCGAGGAAAATCTGCGGCGGTGTCGTCAGCTTGCGGCCGGACAGGAACTTGCCGTTGTCGCGCATGATGCGGCAGGTTTCGAGCAGCGACATGGAATCAAGGTCGAACACCGGCTTGGCGCCGGGCTGGTCGCCGGCCTGCACACCGTCGCCGGTGAGGCACAGCATGTTGGCGACGCCCATCGCTGCGCCGCCCAGCACATCGCCCTGGATGGCAATGCGGTTCCTGTCGCGGCAGGCGATCTGCATGATCGGGGCATAGCCCATGCGGGTCAAAAGCGCGCAGATGCCGACCGAGGACATATGGCAGTTGGCGCCGGAGGCATCGACGGCATTGATGGCGTCGACCCATCCGTCGAAGATCTTAGCCCGGTTGTAGACGTCTTCCGGATCGGCGCTGTCGGGCGGGTTGAGCTCGGTGGTGACGGCGAATTCGCCGCGCCGCAGCACGCGCTCCAGCCGGCCGCGTGAGGAGTGGCCGGGCAGGGGTTCGAGCGGCAGATGGATGCCGGCCGGGTTCTCGTCGCGCTGGCGGGCGATCATGCGGCTGCTCCGGTCTTGGCATTGGCCGCAGCTTCGCGGGCTGCTGCCGACTGCGCAGTCACCCGCAGCCAGGCTGAGGTTTCCCGCAGCGACTGGTCGACGGGCTTTTGCACGTCGAGGATCTTGTCGCCATGCACCATGTTCTTGGAGCCTTCCCAGGCCTTGACCCAGACGCAAGGCATGTCGGGCTCGACCTCGCAATTGCCATTGGCGCGCACGCCGCCGCAGGGGCCGTTGCGCAACTGCTTCGGGCAGTTCATCGGGCACGACATGCCGGTCGAGGACAACACGCACTGGCCGCACATGCGGCAGTCGAACATGAAGCCTTTGACGCGTTTTTCGACAAACTTGATCGGGGCCTCGACCCGCCCGTAGCCAAGGCCTTTCCACAAAGGGTGGAGAAGCAGGAACATGTCGGCTAATCTGGAGTAGAACCATTCGAGCAGGCGCGAATGCCGGATCGACCACAGTCTGACTGCAAAGGAGCGCTGGACGCGCCGCTGCGGCGACACATCGGCCGGCTTGTAGTCGGATTTCGGCGCTGCCTTCTTGACCAGGGTGGCCTGGGTAACCGCCGGATTCGTTTCAGACATGTTCTTTCCCGCCCGCCTTGACCAGAGCGACCAGCCGCTCGCGGTCGTATTTTGCGTCGATGTCGCTGAAAGCCTTCTCGACCTCGGCCTCGAGATCGTCGCCGACCGGAACCGGATCGGCCTTGCGCCATTCGGCGAGATAGTCGTCGGTGCCACCGGCGCCGGTGCGCATGGCGCACATGTCGATCGCCTCGGTGAAACGCAGCGGCAGTTCGCGCTTGGCGTTCTGCCGGCCTTTCTTGACGATGACCTGGGCTGGGATGTCGCGCCAGTAGACGACGATCAGATCGGCCATGAATTCTCACTCCCTGCCGAGCGCAGTGCGTCCGCTTGGACGCATGAAGGACGCTCGGCCACTCTATTCAGCAGGAGCGAGCATTGCCGGATGCGCAGTGGGGCTGCTTGTTATGGGACGACGCGCGCGCATTCAAAAGCGACGCTATTGGACGTCGCAAAAAGAAAGGCGAGATTCGCAGGCGAAACCGGCTACCAGACCCGCCTGGTGAGGCCGGTCCAGAGATAGAACCAGATCGTCGGGTGGTACCATTGTTTCGACGGCAGGCCGGGGTCGATCGTGGCCAGCTTGCCATCCAGCGCATCGCGGACCGCCTCAACACAGATGTCGCGTGAGAAGGCCGCCTGGCGCAACGCATAGCTCGAAATGGTGTCGCCGGGCTTGGGCTTGCCGCGCGCCTGTTTCAGCACTCCACCGGTGTCGACGCCGGCATCGACCAGATGCACGGTGGTGCCGAAATTTGCCGCATCGCCAGAGGCCAACGCCCAGTAGCCGCCATTCATGCCGCGATATTTCGGCGCGATGCCGGCGTGATAGTTGAGCACCGGGCACGGCATTTGCGCCAGCGTCTGCCGGGACAAGAGCCGGCAGCCGGCAAGCAACACCACACCCGGCCGGATGTCGGCGATCGCCTGCAGGCAATCCGACGCGTTGGCAGAGGAGACGTGGATGATCTTCTGGTCCGGCCTTGGTTCGGTCCCAAGTTTCTGCCCGGCAATCAGCTGCGCCGCATGGCCGGCAAAGAAGCGTTTGCCCAGCCTGGTCAGCACCATCGTACCGAACTGGCCGATGGCAGAAAACCAGCCCTGGCGGCGGGCGCGGCCGAGCAGCAATTGCTTTTTGGATTCAGGGTTTTCGAGGACGACGCTGACAGGGCCGAGACGGTCGGCGATGGCGTTGACGATGGCCCAGATGTGCGGGCCGCCTTCGGTGACGACAACGATCGCAGCACTGTTCTTGTCAGCTGAAGCCATGGCGCGCCTTCTTGCCGGCGCGCAACCGTCTTCCCGTGCGCTGCCTGGCTCAATTCTGTGCCAGGCGGGGTTAAATCTTGATGACCGCCCGGCCGGTGAGAGGCCAGCGGGATCAGCGTTTCAATTCCATGATGTCGAGATGCGATTCGTAATAAGGCGCCGGGAATTCGATGCGCCATGCATTGGCGCTGTTGCGGAAGGCGTAGCCGACCTGGTCGCTTTCCGGACCGCTGCCATAGCGCTTTGGTTTGTTGTCATTGACATAGCCGGAACCGAGATAGATGGCGCGCTTTTCGCCATCATCGAAGAAACGGCCCGTGGTGCGCTGCGAGCCGCTGATCTTTTCCAGCCGCCAGCCGGAGCCGTCGTCGCTCACCTTGCATTTGAACCAGCCATAGATGACCAGCGGGCTGATGCCGCCGACCTTGATGGTGCGGCATTGCCAGTTGCCGGTCAGATCCTTGTCGGAAAAGGCGACCAGGGGCTTGGCCAGCAAGGCGTTGAGCTCGCTAACCTCGGCCGGGTCGCCGGCCGTCGCCTCTTCAAGGGCAGCTTTCCGGGTCTCGCCATATTTGTCGAGCCGTGCCTTGTCGGCTGGCGTGATCAACTTCTGCACCTCGCCGTCGGCATAAGCGGGCAGGGCAAAGCAAAGGAAGCCAAGGGCGGCGATCAGCAGGCGAGGGGTCATCGGGGGCTTTCCATGTTTCAAATGGCTGAATCAGCCTGTTTGCTTGGCGCACAACTTATCCGTTCGCAGCGGCCTGTCATCCGTGCTTGAAAGCGTTTCCGCTTGAGAATTGCTTCAGACGTGTGCGGCCACCCGCGCGAGTTCGCCTGTAAGGTCGCCATAGCCGGTCGCGCGGCGCTCATAGACGAGGCCGAGCAGTTTCGCAGCCTTCTCGGCAACCTTATCGAGTTCGGGATCGTCGGTCTGGGCGATGTAGATCAGCTTCTGGTAATTGCCGAAATAGTCCTTGATCAGCTCCGGATGCTTGTCAAGGCCGAGCGGCTTCATGAAGAAGGCGTCGAACTGGCGGCATAGGAAGTCGGTCATGTAGAACGACATCATGTCGTCGTCGGCGACCTTCGCGTAGGCATCCATGCCCTGATAGAAGGCAAAGCAGTGCGGGCCGGCCATGCGCTCGACACCGTGCTTCTCCAGCACCCGGTCGAGCAGGCCGCCGGTGCCGCAATCGGCATAGCCGACGAAGATATGCTCGTAGCCTTCCGCCTTGGCCTTTTCGATTGCCTTGTCCATCGCCGGGGCGATGCGGTCGGGGTAGAAATGGAACTCCGCCGGCAGGCAGGTCAGGTCGAGATGGTCGAGCTTGAGCTGCTCCTTGACGGCCAAAACTTCGCGCGCAATCATTCCGCAGGCGATGACCAGCAGCCTGTCGTTTTGATTCGGTTTCGTTTTTTGTTTCCTGGCCATGGAACCCGGTCGAAGCGGCCTTCGTTGCTGTGGAGCGAATCTATCGAGAGAGGGATAAACCGTCCATGAAACTGTTACGCGTTGCGCCGATCGCAATCCTTGCTTGCGTCCTGGCTCTCACAGCCTGCGCCAACACCGTCCGCGGTGTCGGCCGGGATATCAAATCGACCGCGAAAGCCGTCGACGACACCGTCACCAAACCCTGACGCCGCTATCCGTTCCAATAGCTGGGAACAAAAAAGCCGCGCTGCAAGGCGCGGCTTTCGATTGTTGGCCAGACGCCTTGCTGACAAGATCAGGCTGAAGCGCGCACGTTGTGCTTGCGCTTCATGAAGTCCTTGGCGGTCTCGACCGCCACTGCCGCGTCGCGGCAATAGGCGTCGGCGCCGACGGCCTTGCCGAATTCCTCGTTGAGCGGCGCACCGCCGACCAGCACGACATAGTCGTCGCGAATGCCCTTTTCCTTCATCGTGTCGATGACGACCTTCATATAGGGCATGGTCGTGGTCAAAAGCGCCGACATGCCGATGATGTCGGGCTGGTGCTGCTCGATGGCGTCGAGATATTTCTCGACCGCATTGTTGATGCCGAGGTCGATGACGTCGAAGCCGGCGCCTTCCATCATCATGCCGACAAGGTTCTTGCCGATGTCGTGAATGTCGCCCTTGACGGTGCCGATGACCATCTTGCCCTGCTTGGGCGCGCCGGTGGCGGCGAGCAGCGGGCGCAGGATGAACATGCCGGCCTTCATGGCGTTGGCAGACAGCAGCACTTCGGGAACGAACAGGATGCCGTCGCGAAAATCCTCGCCGACGATGCGCATGCCTTCGACCAGCGCTTCGGTCAGCACCTTGTAGGGCGCCCAGCCGCGCTCGAGCAGGATGTTGGTGCCTTCCTCGATCTCTTCCTTCAGCCCGTCATAGAGATCGTCGTGCATCTGCTGCACCAACTCGTCGTCGGAAAGCTCGGAGAGGATGATCTCGTCGTCGGACATTTGTCTCAGGCTCCTTGCCGCACGGGATGAGATCGCGGCGGCTCAAATTTATCGCGTCAATACCTAACCCGGCGGGGGCAGGTATCCATAGCTGATTTGCGACTTCCCGCAAAAGGAAAGCGACCGCAAATCTATTGGAATTCTTGTCGATTTTGCGACAGGCGTTGGCGCTGGCGGGCCGTTTCGAATAGGGTGCATGGCTACGATCCGGGCGAGAAGCTGCGATATGCGGCCGCAAACGGTTTTTAGGGAAAACGATCATGAGTGAGAACGCGTCAGTCGACCAGGAAGCGTCCAATGCGCGACGCGGGCGTGCGGCCAGCGGCGGCGCGGCGGCAAGGCGCGCGGCGCGCTCCGGCGGCGGACCGGGCACGCAGCTCACCTACATCAAGCGCAAGATCAACATCTATGAGGTCCTCAACGAGGAAGGTCTGGCGATTATCGAAAACAACACCGATACGGTGCTGGAAGAGATCGGCATCATCTTTCGCGACGACGCCGAGGCGCTGCAGCTGTGGAAAGAGGCCGGCGCCGACGTCAAGGGCGAGCGCGTGCATTTTCCCAAGGGTCTCTGCCGTTCGCTGCTCAAGACCGCGCCGCCCATCTACACCCAGCATGCGCGCAACGCCGAGCGTTCGGTGCAGATCGGCGGCAACGCCACCGTCTTCGCGCCGGTCTACGGCCCGCCCTTCGTGCGCGATCTCGACGGCGTCAGGCGCTACGCGACGATCGAGGATTTCCAGAATTTCGTGAAGCTCGCCTACATGGCGCCATCCATCCACCATTCGGGCGGCACGGTGTGCGAGCCGGTCGACGTGCCGGTCAACAAGCGCCATCTCGACATGGTCTATTCGCACATAAAGTATTCCGACAAGCCGTTCATGGGTTCGGTGACGGCGCCGGAGCGGGCTGAAGACACGGTCGCCATGGCCAAGATCGTGTTCGGCGATGATTTCGTCGAAAACAACACCGTGCTGACCAGCCTGATCAACGCCAATTCGCCGATGGTGTTCGACGAAACCATGCTGGGCGCGCTGAAGGTCTATTCGCGCCACAACCAGGCTTGCATCGTCACGCCGTTCATCCTTGCCGGCGCGATGAGCCCGGTGACGGTCGCCGGCACGCTGACGCAGGTTCTGGCCGAGGTGCTGGCCGGCGCGTCGTTCACGCAGCTGATCCGTCCCGGTGCGCCGGTGCTGTTCGGCACCTTCGCCTCGTCGATCTCGATGCAGTCGGGTGCACCGACCTTCGGCACACCGGAACCGTCGCTGGTTTCCTATGGCGCCGCGCAGCTGGCGCGCCGGCTCGGCCTGCCGTTCCGCACCGGCGGTTCGCTCTGCGCGTCCAAGGTGCCGGACGCACAAGCCGCCTATGAAAGCGCCAACACGCTGAACTCGACCATTCTGGCCGGCACCAATTTCGTGCTGCATTCGGCCGGCTGGCTCGAAGGCGGACTGGCGTCCTGCTACGAAAAATTCATGATGGACATCGACCAGCTCGGCATGCAGCAGAAATTCGCCGAGGGCGTCGACCTGTCGGAAAATGGCCAGGCGATGGACGCCATCCGCCAGGTCGGCCCGGGCAGCCACTATCTCGGCTGCGACCACACGCAGGCGAATTTCCAGACCGCCTTCTACCGTTCCAGCATCGCCGACAACAATTCCTACGAGCAGTGGCTGGCCGAGGGCGAAAAGACCGCGCCTCAACGCGCCAACGAGCTCGCCCGCCGCTGGCTGGAAAGCTACGAGGCGCCTTATCTCGATCCGGGCATCGACGACGGGTTGAAGGACTACATCGCGACGAAGAAGGCGTCGATGGCTGACGCCTTCACTTGAAAGGAGCCCGAGTCAGGCGGGGCTAAAGTCGCCAACATCATCCACAAGGAAGTCTGGCGGAGCGCTTTCTCTGACCCGGACCAAAAGGGATGATTGTGCGCGGCACCGCTGACGAGATAGCGGCCGCGCTTTCCGCCAACGGCCTCATCCTGCGCGGCGGGTTCAACTTCGCGGCAGGCGAGGAGGTTCCCCTTGCCGTTTCAGGCGCAGCCGCCAAGTCAACCCTTCTGGTCGGACAGGCGGGTGCGGCACCCTGGTTGCATTTCCAGCGCTGGCGCGAACGGCAACCGGAGGTCATCGCCAACCCGCTCGACACATGGTCGCGCGAGGTGATCGGCGCGGTTGCGGAAAAATTTGGCGCGCGCGCGGTTTCGCCATCCGACAAGCCGTATTTCCCGTTCCAGCAATGGGCGATGCGGGCCGAAGGGCTGAAACCGTCGCCGCTCGGCATTCTCATGCATCCGAAATACGGGCTCTGGCACGCCTATCGCGGCGCGCTGCTGTTCGAGGATGCGATCGCGCTTCCGGAACCTCGCGAGGTGATTCACCTTTGCGACGCATGTGTCGAAAAACCTTGCCTGAAATCCTGTCCGGTCGATGCCTATTCCGTGGACGGCTTCGCCTATGAGGCGTGCCTGGCGCATGTGCGGGGAGCGAATGGCGAACCGTGTCGGGGCGGTGGCTGCCTCGACCGCAACGCTTGTCCGTATGGCACGGCCTATCGCTATCCCCCTGAGGTTCAGGGCTTTCACATGGCGAGCTTTGCCGGCCTCTAGCGGGTGTTAAACGCCCGCACAGAATGTTGAACGCAATTGTCAGGGAACAGCTTGCCCTGACAATGCCTGCGGATATGTATCGCACGACAGTCAACGGAGCGGGCCATGGCGAAGCAGGAGATTGAGATAAAGACCGAGGACGGCGTTGCGACAGCGGGGTTGTTCCGTCCGGCGGCCGCTTCCCCGGCCAAGGCCGGCATCATTCTCTACATGGACGCTTTCGGCCCGCGGCCGGCGCTCGACGCAATGGCGGAGCGGCTTGCAGGCGAGGGCTACGCGGTGCTGGTGCCGGATCTCTTCTATCGCAATGCGCCCTACGGGCCGTTCGATGCCAAGACCGCTTTCGTCGTGGAGGAGACCAAGGCCGCGCTGATGGCGTTGGTCCACGGCACGACGCAGGACATGACCATCCGCGACAGCGGCGCTTTTCTCGATGCGCTCGCCGCTGAAGGTGTCACCGGACCGATCGGCACGGTCGGCTACTGCATGGGCGGGGCGCGGGCGCTGAATGCCGCCGCCACCCATCCCGATCGCATCGTCGCGGCAGCCAGCTTCCATGGCGGCAATCTCGCCGGCGACAATGCCGACAGCCCGCACCGCAAGGCGGCCTCGATCAAGGCGCGCGTCTATGTCGGCGTTGCCGGTGTCGACCGCAGCTTTCCGCCGGAGCAGTCGGCGCGACTGGCCGAGGCGCTGCGCGTCGCGGAAGTCGACCACGCCATCGAAAACTATGCCGGCATGGCGCATGGCTGGTGCGTGTCGGACCACAGCGTCTTCAATGCCTTCGGCGCCGAGCGCCACTGGAAGCGATTGACGACGCTGTTTGCCGAGACGCTGGCCTGACTGTTGGTCTTGCCGGTTGCTTGCCTGACGCGCTAGAGGCAGAACCATTGGCGCGGCCGCCAGAATAGCGCCGGCCGAGCGGGAACGTTGGCCTGATGCAATCCTATGATGTCGTGGTGATCGGCGCGGGTGCGGCCGGAATGATGTGCGCCATCGAGGCTGGCAAGCGCGGTCGCTCGGTTCTGGTGCTCGATCACGCGGCAAAGCCCGGCGAGAAGATCCGCATCTCCGGCGGTGGCCGCTGCAATTTCACCAACATCCATACCAGCCCGAAGAATTTCATCTCGGGTAATCCGCATTTCTGCATCTCGGCGCTGAGCCGCTACACGCAGCGCGATTTCATCGCGCTCGTCGAACGCCATGGCATCGCCTATCACGAGAAGACGCTGGGACAGCTGTTTTGCGATGGCTCGGCGCAGCAGATCATCGGCATGCTGGTCGCGGAGATGCGGGACCGGGGCGTGGAATTGGCATTGTCGACCGAGGTCCGGGATGTCACCAGGACCGTGGAAGGGTTTGTGCTTTCGCTCACCAGTGGAACGGTCGCCTGCCAATCGCTGGTCGTTGCTTGTGGCGGCAAGTCGATCCCCAAGATGGGCGCGACGGGTTTCGGCTACGAGCTTGCGGCGCAGTTCAGCCTGGCGGTGGTGGAAACCCGCCCGGCTCTGGTGCCGCTGACCTTCGACGCCATGACGCTCGAGCGGCTGGCGCCTTTGGCCGGCAACGCCGTCGACGCTGACGTCTCTTGCGGCAAGACCCGGTTTTCGGAGGCGATGCTGTTTACCCATCGCGGCCTGAGCGGGCCTTCCATCCTGCAGATATCGTCCTATTGGCGCGAGGGCGACGAGATCCGCATCGCCATGCTGCCTGGAATGGATGTGGCCGAACTGCTTCGCGCCGCCCGGCGCGTCAATGGCAGGCAAGCGGTGCAGACGGTGCTGGCAAACCATCTGCCGAAGCGCCTGGCACAAGCGGTGGCGGAGCGCACCGGGATCGATGGCAATCTCGCTGATTTGACGGATGTTCAGATGAAAACCGTCGAAGCCGCCGTCAACGACTGGCACATCAAGCCTGCCGGTTCGGAGGGGTATCGCACCGCCGAAGTGACGCTTGGCGGCGTCGACACCAACGGGCTCGACCAGAAGACGATGCAGGCGAAATCCGTGCCGGGACTATTTTTCATCGGCGAAGTCGTCGATGTCACGGGCTGGCTTGGCGGCTACAATTTCCAGTGGGCGTGGTCGTCCGGTTGGGTGGCAGGACAAGCCGTCTAGTTTCAAAAAGCGCCTGCCTGAAAAAAATCTTTCCATAACCCCAAGGATTGGCCATTAGCCTTCGTCCAACAGGCAAATGATGGCGATGATGCTGGATGAGAGCGAAGCCTCCGACGCCGAATTGATCGGGCGGGCGAAGGGCGGAGACAGGGGTGCCTTCGGCAAATTGCTGGAGCGGCACTACGACTTCGTCTATCGCGCCGCCTATCGCTGGTGCGGAAAAAAGGCCGATGCCGAAGACATCGCCCAGGAAGTCTGTGTCCGTCTCGGCAAGGCGATCCGCGACTATCGCGGCGGCGGCGCGTTCACGACATGGCTCTATTCCGTGACGATGAACGCGGCGCGCGACATGATGCGCAAGACCTCGCGCGAGAACGTCAAGACCGAGGCCTACGGTGCCTACAGCATCATATCGGGCGAGGCCTCGGCCGAACCCGAAGATCCCACGGAGGCGCTCTGGGCAGCGGTGCGGCAATTGCCGGACAAGCAGCGCGATGCAGTACTTCTGGTCTATGGCGAAGGTTTGAGCCATGCGGCCGCCGCCGAGGCGATGGCAATCTCGGAGACGACGGTTTCCTGGCACATCCATGAAGCGAAGAAACGGCTGAAGACGTTGATGCGTTCAGCCGGGGAAGTGTGACCATGGTCGACGACAACGAACTCAACAGGCTGCGCGATGCAGCAGTACCGGCGCCGGGCGAGAGCGCGAAGGCACGCGCCTTCGAAGCCGCCATGCGCGCCTATGATCAGGAAAATATTTCTGCCGTCACCCAAGGATCGGTTGGCGGGCTTCGTCTCACAGAGCGAGCACAAAAGCTCTGGAGCGAGATCATGCAAAAGAAACTCATTGCCACGCCAGCCATTGCCGGGCTCGTCGCCCTGCCGATCGCCGGATACGCCACCTTCCACATGCTGAGGGAACAGCCGTCGCCGTTCGGAGGCGACGAGAAGATCACCGAAACCCTGGCCGACAAACCGGCAACCAATGCGCCGGCAAAAGACAAGCAGGCGCCCGAAGGCGACCTGAAGAAGGCCGATGCGGATGCCGAAGTGCGAAGCCGCGACGTCAACGACGCGCTTGTCGCGCCGACCGCGCCCCCGAAGACCGAAGCTGCGGCGAAGGTGAACGAAGCCGAGTACGGCACTTTGCAGACTAACCAGCAGGCGCCTGAGCCTGCGCCAAGCACCGAGGCCGCACCATCGGGTGGCAGAGTTACCATGGGATTTTCACCAGCTGCGCCAGCGGCAGATGGCGCACGGGCCAGCCGTGTCCAGGGGACGGCCGAATCCAAGCTAATGGCGCCGCAGCAGCCTTCGACGCTGCCGGCCGACCAGATTGCGCCGCAGGAGGAAAACCGCGACCGCGTCGAGGATTTCAAGACCAATCCGGTGCATGCAGCCCTTCAGGACCCGGTCTCGACCTTCTCGATCGACGTCGACACCGCCTCCTATTCCTTCGTGCGCGGCTCGCTGAAGCAGGGCTACCTGCCGCAGGCCGATACGGTGCGCGTCGAGGAGATGGTCAACTACTTCCCCTATGACTGGAAGGGTCCGGACTCCGCGTCGACGCCGTTCAACTCGACCGTCAGCGTCATGCCGACGCCGTGGAACGGGCACACCAAGCTGATGCACGTCGCCATCAAGGGTTTCGACATCAAGCCGGTCGAGCAGCCCAAGGCCAATCTGGTGTTCCTGATCGACGTCTCGGGTTCGATGGACGAGCCGGACAAGCTGCCGCTGCTCAAGTCGGCGTTCCGGCTGCTGGTCAGCAAGCTGAAGGCGGACGACACCATCTCGATCGTCACCTATGCCGGTGACGCGGGCACCGTGCTGATGCCGACCAAGGTCACCGAGAAGGACAAGATCCTCAATGCGATCGACAATCTGACGCCCGGCGGTTCGACGGCCGGCGAGGCGGGCATCAAGGAAGCTTACAAGCTTGCCCAGCAGTCCTTCGTCAAGGACGGCATCAACCGTGTGATGCTGGCCACAGACGGCGACTTCAATGTCGGCCAGACTGATGACGAGGATCTGAAGCGGTTGATCGAGCAGGAGCGCAAGACGGGCGTGTTCCTGTCGGTGTTCGGCTTCGGTCGCGGCAATCTGAACGACCAGATGATGCAGACCATCGCCCAGAACGGCAACGGCACCGCCGCCTATATCGACACGCTGGCCGAGGCCGAGAAGGTCCTGGTCGAGGATGCCTCCTCGACGCTGTTCACCATCGCCAAGGACGTCAAGATCCAGGTCGAGTTCAACCCGAACAAGGTCTCGGAATACCGGCTGATCGGCTACGAGACCCGCGCCTTGAACCGCGAGGATTTCAACAACGATCGCGTCGATGCCGGCGATATCGGCTCGGGCCATTCGGTCACCGCGATCTACGAGATCACGCCGAAGGGCAGTGGCGGTGAGACGATGGATCCGCTGCGCTACGGCCAGGCCACCGTCAACAATGGCGGCGTCGCCAATGCCGACGAATATGCCTTCGTGAAGATCCGCTACAAGCTGCCGAACGAAGACGTCTCGAAGCTGATCACCACGCCGGTGACCTCGGCCAACGAGGTCGAGTCCTTCGACCAGGCCAGCACCGACCAGCGTTTCTCCGTCGCTGTCGCCGCCTTCGGCCAGAAGCTGCGCGACGAGGATGCGACCGCGAAGTTCGGCTACGACAAGATCATGGAGATTGCCACCGCCGCCCGAGGAGCCGACCCGTTTGGGTACAGGTCCGAGTTCCTTTCGCTTGTGCGCCTTGCCTCGGTGCTGGGCGGTAACCGGTAGTGGCAATACAGCCGGTTCCTTTCAGACGGGGTCGTTCTGATACGGAGGTACCGGCTACGGGCGGGTGAGGCCGGCCGGCGAGGATCTTTCCTTGCCGGCCTTTTTTCGGGCCTGGTGGTATTTGGGTGAGAATCTCGAACAAAGGGTGATGTGCCGGATCGTTAAATTGTGCGGCAATTCCGGAACCGGATCGCAATTTCCTCTTGTTACGAAGAGCTAATACAGGGCTTTGGGGGCCGAATTGCAGATCAGATACATTGCGACTTCGATGCCGGCGGCAAGGGACGTTCAGTCGACCGCTTCGCAGGCGCCTTCGGCGGAATCTCGGCGCATCATGAATGATGTGGCCGCGGCCAGGACCACGGCGATGTCGGCGCTGAACAACGACCGCTTCCGCGTCATGCTGGAGCAGATCGGCAATCCGGAGTCATCGGGTGACTTGGTGACGACGATGAGCGGAAACGCCGACAGCACCGTCGTGGATTTCAAGACGGCGCTATCGCGTTACGCTGAAAACAGCGAGTAACCTGACCGATATCAGGCCCGGCTGCGACGGCGCTCGCGGCGGGCTTCGCTGGTCTCGGCGGTGTTTTCCGTCGCCACCTTGTTACGCATCGGACCGATGCGTTCGACGATCGCCGCGACAGTCGGGCGTTCAGCTTTGGTGTGCGCGTCGAGTGCCTTGCGCATCGCGGCAAGGTGCTGGAACGAGGTGCCGCAGCAGCCGCCGACGATCTTGGCGCCGGCATCGACCGCCAGCCTGACATAGTCTGCCATCAGTTCCGGCGTGCCGGAATAATGGATCTCGGTGCCGCGGAATTCCGGAATGCCGCAATTGCCCTTGACGATTACCGTTGCTTCCGGCTTCGCCTCGGTCATGTCGAGCAGCGATGCCAGGATGTCGGAGGCGCCGACACCGCAATTGGCGCCGACGCCGAGCGGGTTTTGCGAAAGCCCGTCGACGACGCCATGGATGTCCCTGGGCAACAGACCCATCATGGTGCGGCCGGCGGTGTCGAACGACCCGGTATAGGTGTAGGGCAGGCCGACGCGGATGGCGGCTTCGGCGGCGGCGCGGATCTCGTCCGGCGCCGACATGGTCTCGATCCAGGCGACTTCGGCGCCGCCTTCCTTCAAACCCTCGATCTGTTCGGCGAAGGCCTCGACCGCTTCGTCATAGGTCATGGCGCCGAGCGGCACCAGCAACTCGCCGGTCGGGCCGACCGAGCCGGCGACGATGACCTTCCTGCCGGCCTTGTCGGCGACACCACGGGCGATCTCGGCGGCGCGCTTGTTCAGCGCATGCACGCGATCCTGCGCGTGGTGCAGCTTCAGCCGGTGGCGGGTGCCGCCGAAAGAGTTGGTAAGAATGATGTCGGCGCCGGCATCGACGAAATTCTGGTGCAGGCTGGTGATGGTGTCAGGCGCTGTCTCGTTGAGCAGCTCGGGCGCTTCGCCGGCCTCCAGACCCATGGCGAACAGATTGGTGCCGGTGGCGCCGTCGGCGAGCAGCACACCCTTTTCGGCCAGCAATGCGTCGATAGGATTGGTTGCGGTCATCGGATCGGCTTTCAGATTTTCGAATGGAATAAGGATATAAAGAAGTCTTTATGTCCAGTCAATGTGTTTGCGGGCCGCGGCCGCGCTGCGAACCTTTCCGGGGCGTTGACGATCAGGCAGAACCCGACGGGAACCACGCGCCGGCCAGATTGCGCGCGAAGGCGGCTGCTTCGTGCGGGTTGACGTCGGCGGCGCGGATCAGATTGTCGAAATGCCGGGTCAGCGCCTGCACCGGCTGGGTGGCATTCAGCACCACATACATGTCGCCGACATAGATGGCGGCGCGGTAGGGACCGAAGATGGTCAGCGGGATCGAGTAGCGCATGCGGCCGTCATAGAGAAACAGGCGGAAGGTCGGGTAGAGATCATCAAGCAGCGTCGCCATATGGGCGAGCTGCTGCCGCCGGTCTGCCTCGGGAAAACGATCCCAGACGCCGAGGCCGCGGGCAAAAATCTCCAGCGTGTGGCGCGGCATGCAGACCTCCATGTCGGTCTCCGGGCGCCTGTTGTACTCGATGCGGTACTGGGTCTCGCTGGCCTGCGCCAGACGGCTTCGGTTGGTGATGTTGGCTTCGTAGTCGACCAGCTGGTGTGTGCGCAGGAGGTCGGGAATGCCGGCCGGGACATAGCGGATCTTGGTGCCCGCGGCTTCCGCAAACCATTTGGCCAAGAGCGTGCGGTCGAAACCGTCGGGCGCCTCCTCGATCTCCAGGCTTTCGCGGATTTCGCCGGTGACGCCTTCGTCCTGGCTGAGCCCAAGCAGCCAATCCAGAGACACTTTGAATTCGGCGGCGATGTTGAGCAGCGTCTCGGCGCGCGGCAGCCGCGTCGAAGCGCCGGACATCAGTTGCGACAGCGCCGACCGATCGATGCCGACTGCTGATGCGAAGGCCGACTGGTTGAGGTCGGATCGTGTCAGGAGCAGCTTCAGACGCTCCCGAAAGATGGCTGACAGGTCCCGTTTGTCCACTGTTCGTTCCCTAGGCTATTTGAGGAAAAATTTGCGCCAGAGCCGTCGAATCAGGGCTTCAGGCGTAAATGAATCCCTAGGTCGTTTACAATGTATAACATATGCGGTCAAAAATGCGCAATCGCAACATTTTGTACACTTTGTCTCGTTGAGTGGAATCGCTTCTCCTGACACTATGCTGTCAGGAGCCAATTGGGGTTCCGGCGACTGAAGGACAGTGGTCGATAGCATGGCAGGCAAGAGCATCAAGCGACGCAACGCAGCGGCCATCGAATGGCCGACCGTGGTCCTCGCTTTCTTCTGTTACGGAACATGGCTTGCTGTCGGTCTGCTGTTCTGGCCCTCTTATCCGATCCTGGCTCTCATTCTCCTCGGCTTCATCCTGGCCCTGCAGTCGTCAATCATGCACGAAGTGCTGCATGGCCATCCGACGCGCAGCGCGCTGATCAATGAAGCCTTCGTCTTCCTGCCGATCGGCCTGGTCTGGCCGTTCCGTCGCTTCAAGACGCTTCACTTGCGCCACCACGCCGACGAGCGACTGACCGATCCGCTCGACGATCCCGAGAGCTATTACCAGGCGCTGTGGATGCATGACGATCTGCCGGCGACGATGAAATTCCTGCTCAAGATCAACAACACCATGGTCGGCCGTTTCTTTCTCGGCCCCTGGCTGTCCTGCATCGGTTTCTTCATCGACGACGCCAAGCATATGATTGCCGGCGACAAGGTGATCCGCAAAGCCTGGTTGTTGCATGCTATCGGCCTTGCCATCGTGCTGCCGGTCGTGCAGTTCGGCTTCGGCATCCCCGTATGGCTCTACATTCTGGTGCCGGTCTGGCTCGGCCAGTCGCTGATCGCTGTCCGCACCTTCGCCGAGCATCAGTGGTCCGAGCATCCTGAGGGACGCACGGTGATCATCGAGCGCTCGCCGCTGTCGTTCCTTTTCCTCAACAACAATCTGCACTTCGTCCATCACAAGACCCCGACGGTGGCCTGGTACAAGCTGCCGAAGCTGTTTCGTGACCGCCGCGACGAGTGGCTGCGGATGAACAATGGCTATGCCTACCCGAATTATTTTGCGCTGATCAAAGCCTACGCCTTCAAGGCCAAGGAGCCGATCGTTCACCCGGTGCTGCGCCGCCAGGCCGAGCCGGGCAGGGCGTTCAAGCCGCGCGTCAGGGCGCGCAGTATTAGCGGGCTCGGCAGCGCGCCGGTTCCCGCCGAGCCGCCCAAGGAATAATTTCGGGGCATCCCAGGCCCCGTGTCGGGCAATTCTGATTGGACGCCGCGTTTTTGCGATCCTTTCCTGAGACATGATGATTGAGTGTCGGCATGAGTGACTTGGTTGCGGCTTTGCCGATGTATGACTGGCCCGAAGTGCGCGACGAGGTCGACGCGCAATGGGCCGGGTTGCGCAAGGCTTTTCGGCACAAGGGCATCGATGCGCCGCAGGCTATCGTGCGCCGCAATGGTGACCTGCCGCAGGTGCCGGGCGGCATCCACGACGCCGAGGGCAGACTGATCGCGCCCGATCCGGTAACGCTGCCGCCGAACGAACTCGACCATCACCAGCTCTGGCTGCATCCGGCGCTGCTGTTCGCGCAGACCTGCTGGGGGCCGATGGAGCTGGGCCTGTCCAAACAGGTGCAGGTGGTCGGACAGCCGAGCTACGACGCTTACGAGGGCGGTCAGGGCGAACTCTATTCGAGCGCGCTGGTGATGCGGACAGGCGAGGGGCCACAGGTTCGGTCGCCTGCGGACGGCAAAGCCTTGCTGCCGCTCGATCTCATGCGTGGCAAGCGCTTCACCTTCAACAGTCGCGATTCGATGTCGGGCGTCATTGCGATGACGCGAGACCTGGACGCGGCCGGCGAAAGTCTCGATATCTTTTCGTCGCGCAGCGAGAGTGGCGGCCATCGCGGTTCGATCGTCGCGGTTGCCGAGGGCAAGGCGGATATCGCCGCGATCGACTGTGAGAGCTGGGCGCTGGCGCAGCGTTTCGAGTCTGCCGTCCAAAAGGTGGCGGTCGTCGGTTGGACGGCAAGGCGCAAAGGCCTGCCATACATCACTGCCAGGATGACGCCGGAAAAAACAGTCAGGGCGCTGCGCGAAGCCCTGGCCGGTCTAGCCGAGCAGCCTCGCATCCAACGGGTAGGTTGAAAGCTGCTCGTTGCCGGTCGCGGTGATCAGGATCTGCTCCTCGATCTTGACGCCCTCATGGCCGCCAAGCCTGCCGATATAGCTTTCCACGCACAGCACCATGCCCGGCTCCAGCACGCCGTCGGGCGTGCCCGGCGTCCAGTCGCTGGCATGCGGCAGGGTCGGGTATTCGTCGGCCAGACCAACGCCGTGATAGAGCACGCCGTATCGGGTCGGGAAGCAATCTCCAGGAGGCACTACGGAGCGTTCGACCAGGTCACGGAAGGAGATGCCGGGCTGCATCAGTTGCGTGTTGTGGGCGATCTGGTCGGCGGCGATGCGGAAGAGGTCACGCTGCTCGTTCGACGGCCTTTCGTCGCCGCAAAGTAAGGTGCGTGAGAGATCGGCGCAGAAGCCGTAGGGGCCGATCAGGTCGGTGTCGAAGGCGACGAGGTCACCTGCTTCGATGACGCGTGACGAGCATTCCTGGAACCATGGATTGGTGCGCGGCCCCGACGCGAGCAGCCGGGTTTCGATCCATTCGCCGCCGCGCGCAATGTTGCCGCGATGCAGCTCGGCCCAGAGTTCGTTTTCGGAAATGCCCGGCTTCAGCGCCGCTTCCATCTCGCCCATCGCCGCCTCGCACGCGACGATGGCGCGGCGCATGGCGAGGATCTCGTCAGGCGACTTGATCAGCCGCGCGTTTTCCATCACCGCTTCGCCATTGCCAATGGCAATACCAAGCCGAGCGAGTTCCTCGACGCCTTCCGGGTTGATGTGGTCGACGGCGATGCGGCTGTTGCCGCCGCCATGTTCCCTGACCAGATCGGCGATGCCGGCGGCCCAGCGTCGGACCTTCTGTTCGGTCAACTCGCCGCCATAGAGATACATCCACGACACTGCCGGTCGCACCTCGTCGACGACGCCGGAATGGTCGGAGAGATGCTCACAGGAGAAATAGTCGAACAGCACCACCGGTCCCTCAGTGGCGACGAAGCAGTGGCGGGTCGGATTGTGCGCCACCCACAGCTGCATGTTGGTCGAATCGGTGGCGTAGCGGATGTTGACGGGGTCGTAGAGCAGGGCGCCGGCATAGCCGCGGCGCTTCAGCTCAGCGCGGATGCGCTCGAGCCGGTATTTGCGCATCGCGGGCAGGTCGGGTGCTGCGATGCCTGCCGCTTGCCATTCGGACTCAGCCAGCGCGCCATAGCCCAGCACGTGCTGGTTGAGCGAAGCCGCCTTCTGGCGCGAGGCGTCGCGCAAAGCCTCGACCGAGCCCGGCTCGAACGGCATGATCTTGCGGTGACGACCGAACCCTTGCTTCTCCACCCGACGCCTCCCTGCCGATGCTATTGTGGTGTTGCGCCTGCCGCGGCCGCCACCTTCTTCAACCGCGTGACGGTTACAGTGCGGGTGGGCGGGTCGCTGCCGAACAGCATGGGCACGGCCAGCTGCTGCGGCGGTCCATCCGCTGCGTAGCCGGCCTGATCCAGCAATTTGAGGATAGTTTCGACCCCCACCCTGTCGTCTGCCGTGACGAACACCGCCGGCTCTTTCAGCAATTGGCCGAAGTCCGGCAATTCTCCATCGAGGACGACGAGATCGGGGTCGACCAGACGCAGATTTCCCAACCAGTGCCAACTCGATACGGTGGTGCGGATCGGTCCGTTTGCCGTCAACTGGCTGTAGAGCGAATTGTAGTCCACACGCACGATGCTGCCGCGGCTGTCGCCGCCATAAAGGTGCTCGTACCAGGTCAAGGGCAGCACAAGGATGGCAAGCGTTGCGCCGACAAAGACGATGATCTCCTGCCACTTCCGGCCCCTGTCGCCCCTGGCGTCCATGCGAAGGGCGAGTGCGACGGGCAGCAGCACAAGGATGGGAAGCATCCAGCGATCGCGAAATTGCGTCGCGCCGCTCGTCAGGACGAGCACGACCGTCATACCAAGCGCAAAGGCGATCGTGCGCAACACCAGTTTCTCGGTCCATGGCGCCGGTTGCCGGGCCGGCGCCGGCCTGTTCCTGCCGATGAGAAAAGCGGCCGCGAATATCCCGGCCGGCAACAGTGCGAAATTCAGCATCGCCTTGCCCAACCCCCACACTCCGGAGAACGCGTTCAGGATTACGCCGCTTTCCCTGGCCATGCCGAAACCGCCGGCGTGCGACAGCACCTGGTCGGTGTGCGTCAGGCTCCAGTAGAGTGTCGGCAGGCAAAGCAGCACAGCCACCGCCACGCTGATCAAAAACTGGCGGTTGAGGATAACGCCGCGTGTTTCGCGCAGCGACAGGGTGGACAGCACCAGCGCGGCGAGAAAAATCACGTTGTTGTATTTCGACAGGAGCGCGGCTGCGATGGCCACGCCGAACAATACGTAGGCGGTCAGCGATCGCCGCTGCACCAGTTCGACGAGCGCAAGAAACAGCACCACTGAAAAACAGAAGGCGGCAATCGAGTGGGTGAGGGCATGCTGCATCTCCCACACCATCTGCGGAAACAACAACAGGCCGAGCATGGCGGCGGCGCCGGCCCGGCTGGAATAGCCGAGACGGCGGACAGCGATGAAAGCCGACGCCAGCGCCACGCCGATCAGAAGATACTTCACGATCTTGAGCGCGAGTATATTCGTCCCGACCACGCCGGCGACGAGGCGGGCAAGCCACGTATAGAGAGGCGGCTGCGAGCCGCCATAGCCGGCCCAGAGGTAATGCATGTACATCAGCTGTTCGGAATCGTCGACGCCGACGCCGGTTCCAACGATGTGGGACAACAGCGCCATCACCACGATCTGGACAAGGCAATAGACCGCGAGACAGACCAGCGCGGCGTTGAAGGGACCGACCTTGCCTTCGCACAGCCAGTCCGTCCATTTCTCTAGATACTGCAAGGGGATCGTCTTCTCATCGAGGGAAAAGGCTGCGGCCACCGCCGATGGCCCCTTACACGATCTCACACACGCTGTCGCCTTTTTAGGTCCGCATCTTCTCGCCGCTGGGGTCGAAGGGCGCCTCGACATTGATGCGGGCGGAACGCCGATGGCCGAGGATCTCGATCTCGAACAGGCCAGCACTTTCGTCCTCGGCAAGCGCAGCCGGCACATAGCCTTGCGCCATCGATTTCTGCACGGAATGCGCATAGCCGCCCGAGGTGACCCAGCCGACCACCCGCCAGTCGCCATCGACGATGCCGCGCACGGCCGAAGCCCCTTCCGCCGCTTTCGAGCCGCGGACTTCCTTGCCCGCTGTGTCGAAGCGCCGCGCGCCGTAACCATGCGGCTTTTCAACCGTGCCGTAGTCCTTGCTGACCTTGGCCCAGATCGGCTCGTCGCCCATCACATCCGCATCGGTCGCATCGACGATGAACGAGACGCGGCGCAGCTTCGGCCCTTCCGCCTGTTCCTTGGCGGCGGCCTCGCGGCCGATGAAGTCGTTCTTCTCGAGCTTGATGAAGCGGTCCATCGAGCCTTCGAACGGTCCGTAGATCGGGCGCAGCTCGCGGAACCAGGTCGGGAAGTTCTTTTCCAGGCGCATGGAGAGCAAAGCGCGCATGCCGAAATCGACCAGGCCGAACTCCTCGCCGGCGTCCTTGATGGCCTTGTAGACCAGACGCTGATAGGCGGGCGCCATCCAGATCTCATAGCCGAGATCGCCGGTATAGGTGATGCGGTTGACCATGCAGGGCGCGCCGCCGACCGCCATTTCGCGGAAGTCCATGAAGCGGAAGGCCTTGGTCGAGATGTCGACATCGACCAGCTTCTGCAAGAGGTCGCGCGATTTCGGCCCGGCGATCGAAAGACCCACCAACGTCTGGTCGAAGCGGTGGATGCGCACCGAACCGTCCTTCGGCAGGTGCTTCTCAAACCAGCGCATGTGGTATTTCTGCGCGGCCGACGAACCCCAGATCATGAAGCGGTCTTCACCGGCCTTGGCGATGGTGAAGTCGCCGATCAGCTTGCCGAATTCGTTGATCATCGGCGTCAGCACGATGCGACCGATCTTCGGCATGCGGTTGGTCATCAGGCGGTTGAGGAAATCCTCCGCCGCAGGTCCCGACACTTCGTATTTGGCGAAGTTGGCAATCTCGGTGACGCCGACCTTTTCGCGCGTGGCGCGGACTTCCTCGCCGATCGGCCCGAAATCGTTGGAGCGGTGGAAGGAGACGATATCCCTAGGTTCCTTGCCCTTGGGCGCGAACCACAGCGGCGTTTCCAGGCCCCAGCTGTCGCCCATGACGGCGTTGTTGGCGAGCATGGTGTCGTAGAGCGGCGTCGTCTGCGCCGGGCGCGCGGCCGGCAGTTCCTCGTTGGGGAAGCGGATGGAGAAGCGGCGCGAGTAGTTTTCGCGCACCTTGGCGTTGGTGTAGCGCAGACCGGCCCACTCGCCGAAGCGGGCGACATCCATGCCCCAGACGTCGAAACCGGGATCGCCATGCACCATCCAGTTGGACAGAGCGAGGCCGACGCCGCCGCCCTGGCTGAAGCCGGCCATAACCGCGCAGGCGCACCAGAAATTGGTCAGGCCCTGCACCGGGCCGACCAGCGGGTTGCCGTCGAGCGCGAAAGTGAAGGGGCCGTTGATGATCTGCTTGATGCCGGCCTTCTCGATGCCGGGGAAATGCTTGAAGCCGATTTCCAGCGACGGCGCGATGCGGTCGAGATCCGGCGGCAGCAGTTCGTGGCCGAAATCCCACGGCGTGTTGACCGGCGACCATGGCTTGCAGGCCTTTTCATAGGTACCGAGCAGGATGCCGTTGCGCTCCTGGCGGGTGTAGATCTCGCCCTTGAAGTCGAGCACGCCGATCATTTCGCGGCCGGTCGACTTGTTGAATTCCTCGACCTCCGGCATCGGCTCGGTGAGCAGATACATGTGCTCCATCGCCAGCACCGGCAGTTCGACGCCGACCATGCGGCCGATCTCGCGCGCCCACAGGCCGCCGCAATTGACGACATGCTCGGCGTGGACCGTGCCTTGTTCGGTAACGACATTCCAGGTGCCGTCGGGCTGCTGCGTGAGATCGACAACGCGGTTGCGCAGCACGATTTCGGCGCCGAGTTTCTTGGCTGCCTTGGAGTAGGCAATGGTGGTGCCGGAGGGGTCGAGATGGCCTTCGACCGGGTCCCACATGGCGCCGACGAAATTGGTCTCGTCCATCAGCGGGAACATCGCCTTGGCTTCGGACGGCGTGATGAGTTCGGTGTCCATGCCGAGATAGCGGCCCTTGGCGTGGGCAAGGCGCAGGAAGTCCATGCGTTCGGGCGTATCGGCCATCATCACGCCGCCGGTCAAATGCAGCGAGCAGGACTGGCCGGAGATCTCCTCGATCTCCTTGTAGAGCTGCACAGTGTAGGCCTGCAGCTTGGCGACGTTGGGGTCGCCGTTCAGCGTGTGGAAGCCGCCCGCAGCGTGCCAGGACGAGCCGGAGGTCAGCTCCGAGCGCTCGATCAGCATGATGTCGGTCCAGCCGGCCTTGGCCAGATGGTAGAGAACCGAGCAGCCGACGACGCCGCCGCCAATGACAACCGCTTTGACGTGAGATTTCATAAAGATGGGTCCGTTTTTGCTTAAATTGAATCAGGTGTTGGTCAGCGGCGAGACAGACGCTGCGCGATGTTGATCAAAAATCGGTCGGCGCGCCGCCTTCGGACGTGCGCTTTTCGACAAAGTCGTTGAGCTCTTCGCGGATGGCCGGGTCCATATAGGGTTCCTCGTAGGACGCCAGCCGTTCCTTCCAGACCTTATTGGCCTTTTCCAGCGCGGTCGGCGACCCGGCTTCGGCCCAGGTCTCGAAATTGCGCCAGTCGGAAAGGATGGGCGAATAGAAGGCGTTCTTGTAGCGGTCTTGCGTGTGCTGGGTGCCGAAGAAATGGCCGCCGGGGCCGACAGACTGGATGGCGTCGAAGCCGAGCGCCTCTTCGGAGAGGTCGAGCGGGGTCAGGAACTCCGCCACCATCTGCAACAGGTCGATATCGAGAATGGTTTTTTCGTAGGAGCAGCGCAGGCCGCCTTCGAGCCAGCCAGCGCCGTGCATCATCAGATTACCGCCGCCCTGGATGGCGCCCCACAGCGAAAACACGCTTTCATAGGCGGCCTGCGCGTCGACCGTGTTGGCGGCGCAGGTGTTGGAGGTGCGGTAGGGGATCTTGTAGCGGCGGGCAAGCTGGCCGCCGACCAGCTGTGCCTTCATGTATTCGGGTGTGCCGAAGGCCGGTGAACCGGACTTCATGTCGACATTGGAGGTGAAGCCGCCATAGCCGACCGGCGCGCCCTTGCGCACCATCTGGGCGAAGGCGATGCCGGACAGTGCCTCGGCATTCTGCTGCACCAGCGCGCCGGCGATGGTGACCGGCGCCATGGCGCCCGACAGGGTGAAGGGCGTGACGACAACGACCTGGCCCTTGCTCGACATCTGGATGATGCCTTCCATCATCGGCACGTCGAGCTTGAGCGGCGAATTGGTGTTGATGATGGTGAAGACGGACGGCTCTTCCAGCATCTGCTCATGGCTGATGCCGCGCGCGATGCGGGTGATCTCGATGCCGTCGACATTGCGTTCCTTGCCGAGCGAATAGATGTGAAACACCTTGTCGGTCAGCGTGGCGAGGTCGCGGATGCATTCGAGGTGGCGCACCGACGGGTGGATGTCGGTCGGCTCGACCGGATAGCCGCCGGTGCAGTTCAGGATGTTGTGCATCTGCGCCAGGCGCAGGAAGTTGCGGTAGTCCTGCTGGTTGCCCGGGCGGCGGCCTCGATCGAGGTCGGAGCAGTTCGGCGCCGAGGCCATCATCGACAGGATCACATTGTTGCCGCCGAAGCGGACATCGTGCGCCGGGTTGCGGGCATGCAGCGTGAATTCCGACGGGCAGTTCGAGATGAGATCGAGGATCATGTCACTGTCGAAGCGCACGCGCTCGCTGCCCGCGGTCACGTCGGCGCCATGTTCCTTCATGATGCGACGGGCTTCGTCATGCAGCACGTCGACTCCGATTTCCCTCAAGACGCGCAACGAGGCGAGGTGGATCGATTCCAGCTCGTCGTCGGAGACCAGCTTGGTCGGCGTCAGCGGGTTTCTCAACTGTCGGAAAGCCGGCTGTTCGAAGGCGGCCGAGCCGCCGGCGCGCTTGCCCGCACGGCCACCACGACGGGCGCGGTCGGTTGCCAAAGGCGGTTCGGCTGGGTGCAGGGCGGCGGTCATGATGGTCCTCGTACGATGCGGGTAGCGGGCGGCATAATGGACCGGCGGCTGTCCGGCCATTGCGGAGGCGGCGACCACTAGGACGAGGGAAGCGACATGCCGGAACGGCAGTTTGCGACAGATAGGACGCGTCCACTGGCCTTGGCGCAAGGGGATTTCGGCGGCGGCCCTTCCTTTCGCGAATCCGAACCGCTAGCTCATGGTTTGCCGCTGAATGGTCCGGCAGTTCACATGGAAAGCAGCATGGCCGCGACCGGTTCGAGCGATGGCGAAGCGGGGACGCAATAGGCAGCGCTTGCCGGCGTCACCGCTGCGCTTGCCATGTTTGGTGCCGCGCAAGGCTTGAGCTACCCGCTGTTTACGCTCTTGATGCAGCGGCAAGGCATGTCGCCGGCGCTGATCGGCCTTTCGGCGGCGATGATGCCGGTCGGCCTCATCCTGTCGGCGCGGTCGGCTACGGCGTCTACACCATGGCCCTGGTCGAACTCGGCAGCCGCTTCAAGGGAACGGTGCTGGTCGCCGGCAACGCCGCCTTCGCCTTGATGTGGGGTGCCGGCGGCATTGTCGGCCCGCCCGGCGCTGGTGCCTTGATGCAGGTCATCGGTCCGCTCGGCCTGCCGGTGGTCATCGCCGGCCTCGACGCACTGCTGGTGAGCTTCGCGCTCTATCGATCCTTCAAGCGCCAAAACGCCTGACGGGGGTTGTCTGGAGCGGGGGCTAACCTTCATCAGTCTCGATGACCCAACGTCACCATCTTGAATAAAACCGCCTGCGACGCGATGTAGGCAGGGCCGCCAGACAAAAGCTTGGAGACCACGCGTGACCCAATCGACGACAAAACGCCAGACCGAAGCAGCCGCCGAGGACAAGTTCCTTTGGCTCGAGGATCGGACCAGCAAGGAATCGCTCGACTGGGTGCATGGCCAGAACGAGATCACGGTCGGCGAACTGCAAGGCGACCCGTCCTACCAGGCGGCGTTCGAGACGGCGCTCGACCTGATGACGGCCGAAGACAACATCGCGGTCGGTGCGGCGCTCAACGGTCACGTCTATAATTTCTGGCAGGACAAGACCAATGTGCTCGGCCTCTGGCGCCGCACGACGGTCGCCTCCTACAAGACCGAGAAGCCGGATTGGGAGACGATCATCGACTTCGACGTGCTGTCGGCCAAGGAGGGCGTGAAGTGGGTGTTCAGCGGCGCCAGCCGCCTCTACCCCGATTTCAACCTCTGCCTGGTGGCGATGTCGCCGGATGGTGGCGATGCCAGCGAGATGCGCGAATTCGACATTGAAGCCAAATCCTTTGTCGAGGGCGGCTTCCGCGCTCCCGCCTCCAAATCCGGCTTTTCCTGGCTGGACAAGGACACCGTCCTTGTCTCGGCCGCATTCGAGGAAGAGGACAAGACCCAGTCCGGCTATCCGCGCGTCGTCAAACTTTGGAAGCGCGGCACCCGCCTGGAAGACGCGACGCCGATCTTCGAGGCGGAGAAGCAGGATCTCGCGGCCGGTGTCGGGGTCGAATATGACGACGACAGGCAGTATCTGTTTCTGGCCCGCGCGATCGCCTTCTTCTCCTCGCACAGTTTTCTGCGCCTGCCATCGGGCGAAAACCGGCGCATCCCGTTGCCGGACGATGTCACCGACAGTGCTCTGTTCAAGGGCCGGTTTGTATTCGGCGTGCGCACCCCGTGGACGGCGCCCGATGGCACCGAGTGCCAGCCTGACGGGCTCTATTCCCTGGATTTCGAACGCTGGATCGACACCGGCGATTTGGGACCTGTCGAAACCGTGCTCGAGCCGGCGCATCGCGTGTCCATCGCCGGCATTGCCCGCACGCAGGACCGGCTGTTCATCAACCTGATGGACAATGTGCGCGGCAAGGTCATCGTCGCCGAGCGCAATGGGGAAGGCTGGTCGCTCAAGCCGGTGGCGCTGCCTGAAAACGGCAATGTCGGCATCGCGCATGCCGAGCATTTCGGGGCCAGCGTTTCGTTCTCCTTCACCGATTTCCTGACGCCGAGTTCGATCATCTGGTCGGACGACGATGGCGAGACGCTCGCCACGGTGAAGGCGCAGCCGGCGCGTTTCGATGCCGCGCCGCTGATTTCCGAACAGTTCGAGGCGCGCTCGAAGGACGGCACCATGATCCCGTATTTCGTTGTCAGGCGGCGCGACCAGAAGGGTCCGGTGCCGACGCTGCTTTACGGCTATGGCGGCTTCGAAGTGCCGCTGCTGCCCGGCTATGCCGGCGTGCGCGGCAGGCTGTGGCTGGAAAAGGGTAATGCCTATGTGCAGGCCTGCATCCGCGGCGGCGGCGAGTTTGGCCCCGCCTGGCACCAGGCAGCGCTGAAGGGCAACCGCCAGAATGCCTTCGACGATTTCGCCGCGGTGGCTAAGGATGTCGTCAAGCGCGGCATCGCCGCGGCCGGCTCGCTCGGCATCCAGGGCGGTTCGAATGGCGGCTTGCTGACCGGTGTTTCGCTGACGCAGCACCCCGAGCTGTTCGGCGCCGTCATCATCGAAGTGCCGCTGCTCGACATGCTGCGCTACACCGACCTGCCGCCCGGCGCCTCGTGGATGGGCGAATATGGCGATCCGTCGAAACCGGAAGAGGCCAGGTGGCTGGGCACCTATTCGCCCTACCAGCATGTGTCAGCCGACGCTGCCTATCCGCCGGTGCTGCTGACGACATCGACCGCCGACGACCGCGTCCATCCCGGCCATGCCCGCAAGATGGCGGCGCGGCTTCAGGAAGCCGGGCACGACAGGACTTTGTTCTTCGAGGAGACCGAGGGCGGCCATGGCGGGCGCGGCGACCGCCGGCCGCAGGCTGCACAAACCGCGATGAAATACGTCTTCCTGCAAAGGGCGTTGTCCGCCAAGGCCTAGACCCCGCGTGGGCCAAGCAAAGGGTGGTTCACCTCGACCAGCCTTTGCTCTAAGGTGCCGGCCATGGCTCTCGTCAGGATCTTGGTTAGCGCCTTTGGGGCTCGCGTATTTCGGGTCGCGGTGACACCGTCACCGCGCACGCTGCGCGCCGAGCTTTTGCGGCTGTGCGCCCGCATTGGCTATTCACCACCTGCCGTCCTCTGACGAATTCGCCCCGGCATCGCCGGAATGATTTCAGAGGAAAGATTCCAGACATGACCTATCAGAATTATTCGCTGAAGCAGCTTCAGCAGATCGACTCCGCGCATCATCTGCATCCCTTCACCGACCACAAGGAATTGCGGGAGGCCGGCTCGCGGATCATCACCCATGCCAACGGTCCGTTCATCTACGATGCCGATGGAACCGAGATTCTCGACGGCATGGCCGGGCTGTGGTGCGTCAATGTCGGCTATGGCCGTGACGAACTGGCCGACGCTGCTTACGCGCAGATGAAGGAATTGCCCTACTACAATTCCTTCTTCAAATGCTCGACGCCGACGCCGGTGCTGTTGTCGAAGAAGCTGGCCGAACTGGCGCCCAAGGGCGTCGCCCAGGTATTCTACGGCTCGTCGGGTTCAGAAGCCAATGACACGGCACTCAGGCTTGTCCGCCATTTCTGGGCGCTCGAAGGCAAGCCCGAGAAGAACCGTATCATCTCGCGCAAGTCGGCCTATCACGGCTCGACTATCGCCGGGACGTCGCTCGGCGGCATGGATTTGATGCACAAGCAACTCGGCGGCGCCGTCCCCAACATCGTCCATGTGATGATGCCCTATGCCTATGAGCTGGCGCTGCCCGGTGAAAGCGACCATGATTTCGGCCTGCGCGCCGCCAAGGCGGTGGAGGACGCCATCCTCGAAGCCGGCGCCGACAAGGTCGCCGCGTTCATTGGCGAACCGGTGATGGGAGCAGGTGGGGTAAAAATCCCACCGATGAGCTACTGGCCGGAAGTGCAGCGCATCTGCCGCAAATACGATGTGCTGCTGATGCTGGACGAGGTCATCACCGGCTATGGCCGCACCGGCGAATGGTTCGCCGCGCAGACCTTCGGCATCGAGCCCGACACCATCACCACGGCCAAGGCGCTGACGTCGGGTTACCAGCCGCTTTCGGCACTGCTGGTCGGCGACCGCATCGCAGCGACACTGGTCGAAAAGGGCGGCGAGTTCTATCACGGCTATACCTATTCGGGTCACCCGGTCGCTTGCGCGGTGGCGCTGAAGAACCTCGAGATCATGGAGCGCGAAGGTCTGGTCGACCGCGTCAAGAACGACACCGGACCTTACTTCGCCCAGGCGCTGCAGGAGCGCATTGCCGGCCATGAGCTGGTCGGCGAGGTGCGTTCGATCGGGCTGATGGGGGCGATCGAGATCGTCAAGGACAGAGCGACCAAGGAGCGTTTCCTGCCGGCGGGCAGTGCCGCCGTCACCGTCCGTGACCACGCCATCGCGCAAGGCATGATGCTGCGCGCCACCGGCGACACAATGATCCTGTCGCCGCCGCTGATCTGGACGCGCGAGACGATCGACATGGCTTGCGAACGCATCGCCAGGGCGCTCGATCTGGCGCTGGCGGATTTGCGCAAGAAGTAGGCGGAGAGATCGCCAGGCGCGCTGAGGGCAGCGCGCCGGCGCAACTTCGTGATGTCAGGGAACGATAGCCGCCGTCGCGCGTAGTGTTCTCAGCCGGCAGGATCGGCTGCAGTTGAGGGGTTCATGAAAAAGATCACGAAGACACTGCGCACGCGAGGAGCGGGCGCCATAGGAGCCGACCTGATGCTGGCGCCATTGGTGATGGCCATGCGCCTGCCGCTGATGGCAGCCGACGCACAAAACGGCAGAGGCCTTGGCTCCGAGACTGCACGCGCCATCAATGAGAAAGCCACGGCTGTTGCCGAAGGTGCGTTTGCCGCGCAAATGGCGCTGTTCCAATCGGCGGCGCGCTTCTGGCCGGAGGTTTTTTCCGGTCGCACGCCATCGCTGTTCAACGGCATAGCCGTGGAACGGTCGATCAGTGCGGCGCTCAAGCCTGCCAGCCGCGCGGTGAAAGCGAATTTTCGTCGGCTTTCGTCAAAGGACTGATTGAGGCTTCGGCCCCACCTCTGTCCGACTTTGGCGTCGGGGTCAAAGCCGGTTTCCGGTTTTGCCGCGCCTGCGCTAGACTCCCGCGCGGCAGTCTTTGCCGATGGGGGACATGATGGCCGTACAACCGCTCAACCAGCCCGCTGAAATTCCGCCCGAACTCGACCGTTGGAACTGGGGCGCGTTTTTCCTCAACTGGATCTGGGGTATCGCCAACAACACCTTCATCGCGCTGCTGATGTTCGTCCCTCTGGTCAACATCGTCATGCTCTTCGTGCTGGGCGCCAAGGGCAGCCGCTGGGCGTGGCGGAATGTGTCCTGGCGCGATGCCGAGCATTTTCGAAGGGTGCAACGCAACTGGGCGATCGCCGGGCTCAGCCTGTTCGTGGTCTCGCTTGTCAGTATCGCCGCCGTGGCCCTCGTCGTTCCTCGCATGATGAAGAACAGCGACGCCTACCGGCTGACCATGGAGACGATGCGCGCCGATGATCGCGTCAAGGCCGCGCTGGGTGAAGATATTGACGCCGGCTATTGGGTGGTCGGCAGCGTCCAAGTCGTCGGAGACGGCTCGGGCGACGCCCAGCTCAGCGTTCCCGTCCATGGCAGCCATGGATGGGGCTGGGTGATGTCGCATGCCGTGCGCAGCGCGGGAAAATGGAACCTGCGCCTGCTTGTCGTCATGGCCGGAGGGGCGCCAATCGTGCTGGTTGACGAGGATCACATCGGCAGTCCAGGTGCGGCAACCAAAATATAATCGGACGACGCAGTAATAGTTCCTAGAAACGCAAAAACCGCGCCCCATCGGGAACGCGGCTTTGCCAGATACGCATGGCGTTTCGCCAACAAAACACTTGCGAAACTTACGGGCTCCGGTACGCGAGACCTGATCCGGAGCGCCGGGCGGATGCGATATGTCCGCCTCGCCATCCGTTGTATAGGCACATCGTTACCGTCGGGTTATCGAGAGCTTAAGCAAATCTAAATTTGCAATTTTTCCATACGAGAAAAATCGATAAAAACGCTGCAAAATTCGAAACTTATAGAGAATTGCCGCGCAGGAAATTTATGATTCCGGAAAAATCGGCGCCGCCATTTCCCTGCGCGTTGAACAGCGCATAAAGCTGGGCTGCTTCAGCCCCCATCGGCGTCACCGCGCCGGCACTTTGGGCAGCCTCCTGCGACAGTTTCAGGTCCTTCAGCATGAGTGCCGCGGCAAAGCCCGGCTTGTAATCCCTGTTGGCCGGCGATGCCGGCACCGGGCCGGGCACCGGGCAGTAGGTGGTCAGCGACCAGCACTGGCCCGACGAGGTCGAGGCGACGTCGAACAGCGCCTGATGCGAGAGGCCCAGTTTTTCGGCCAGCACGAAGGCCTCGGCAACGCCGATCATCGAAATGCCGAGCATCATGTTGTTGCAGATTTTTGCCGCCTGGCCGGCGCCGTCGTCGCCGCAATGGACAATGCGGCCGGCCATCGGCTTCAGGATCGGTTCAGCGGCAGCAAAAGCTTCGGTCGACCCGCCGGCCATGAAGGTGAGGGTGCCCGCGGCAGCTCCGCCGGTGCCGCCGGAGACGGGGGCATCGATCGAATGCAGACCGTGCTTCTTTGCAGCGGCATGGGCCTTGCGGGCTGATTCGACGTCGATGGTCGAGGAATCGATGAACAGCGCGCCTTGCTTGGCCTTGGGCGCGATGTCTTCATAGACCGACAGCACGTGTTTGCCGGCAGGCAGCATGGTGATGACGACATCGGCGTCTTTCACCGCGGCAACGGCATTTGCCATGACGGTGACACCATGCTCGCGCGCTACCGCAAGATTCTCCGGCATCAGGTCGAAGCCGTTCACAACATGCCCCGCCTTGACCAGATTGGCGGCCATTGGATTGCCCATATTGCCAAGGCCGATGAAGGCGATCGTCGTCATTATCTCTCTCCCGGTATTGCTGGCTTCAGCGGCCGATCAATGCCCGCGCGATAATCACGCGCATGATCTCGTTGGTGCCTTCGAGGATCTGGTGGACGCGCAGGTCGCGCACCAGCTTCTCGATGCCGTAATCGTGCAGATAGCCGTAGCCGCCATGCAGCTGCAGCGCCTCGTTGGCGACGTTGAAGCCGATATCGGTGACGAAGCGCTTGGCCATGGCCGACCATTTGCCGGCATCCGGCGCCTTGCGGTCGAGTTTCGAGGCGGCGGCGTAGAGGAAAATGCGGGCCGCCTGCAGCTCGGTCTCCATGTCGGCCAGCCTGAACTGCAACGCCTGGAACTGGTTGATCTTCGAGCCGAAGGCCTTGCGCTCGGCGGTATAGGCCAGCGCCTTGTCGAGCGCCGACTGCGCGCCGCCGAGCGAGCAGGCGGCAATGTTGAGGCGGCCGCCATCGAGCCCGGCCATGGCGATGCCGAAACCGGCGCCTTCGCCCGACAGCAGGTTTGCCGCCGGCACCTTGCAGTCTTCAAAAATGACCTGGCGGGTCGACTGCATGTGCCAGCCCATCTTGTGCTCATTGGCGCCGAAGGAAAGGCCGGGCGCATCCTTGGGCACGACGAAGGTGGAAATACCCTTGGGACCGTCGGCGCCGGTGCGCGCCATCACGACATAGAGGTCGCTGTCGCCGGCGCCGGAGATGAACTGCTTGGCGCCGTTCAGCACATAGTCGTCGCCGCTCTTCACCGCGCGCGTTTTCAGCGCCGCCGCGTCGGAGCCCGAGCCGGGCTCGGTCAAGCAATAACTTGCCAGCCATTCCATCGAAGTCAGCTTCGGCAGGAAGCGCTGGCGCTGCTCGTCGCTGCCGAAGCGGTCGATCATCGAGGCCACCATGTTGTGGATGGAGATGAAGGAGGAAAACGCAGGATCGGCGTGCGACAGCGCCTCGAAGATCAGCACGGCGTCGAGCCGGCCGAGCGCCGAACCGCCGACATCGTCCCTGACATAGATGCCGCCGAGGCCAAGCGGGCCGGTCTCGCGGATCACATCGGCGGGAAAGTGTTTTGCCCGGTCCCATTCGAGTGCATTGGGCGCGACGCGATCGGCGGCGAAGGCCTGCGCCATCTCCTGGATGGCGCGCTGCTCCTCGTTGAGTTCGAACTGGCTGGTGCTCGCATCGACCGCGGCGTCCATGGCGTGCTCCCTGTGTTTCCCCTTGCTGGGGGTTGGCTTGCTGGCCTGTTGTTTTTGGCTTTGCGCGCCGCCCAATCTAGACCAATGATGCCGCCGCGCAACCCGGCCTGCCGCGCAGCCGCTGTGCATGAATGGATCAACGGAGCATTGCGTGCCGACATATCTCAGTGAGCTGCTCGAACGCTTCCACGGCTATCTCCGAGGCGTGGACAATGCACTGGTGCGGGACGCTGTAGCCCGCATCGACTGGACAATGCCGGCGCGTGCGCTCGAACCGCATAGACTGCCTTGCCTTTCCCAACTCGACCGTATCGCCGAATTGGCGCCGCCGGATGCGCAGCCTCTGGTGCGCCTGCTGGCGGAGCGCCGCAACGATCTGCATTGGGGGCAGACCTACAATGCGGCGGATTTCGGCTCGGCGTTCCTGCAGAAATACGGCTGGCTGGAGGTTTTTGGGCTACGCGGCCATTTCGCCAACGACGAGGTCGCGGCCGGCCTGCTGATCCTCGGACCTGATATCACCTATCCCGATCATCATCACGTTGCCGAGGAGATCTACATTCCGCTGACCGGCGGTACCGAATGGCGCATGGGCGAGGGCGGCCTTCACGTCCGCCAGGCAGGCGAGGTGATCCACCACGCCTCCAATGTCAGCCATGCCATGCGCACCGGCGACGAGCCGCTGCTGGCGCTCTACATCTGGCGCGGCGGGCCGCTGGCGCAGAAGTCGACCATTCCCGGCGCGCAGGGTAGGGGCTGAGCCATGGCCAAAGCGATCATGCTGCAAGGCACCGGCTCGGATGTCGGCAAGACCGTGCTGGTTGCCGGGCTCTGCCGCGCCGCAAAAAAACGCGGACTGAAGGTCAGGCCGTTCAAGCCGCAGAACATGTCGAACAATGCCGCCGTCGCCGACATCCCCGGCGACAACCGCGCCGGCGGCGGCGAGATTGGCCGTGGGCAATGGCTGCAAGCGCTGGCCTGTGGTGTGCAGCCGACCGTGCATATGAATCCGGTGCTGCTCAAACCCCAGAGCGACATCGGTTCGCAGGTGATCGTGCAGGGCAAGGTGTTCGGCGAGGCGCGAGCGCGCGACTACCAGGCGATGAAAGCGGGGCTGATGGACGCCGTGCTGGACTCCTGGGACAAGGTCGGCGAAGGCGCAGACCTTGTCATCGTCGAGGGCGCCGGCTCGCCGGCCGAGATCAATCTGAGAAACCGCGACATCGCCAATATGGGCTTTGCCACGCGCGCCGACGTGCCGGTCATCCTGGTCGGCGACATCGACCGTGGCGGCGTCATCGCTTCGGTCGCCGGCACGCATCTGATCCTGCCGGAAGAGGATCGCCGGATGATCGTCGGCTACCTCATCAACAAGTTTCGCGGCGATGTCTCGCTGTTCGACGACGGCATCAGGGCGATCGACAACTTCACCGGCTGGCGCTGTTTCGGCGTCGTGCCGTGGCTGAAGGCAGCGGCGCGGCTGCCGTCGGAGGATTCGGTTGTGCTCGAACGCCTGGCCTCCGGCGAGAAGCGGGCGTTGAAAGTCGCCGTGCCGATGCTTGGCCGCATCGCCAATTTCGACGATCTCGACCCGCTCAAGGCCGAACCGCAGGTCGAAGTGGTGTTCGTGCCGCCGGGAAAGAAACTGCCGGAAGACGCCGGGCTGGTGGTCATCCCCGGCTCGAAATCGACGATCGGCGATCTCATAAAGTTTCGCGAGAATGGCTGGGATCGCGACCTTCTCGCCCACCGCAAACGCGGCGGCCATGTCGTCGGCATATGCGGCGGGTTCCAGATGCTGGGTCGCATGGTGCGTGACCCCGCCGGCATCGAAGGCAGCGTCACCGAGGCGGAAGGGCTCGGCCTGCTCGACATCGAGACGGTGATGGAACCGGAAAAGACGGTGCGCAATGTTAACGCGCGCTCGGTGCCGTTCGGCCTGCCGCTCGAGGGTTACGAAATCCATCTCGGCCGCACCACCGGGCCTGATATGGCGCGGCCATCCGCAATGATCAACGGCATCGATGACGGCGCTATTTCCGCTGACGGGAAGGTGTCGGGCACCTATCTGCACGGGTTGTTTTCCGCCGACGGCTTCCGGGCAAGATTCCTGGAGAGCCTCGGCGTCAAAGGCGGCGGCATCGACTATCGCGCCGAGGTGGAAAAGGCCCTGGACGAGGTCGCAGCTGAGCTGGAGAGGCATCTCGACTGCGATGCCATTTTCGGGCTGGCCCGTTAGCCGGCTTCGCCCGCCTTCGGCCAATATGTCCCGAACGACCAGACATTGCCTTCCGGATCGCGGCAGATGAATTCGCGGCTGCCATAGTCGCGGTCGGTCAGTTCCTGAATGATCGTGGCGCCGGCCTTTTTGGCCCTCGCATGGGCGGCATCGGCATCGTCGACGGCGACATAGATCGACTTGCCGCCGCCGGAACCGGGCTCACCGACCATCTTGCCGTAGTCGTCGCTGCGCGCTGTACCCAGCATGATCATCGAGGAGCCGACCACCAGCTCGGCATGGTGCACGATGTCGCCCTCGCCATAACGGGCGCGGACTTCGAAGCCGAAGGCCTCGCCCAGCCAGTCGATCATTTTTCCTGCATTCTTGTAGCGCAAGGCAGGGTAGAGCCGGGGTGCTTCAGTGATTGCGGGCATGAAAACCTCCTTCATTCAAGTTGGTTGATAGCCCACTCTGTTCGAAGGCCGCTCGCCCGTCTTGAAGAAATGTTACCTCAGCGCTGTGGGGGGATCGCCGGCGAGCTGGCGGAACTCCCGCACCAGATGCGCCTGGTCGGCATAGCCGCAATCGGCGGCAATATCGGCCCAGTCGCTTTGGTCCTGCCGCGACAGGCCGAGCGCCCGGTTGAAGCGCACGATGCGCGAAAGCGTCTTCGGCCCGATGCCGGTCGCATTGGAGAATTTGCCGGCGAGATGTTTCCGGCTCCAGCCCAGTTTCTCGGCGATGGTTGAAATGCGGGTCCGGCCGCCAGATGTAACGATGCGGTCGTAGGCCCAAGTGATTTCAGGCGGCGTGTCAGCCGCGTGCGCGAGACGGGTGGCGACGAAGGCCTCGGCGAGATCGAAACGCGTCGCCCAGTCCGGCGCGTTACCAAGCCGTTCACGCAACGCCATGCCCTCGGCGCCAAGCACATCGTCGAGCACGATCATGCTGTCGGTCAGCTCGCTCATCGGGAGGCCGAAGAAGCGGCGGGCGCCGAGCGGGGTGAAGTTGATCTGCACGCAGCAGGCGGCGCCAAAGGATTCGATGATTACCGGGCCGGCAAACAGGCCGGCGGCGAAACTGGCGAAACGGTCATTGTCGCCGGGATCCTTGCCAAGGCCGATGGCGAACGGCTCGGCGAAGCTGACCACCAGCGGCACGGTCAGCGAGGCATATTCGATGTTGCGGAAATGGCCGGGCGCGGTTTCGCGATAGCCGCAAATCTCCGACACAATGCCCTCGAGCGCGGGCGGCGGAGCCCGCCGGCGCATCTCGAACCGCCCGGCGATGGAGAGATCCTGTTCCTTGCGGCGCTGCATATCGATCGGCATTGGCCATCCTTCGCCAATCAAATCTAGCAGACGCCCAATCCCGAATCAAAACGGGGCCTGAATCAAAACGGGGCCTGAATCAAAAGGGGTCGAAAGCAAAAGCGCCCGGCTTTTGGCCGGGCGCTTCGGTTGCCTGAGATATGCGTGCTTAGGCGCCGCGCATCATGCAGCCGGCGGCAAGCACGATGTAGGCGATGAGCATAATCCAGACCGATGCCAAGGGAATAAACGCAAGAACGCCAAGTGCGGCGAGAACGCCGATGATGGCGATGACAAGGGAAATAATGAAAATAAGCTGAGTGGGTGCACTAAGATTCATGTGTGGTCCCTCCAACATGATTCGTACTGCTACATTCTATCAGGGCGTGGGCTCATACACCAATTAGCTGGCGTAGTGGGTTTGCCGGATCGGCCAGCAGCTTGATCGCCAGCGCCAGGCAGATGATCACCAGCAGCGGCTTGATCAGCCTTGCGCCGATGCGGATGGCAAGGCTGGCGCCGAGGCGCGCGCCAAGGAACTGGGCGACGCCCATCATCAGCCCGATCTTCCAGTAGATGACGCCGGCGACGGCAAAGACGATGAAGCCGCCGATGTTGGAGGCAAAATTGAGCAGCTTGGTGTGCGCCGTCGCCTTCAGTACGCCGAAGCCGGCGAGGCTGACGAAGGCCAGCATGTAGAAGGAGCCGGCGCCCGGCCCGAACAGGCCGTCATAGAAGCCGACCAAGGGGGCGACTGTCAGTCCGAACAGGAAGGGCGACAGGCGCTCGGCGCGATCGATATCGTCCATATTGGGCTTCACGGCGAAGTAGATCGCGATGGCGATCAACAGCAGCGGCAGCAGCGCCCGCAAGAGATCGCCGGGCACGAAGGCCGCCAGCAAGGCACCGACGGCGCTGCCGGCAAGGGCCAGAAGCGCGGACGGCAACTGACGGCGCAGATCGACATGGCCTTTCATGGCGTAGTGGATGGTGGCCGACGCGGTGCCGAAAATGCCTTGCAGCTTGTTGGTTCCAAGTGCTGCGACCGGCGGGAAACCGGCAAGCAACAGAGCCGGGATGGTGATCAGGCCGCCGCCGCCGGCTATCGAATCGACAAAGCCGGCGGCAAAGGCGGCGAAGGCGAGCATGATGATTGTCTGGGTGGCGAGGTCGAACATCGGGATTTTCTGGGCATTCCGGCGGGAAAAGAGATGCCGCGCCTTCGATCATGACGACCTGGTTTGCGCAAGGCCGAATCCGCGCACCGCTATCCAGGCACGTTGCGCTTGGATTTCCTGTAGTGCATGTCATTATCCCAAAGCCGCTGCGCACTTTTGGGTCATAGGCACCGGGCGGACTAGCAAAAGGGGACGTTGTTGGCGATGGCATTGCTCGATCAGATACGCTCGATCTTCGATGGCGACCCCGGCGTGCGCAAGGTTGCGGACGACCCGGTGTTGTCAGCGGAACTTCTGATGCTGTTTCGCATGATCCTCGCCGACGGTTCGGTTTCGGAGAGCGAGATGGTCGCCTTCCGGCGTATCTGCAGGGAGGCCTTCGGCATCCCGGAAACCAGCATCGACGCGGTCATCGAATACCTCAACGAGTTCGGCTACGAGACCAACGGCTCGCAGGCCATCGCGCTGTTTCGCGATCTCGATGTCGAGCGGCGCAAGCTGCTGGCACGCCATATGGCCGAGATCGCCAAGGCCGATTCGAAACTGGCCGAGAGCGAGGTGCGGCTGCTCCGCCGTACGCTCGACCTGCTGGACATCAGCCCGATCGATGTGGTGAAGCCGGAAGAGTGAAGCCGGAAGAGCTGGGCTCGACGGCGGCTAGCCGGGTCCCCGCTGCTTCGCAGCGTCCCAGCGTTCGCGACCTTTCATCGTGCCACTGGCACGATGAATTCGCTGCGCGAACCGGCCGCTCACCCCTGTTCCTGCATGCGCCGTGCGATCGCCCGGTGCAGGTCGGGAGCAGCCGCCACCAGCGCCTTTGCCGCCTCCGACTGGGGATGGTCGAGCACATCACTCGTCTTGCCGCGCTCGACGATCCTGCCGTCATGCATCACCAGCACCTCGTCGGTGATGGCGCGGGCGACGGTCAGATCGTGGGTGATGAAGAGATAGGCGATGCCGAGCTTCTGGTTGAGCTCGGCGAACAGATCGAGGATCTGGGCGCGGATCGAGACGTCGAGTGCCGAGACCGGCTCGTCGGCGACCACCAATTTCGGGCGTGTGATGATGGCGCGCGCGATCGACAGGCGCTGGCGCTGGCCGCCGGAAAATTCATGTGGATATTTGTCCATGTCGCTGACGCCGAGGCCGACTTCTTGCAGTGCATGCGCCACCATCTCGCGGCGCTCGGCAGGCGTCGGCTTTTTCTCCAGCACATGCAGCGGCTCGGCCACCAGTTTCTCGACCTTCTGGCGCGGGTCGAAGGAACCGTAAGGGTCCTGGAACACCACCTGCATGTCGCGCCGCGCTGGCTTCAGCTCCGCCTCGCTCCTGCCGGTGATGGTTTCGCCGCGGAAGCGGATCGTTCCCGAGGTAGATTTGTCGAGCGCCAGGATCATGCGGGCCAGCGTGGACTTGCCGCAGCCGGAGCGGCCGACCAGCGCCACCGATTGACCCGGCGCCAACGACAAGGAGACGTCGTTGACAGCTCGGATCGGGGGCGCGGGTTTGAACAGGGAGATACGCCGCCCAGGATAGTCGCGCGTCACGCCTTCGACCTGAAGCAGGGGTTTGCCTTGGCCGGTAGCATGCGCCTTGGGGCGCGCCGGCACGTGCATCGAGGCCAGCGCCAGCTGTCGCGTGTAGGGATGCAGCTGTTCCGACAGCGTGCGCGCGGTGTCGCCGGCTTCCATCACCTCGCCATGGCGGAGGATGGTGATGCGGTCGGCCATTTCGGTCACGACGGCGAGGTCGTGCGAGATCAACAGCAGGCCCATGCGGTTTTCGCTGACAAGGCCGCGCAGCAGGTCGAGGATCTGCGCCTGCAGCACCACGTCGAGCGCCGCGGTCGGCTCGTCGGCGATCAATAATTTGGGTTTCAATGCGCAAGCAATGGCGATGACCACGCGCTGGCGCTGGCCTCCGGACAGTTCGTGCGGATAGCGCGACAGCGGGAATTTCGCCTCGGGCAGGCCGACGCGGTCGAGCATTTTGCGCGCCCGGTCTTCGGCCTCGGCACGGCTGGCCTTGGTGTGCCAGCGTATGCCTTCGGCGACTTGTTCGCCGATGGTTTTCACCGGATTGAGCGCCGTCATCGGCTCCTGGAAGACCATGCCGATATCGTCGCCGCGCAGCGCGCACATCTGGTCCTCGGTCGCCGCCAGGATGTCGATGCCGTCGAAGGTGACGCGCCCGCTGGTGCGCGCGGCATGGGGCAGAAGCTGCATGATGGTCAGCGCCGTCATCGATTTGCCGGAGCCGGATTCGCCGACCAGGCCCATCACCTCGCCCGGCGCGACGGAGAGCTCTATCCCCTTCAGGATCGGCGTGTCGCCGATCGCCAGCGACAGGTTCTCGATCTCCAGCAGGCTCATCGCTGCCGCCGCGATTTCGGGTCGAGGATGTCGGCAATGCCGTCGCCCAGCAGGTTGAGGCCGAGCACGGTGATGACGATGGCCATGCCCGGGAAGATCGCCATCCATGGCGCCACCACCATGCGCGTCTGGGCGTCGAACAGCATGCGGCCCCAGCTCGGCATTGGCGGCTGTGCGCCGAGGCCGACATAAGACAACCCGGCTTCGGCGAGGATGCCGAGCGCGAACTGGATGGTGCCTTGCACCAGAAGCAGCGTGGCGATGTTGGGCAGCACGTGTTCGATGCTGATCTGAGTCTTGCTCTTGCCGGCAGCGCGCGCGGCGAGGATGAATTCGCGCGGCCAGATCGCCAGCGCGCCGGCGCGGGCGACGCGGGCAAACACCGGAATGTTGAAGATGCCGATGGCGATGATGGCGTTGATCGCGCCCGGCCCGAAGATGGCGGTGATCATGATCGCCGACAGCAGCGCCGGGAAGGCGAAGACGAGATCGTTCAGCCGCATCAGCGCCTCGTCGACAAATCCGCCGCGCGCCGCGGCAAAGGTGCCGAGCGGCACGCCGACGCCCATGCCGATGCCGACCGCGACCAGTGCCACGGCGATCGAATTGCGGGCGCCGACCATGATCATCGACAGGATATCGCGGCCGAAATGATCGGTGCCGAACCAGTGCGCCGAAGAGGGCGCGAGCGTCTTGTCCGAGATCACCAGCTTGGTCACGTCGTAAGGCGTCCAGACGTAAGAGACGAGCGCCATTGCCACCACCAGCACAGTGATGGCGAAGCCGATGAGGAAGGAGCGGTTGCGGAATGCCTTGACCAGGATGCTGCCAAACGTCTCCTCTGGGATGTCGACGTGCAGCGTCATTGACGGCCTCGAAGGCGGGGGTCGACGATAGCGTAGGAAACATCGACGACGAGGTTGACCGCAATGACGGCGACGACCAGCAGCATGACGATGCTTTCGACGACAATCAGGTCGCGCTGGGTGATCGCCTGGAACACCAGCCGTCCCAGACCGGGCAGATAGAAGACGTTTTCGATGATGATGGTGCCGGCGAGCAGGAAGGCGAATTGCAGACCGAGAATGGTCAGCACAGGGATCATCGCATTGCGAAGCGCGTGCCGCCACAGCACAGCGCGGTAGGGCAGGCCCTTGGCGCGAGCGGTGCGAATATAGTCCTCGTTCAGCACCTCGATCAGCGCCGAGCGGGCGACGCGAGCCAGGATCGCCGCCTGCGGCAGAGCGAGAGCTATGGCGGGCAGCAGCAGCGATTTCAGCGCCGGCCAGACACCGGCACCCCAGCCGGGAAAGCCGCCGGCCGGCACTAGCCGCAGCCAGACGGCAAAGAGGTAGATCAGCATCAGCGCGAACCAGAAGTTCGGCACGGCAACGCCGAGTTGGGCCGCGCCCATGGCGATGGTGTCACCGGCCCGGCCGCGCCGGCTGGCGGAATAAAGCCCGACCGGAATGGCAATGATGGTCGACAGCGCCAGCGCGATCAGCGCCAGCGGCAGGGAAACCGCCATGCGTTCGCGCACAAGGTCGATGACCGGCACCGAATAGGTGTAGGAGCGGCCGAAATCGAGGCTGAGCAGGCCGCCCACCCAGTGGAGGTAGCGATAGGCCAGTGGCGCGTTGAGCCCCATCTGGTTGCGCAGCAGCTCGACCTGCTCGGCGCTGGCGTTGAGGCCAAGCATCAACCGTGCCGGATCGCCGGGCAAGATTTCGAGCACGGCGAATACCACCATCGAGGCCAGGATCAAGGTCGCGATGGCGATGGCGAGGCGTTTGAGGAGGTAGGCGGTCAATCCGTCCACTTCACCTTGGTCAGGTCATTCGCCTGGATCGGCGCGTTCTCCCACAAGCCTTGCAGCTTGGCGTCCCAGACGCCGACCTTCGGCAGTTCGTAGAGGAAGCCGACCACGGCATCGTCGGCCAGGATCTTCTGCGCTTCGCCGAGCAGCGTGTTGCGCTTGGCGTCGTCGGAGGTGAGGTTCAGCTCGGCGATGATCTTGTCGAAGGCCGGATTGTCGTAGTTGAAGTAATAATCCTTGCGCGAATAGATATCGATGTCGTTGGGCTCGGTGTGGGAGACGATGGTCAGGTCGTAATCCTTCTTGGTGAACACCTGATCCAGCCACTGCGCCCATTCGACCGGAATGATCTCCAGATCGATGCCGACGTCGCGCAGCTGCGAGGCGATGATTTCGCCGCCGAGGCGGGCATAGGAGGGCGGGGGCAGTTTCAGCGTCGCCTTGAAGCCGTTCTCCAGGCCGGCCTGCTTCAGCAATTCCTTGGCCTTGTCGACATTATGCGGATAGAGGCCGGTGAGGTCGACATAGGCCTTGCTGGCCGGCGACATGTGCGAGCCGATCGGCACGCCGAGGCCGGCCGAGGCGCCGTCGATGATCGCCTTGCGGTCGAGCGCAAAAGCAATCGCCTGCCGCACCTCCAGCTTGTCGAAAGGTGGCTTCTTGTTGTTGATCGCCAGAATGGTTTCGCCTTCGGTCGAGCCGATCACCACCTTGAAACGCGGATCATCCTTGACCTGCGCGACGCTGTCGGGATCGAAAAACGGGAAGGCCTGGATGTCGCCGGAGAGCAGCGCCGGCACGGCGGCCGCGGCATCGGGGACGATGCGGAACTCGGCCTTCTCGAGGGAAACCGGAGCGCCCCAGTAATTGTCCGATTTGACCAGGGTGATCGACGAGCCCTTGGCCCAGCTCTGGAATTTGAACGGGCCGGTGCCGATGGGCTTTTCCTTGTTGGTCTCGGCGCTTTCCGGCGCCACGATCACCGCGTCGCCCCAGCCCATATTGTAGAGGAACGACCCTTGCGGGTTCTTCAGCGTGACCTTGACCGTCGCCGGATCGACGACGTCGACCGTGTCGATGGCCGCGAACAGGCCCTTTTGCGCGTTGACGGAATTGTCGGCGCGGGCGCGGTCGAGCGAGAATTTCACGTCGCTGGCATCGAAATCGGTGCCGTCATGGAATTTGACGCCGGTGTGCAGCTTAAAGGTGTAGACCTTGCCGTCATCGGAAATGGCCCAGCTCTCGGCGAGATCGGGCACCACTTCGCCGTTCGGACCAATGCGGGTCAGGCCCTCGAACACGTTGGCGTAGAGCACTTCGTCGATCGCCGCGGCGGCACCGGCGGTCGGATCGAGATGCGGCGGTTCGAGGGTAATGCCGATCACCAGGTCGGTACGCGCGGCAAACGCCTGAGAGCCGGTGGCCAGCGCCAACAGCGCGGCGGCAAGAATGGTTTTCCACAATTTCATCGTGCAACTCCCAAATGCTCGAACCCTGGTGCGATAGAAGCGTGATTTCGAGGTGGAGTAAATTGCGTTTCGTGCTCTGCAGCGGCGCCGGGAGGAATGTTTTTTCGGCTGATGTCGACGGATCAGCCAGTAGCCGTTCCTCTGAGCAGCACATTGAGCCCGATCGCCATCACTTTGGCCGATTCCACCATATCCGAGATACCGACCCATTCGTCGGGCCGGTGGGCGAGATCGAGAATGCCCGGACCATAGGCGATGCAATCGTAGAGGTGGCCGATGCGGGCAATGTGCTTCTGGTCGTAAGTGCCTGGCGAAATAATATAATCCGGCTCGCGGTCGAAGATCGCCATGATGCCTTGCGCCACCGCCTTGACCACCGGCGCATCACGCTCGGTCATCAGCGGCAGAACCTCCATCAGGTCGCGGATTTCGTAGTCGAACTTTTTGCGCTCGCGCTTAAGCCGGTCGAGGATATCGGTCACTTCGCTTTTGACCGTGGCAAGGTCCTCCTCGAGCAGGAAGCGGCGGTCGATGGTCAGCCGGCAAGCATCGGGCACGTTGGGCGAGGGCAGGCCCGGGCGGAAATCCTCGGTCTGGCCGCCATGGATCGAATTGATGTTCATGGTCGAGCGCTTTGCCCCTTCAGGGACGACAGGCATGCGCGTCACCTTGCGGTCGAGCGCCGGAAACAGCTCGTCCTCGAAGGCCTGCAGCACGGCGCCCATGTGGCGCACCGCATTGTCGCCGAGGAACGGCATCGAGCCATGCGCGATCTCGCCCTTGGTCTCGATCTCTGCCCACCAGACACCGCGATGGCCAAGGCAGATGCGGTCCTTGTTCAGCGGCTCCGGGATGATGACGTGGTCGACCTTCGGTTTCGAGAAATAGCCGAGCTTTGCCAGATGGGCGACGCCGCCGAAACCGCCGGACTCCTCGTCGACGGTGCCCGAGATTTCGATGGCGCCGGGAAAATCGGGGAAAACCTCCATGAACGCTTCGGCCGCGATGATCGAGGCGGCGAGGCCGCCCTTCATGTCGCAGGCACCGCGCCCGTAGACCTTGCCGTCCTTCACCACGCCGGCAAAGGGATCGACACTCCAGCCTTCGCCGGCTTCGACGACATCGATATGCGAATTGAAATGGACGCAGGCGCCGGGCGAGCGGCCGTCGAAGCGGGCGACGACATTGACGCGCGGATAGCGGTCGGTATCGCCGGGCGTGCCCTCGGCGCGGATAAATTCGGTTTCGAAGCCGCGCTTGCTTAGCCGGGCAGCAATATATTCCGCGCAGGGGCGATAGGCTTCACCCGGCGGGTTGATGGTCGGGAAGCGGATCAGGTCGGCGGTAAGCCGGACCAGTTCATCCGAACGGTCGTCGATCGCTTTGAAGAGTCGTTCGTTCATCAGCGGAGTTGAGCAACGAACGGGTGGTTTTTGCAAGTGTCACGCCGCTAGCGCCGAAACTACGTTTTGCAGCGGCAACTATGGCGGGAAAATCGTTCAAATTCGCTGCTTTAGATTGGCGATTTTATCAAGGAGTGTGTGTTAGATCACTCACCTGTCGTTAAAAAGATGAAAAACCGCGTGATGACAGAGCAGGCAAGGGGCATCAAAGGGGTTTGATCTCATGACTAAAATCGTTCTCATGGCGGCAGCTTTTGCTGCGATGCTGTTCGGCACGTCCATCGAAAGCCGGGCTGCTTCGCTGGTGGCCAGCATCGACGTCTCATCGCAGACCATGACCGTCAGCCAATATGGCCAGGTGCTTTACCGGTGGAACGTCTCCACCGCACGCAGCGGCTATTTCACGCCGCGGGGCACCTATCGGCCGCAGCGGACGGCGCGGATGTGGTATTCGAAGAAATACCACATGTCGCCAATGCCTTATTCGGTGTTCTTCCATGGCGGCTACGCCATCCACGGCACCAATGCGGTAAGGCAGCTCGGGCGTCCGGCCTCGCATGGCTGCGTGCGGCTGCACACGGCCAATGCCGCGGCCTTCTATTCGATGGTGCGGGAAGTCGGCTTCGGCAACACCCGGATCGTGGTGACGAACTGACGACCTAAGATTGACGCTGCCGCTGGCCGGCAGCGTCCTTGGACTGTCCACGCCGGCGGCGACGCCGGCCTGAGATTTCCCACCTCTTGTGGAACCACATCCACTGTCCCGGGTCCTCGCGAACCCAGCGCTCGACGACGTCGGCGAGCAGTTGGGTGGTGGCCGGTACGTCGACACTGCCGCTCTCATTGCGCGGTAGGGTGAGCTTGTCTTCGATCTCGAGGCGGAAGCGGTTGCGCGGCAGCCTTACGCAGCGGGCCGGATAGACATCGCAATCATAGTGGCGGGCGAGCATGCCCAGAACCGGATTGCTCTGGCACGGGCGGCCGAAGAAGGTCGTCTCCAGCCCGCTCGAGAATTTCTGGTCGACCAGGACGCCGATATTGCCGCCATTCTCGAGAATGGACGCCAGCGCGAAGGAGGCGCCAGTGGAGGAGGGCAACAGAGCGCCCATGCTCGAACGGCGGGTCGAGTGGATGTAGTCGGCGAGGTACGGGTTGTTGGGCGGGCGAAACAGCGCCGTGATCTGCATGCCGAAGGTCGCGGCCGCCACCGGCAAAAGCTCGAAATTGCCGAGATGGCCGGTGAACAGGATGTGCGGCTTCTGCTCGGTGGCGATGTGCTTGAAGTGATCGGCGCCACCGACTTCGACGCGCCCGGGCGTCGTCGCGTTCGGGTCATAGTCGAACAGCGCATCGAGGAAGATGTATTCAGTGGCGAGGCGGGCCATGTTGCCCCACATGTCGGAAGCGATAGCCTCGATCTCGGCGTCGCCCTTGTCGGGGTAGGCGAGACGCAGATTGTTGACAGCGACGCGGTGGCGTCCCACCCGCGGGCCGATGCGGCGGGCGGCGCGGTCGGCGAAATTGAGCGCGCTGTCGGCCGGCAGCAGACGCAGCAGCGAGATGATCGTCATCGCCGCACGCGCCACCAGCCAGTGCTCCATCTGGCGCAGTCTTCGGCCATAGCGGAACATGAAGTCCCGACGGGCTTTCTTGAACACCTTGCCGACCATTGTCCTAGGAAACGCGCAGGATGATCTTGCCGAACACGTCGCGGCCTTCCATGCGCTTCAGCGCGGCGTCGATACCGTCGAAGTCGACTTCGGTGTCGATGACCGGGGCGACCTGACCCGCCGCCATCTTCTGCATGGCGTTGGCCATATTCTCCATGCGGCAGCCGAAAGAGCCGAGCAGCTTCAGCTGCTGCTGGAAGAGCTGCATCAGGTTGATCTGCGTCGACACGCCCGAGGTCGAACCGCAGGTGACCAGGCGGCCGCCGCGCTTGAGGCACAGCATCGAGGCGGCAAAGGTGTCGGCGCCGACATGTTCGAAGACGACGTCGACGCCTTTCTTCTTGGTCAGCTTGCGCACGACGCCTTCGAAACGGTCGTCACGGTAGTTGATGACATGGTCGGCGCCGAGCGCCTTGGCCTTGTCGATCTTGTCGTTCGAGCCGACCGTGGTGATGATGGTGCAACCCATGCGCTTGGCCAGCTGGATCGCCGCCGAGCCGATGCCGGAGCCGCCGGCATGGATCAGGATGGTTTCGCCGGGTTGCAGCTTCGCATTGTCGAACAGCATGTGCTCGACCGTGCCGAAGGTGACGGGCGCGACGGCGGCGCCGACATCGGTCACGCCGGGCGGGGCAGGGACCAGCAGGCGCGCCGGCAGGTTGATCTTCTCCTGGGCAAAACCGTCGAGATGGAAGCCGTGCACGCCCGATACATGTTCGCAGAGATTGTCGCGGCCTTCGCGACAGGCACGGCAGAGGCCGCAGGTGCGGGCGCCATAGATCGACACCAATTGCCCGGGCAGCAGGCTGGAAACGCCGGGACCGACGGCCTCGACTTCGCCGGAGGCTTCGGCGCCGACGACCAGCGGCAGCTTGCGCTTGGCAAAGGCCATGCCGCGCCAGCCCCAGACGTCGATGTGGTTCAGCGCCACCGCCTTGATGCGCAGCGTGACCTCACCCAGTGCGGGCGGCGGCGGGGGCGGCAGGTCCACCGTTTCAAGACGGCGGTCCTCGATAAGTTGCAGTGCGCGCATAGGGCCTGTCGGTTCTGTTCGAGCGGAACGGCTCGCTTAGACCGGTTCCCGCGCCATGACAAGGCAGGTGTTCTGGCCGCCAAAGCCAAAGGAGTTTGACAGAACGCTGCGAACCTCGGCGTTGCGCTTCTTGTTCGGCACCACGTCGAGCACGATTGCCGGGTCGGGATTGTCGTAGTTGATGGTCGGCGGAATGACGCTTTCGCGCATGGTCATCAGCGAAAATGCCGCTTCGACGGCACCGGCGGCCGAAAGCGTATGGCCAATCATCGACTTGTTGGACGAGATCGGCATCGAGCCGATGCGCTCGCCGAAGACGGTCGACAGGGACAGGTGCTCCATCTTGTCGTTTTCCGGCGTCGACGTGCCGTGGGCGTTGACATAGTCGATCTCGTCCTCGCTCAAGCCGGCATCGGCAAGCGCGGCACGCACGGCGGCGATTGCCGGCGAACCGTCGGGCTTGGAGCGGGTGCGGTGGAAATCGTCGGCCTTTTCGCCGCAGCCGCGCAGGATGCCGAGAACGCTGGCGCCACGGGCAATGGCAGCCTCAAGCGATTCCAGCACCAGCGCGCCGGAGCCTTCGGCCAGGACAAAGCCGTCGCGGTCCTTGGAGAAGGGTTTTGAGGCCTTTTCCGGGATGTCGTTGTGGGTCGACAGCGCCGACAGCAGCGAGAAACGGATCAGCGCCTCGGCGGTTGCAGAGCCGTCGGCGCCGATCGACAGCGCCCGGGCGCATTCGCCGCGGCGGATTGCCTCGACGCCGAGCTGGATGGCGGTAGCGCCCGATGCGCAGGCCGTCGACAGCGTGATTGGCAGGCCGCGCGTGCCAAACCGGTCGGCCAGCCGGTCGGCGATGGAGCCGAACTGTGTTGTTTCGAATATGTCCAATTCCTTCAGGCCGCGCGCCACCCTGAGCAGCCTCTCGGCGCCGGCGTCCTTGTTGTCGGAATTGTAGAGCGAGAAGCGATCATGCCAGTCGAGCTCGACCGGCGGCGAGGCGAGGAAGAGCGGCCCGCCGAAATCAGAGGAATCGAGGCCGGATTCGGCCACGGCCTCATTTGCTGCGGTTTCGGCCAGCTCGTAAGTCAGGAGGCTGGCGCCCTTAGAGCTAGAATCCAGGAAATCGACCATGCCGGAGATGCGGGTGTTGAGATGGTCGACGGGAAAGCGAGTAATCGGGTGGATGCCCGATTTGCCGGAGGTCAGCGCCGCCCAATTGTCTGCCTTGCCGACGCCGAGCGAGGTCACCACGCCGATGCCGGTGACGGCGACGATCGGCCGGCCCATGTGATCTCTGAGATTGGCCATCCGGAACCTCTTAACTTTGCAGCATGATCGCGCAGCACTGCTTCAAGCAGTGTTGACCAGCGCCATGCCCTCGAATTGGTGATAGCCGATCGCCGTTGCAAGCACGGTTTGCGGAATGCCTTCGAACGGCTTCTCGGTCGCGGCGTCGAAAACGGGGTAGGCGGCCTTGCGGTCGACAGCCAGTGCGGCGAGCGCCACAGCGAACGGAAACTGCGCTTCCTTCATATGCCCGGTCAGCGTCGCGAAACCGCGCGCCGATATCGCCGGATTGGCATCGAGCGCTGCCTTCTCGGCTGATGTTGCCGTATGCGCGCCGGAAGCGCCGGATATGGCAAGCAGCTTGCCGTTGGGGAGTGCTGCCTGTTTGAGCAAGGTCGCGATCTCGGCGTCGAGTTCGCCGCGCGAGCGCCGGGCGCGGCCGGAGACGACCGGTCCGAGCTCGGCATAGATCTTGCGGCCACGGCTTGTCGCGTGTTCGCGCTGTTCCAGCACCAGGAAGGCGCCGCCGGAGCCGGAGACTAGGCCGCCACCCTCGGCACCCTGTCTTTGCCAGACCGGCTTCCATGGGCCACGGTGCAGGTAGCCGGCCAGTTCATAGCCGAGCAGCATGTCGGAATGTTCGGTCTGGAAGGCGCCGCCAACCAGAATATGCGTCGACTGTCCCGAGCGGATCCGCGCGGCGGCCGTCTCGACGGCGGCGACACCGGCCCCTTCCTCGCCCATGAAGGTCCTCGACGATCCGGTCACCTTGTGGACGATGGAGATGTTGCCGGCGAGCAAATTGGAAAGCTGGGCCAGGAACAAGGTCGGCCGCAATTCGGTGGTCAGCTTCTCGTTCAGCAGCACGTCGCGGTCGTTGCGGCTTTCGGAAGCGGCGAGGATGGCGGCATCGACCGCCTCGTCGCGCTCGCCGCCGCCGGCGGCGACAACCATGTCCATGGTCGTGCAAAGCTCGTCATTGCCCTTGATGCCGGCATCGTCCAGCGCCAGGCCGGCGGCATAGGTGCCGAGCCGCTGCCAGGTTTCCATCTGCCGCTGGTCACCACGCTTGGCGATCTGCAGGTTCCAGTCGATCTCGGGCAGCGGATGGACGGTATAGGGCGCAAAGCGTGCGGCTTCGAGCACCGGCTGCAGGCCAGGCTGCGCCAGCTTCTGCCAGTGTGCGTCCGGACCCTCTCCAAGCGAGGAGACAAGGCCAATGCCAGTGATGACGACGTCGCGGGGGCTGCTCATGAGCGGCTTTGTGGGTCAGGCGGCGCAGCCCGTCAAGGCCGCGCGCTTGCCCGATATCAGGCGTTCTTGGCGGCGACCAGCGCGTCGATCTTGGCGCACAGGTTCTTCATGACGAAGTAATCGTCGGTCGAGGCCTTGCCGTCATTGACTTCCTGGGTCCACTTTTCCAGCGGCACCTTGATGCCGAATTCCTTGTCGATGGCAAAGACGATGTCGAGGAAATCGAGGCTGTCGATGCCGAGATCGTCGATCGTGTGGCTCTCGGGGGTGATGGTGTCGATATCGATCTCGCTGGTGTCGGCAATGATCTTGGCGACTTTGTCGAACGTGGTGGACAAGGGCTCTTCCTTCGGTTGCGGGCGGAATCTGTCCGCATCTGGTTTGGGCGCTGTCTAATCGGTTTTTCCCGGCAGGAAAAGGCCTGATGCGCCGGGCGCAGATGGGGAGGGGTCTCAAGAAGCGCAAGAAGGGCCGCCGGCTGACCCGGCGGCCCTTCCATTTGACGTAACATCAGCTCAGCTCTCGCGCAGCTTGACGATGTCGTTGAGCAGTCCGCCCGTTCCGTTGTGGACGGTCAGCCGCTCGACCTTGCCGGCGATGGTTTCCAGAGCCTCAAGCTCCTTCAACCGCAGCATCACCGGGTTCTCGGCCATCACCCTGGCTGTGTTGAGGAGCGAACGCGTGGCGTTCGTCTCTTCGCGGCGGCGGATGACGTTGGCCTCGGCCTGCTTTTCGGCCGAAACCACCTGGTTGAGGATTTCGCGCATCTCGCCCGGCAGGATCACATCCTTGAGCGAGATATCGCTGACCTCGACGCCGATCGCGGCCATGTCGGCTCGGACCTTGGCCGCCGCCTCCTCGTCGACCGTCACCTTCTTTTCGAGGATCTGGTCGAGCGTCAGCGCGCCAAGCGTCTTGCGGAAGGCGTACTGCAGGGCGCGGTAGAGGGCTTCGGAGAAGTCCTTCACCATGCTCACCGCCTTGACCGGGTCGACGACCTGGTATTCGGCGGCGATGTTGACCCGGATCGTTACCCGATCCTTGGTCAGCACTTCCTGCCCGGCGACATCGAGCGACTGGCGCTTGAGGTCGACGACCTTCACCTGCACCATGCGTCCGACATTCCAGAACGCATGCACGCCCGCCGACAACGTGCGCACCAGCACACCGTCGACGAACAGCAGTCCGGCCTGGCCATCGACGACCGGATGGACGGACATCAATTCCGTCTTCCTGCTTTGGCCGAGCCGGCGCATCAGCTCCGGATCGATGGCAAGATCGACTGCGGTGTCGACCAGCGTTACCTTCCACGGGCCGGCATCCGTCCACAGCACCAGCTTGCGGTCCGGCGCCAACGCAGCATGCAGATTGCCGTCACGCTCGATGACGGCGACCTCCGTGCGTCCGGTGCGAACCACGGTCAAATGACGCGCGGCCACATCCGGGAGCTTGTCGAACAACGCCTTCTCGTACGCCGAAACGAATTCCGGGTTCTTCAGATCGTGCCGGGACACTTCAAGGTTGCCGCGCCGGTTGACGAGCGAATGCTCGCCCGGCAGCAGGACAGCCTTGATCTCCCCCTTGTAGAGGGTGAGGGCACGTTCGTTTTCCTTCACGAGGACGCGCTCGCGTCCAAGAACCTTGTCGAGAATAGTCGTCATTGTCTTACTCCTGTCGGGCATGGCCCCATGCGAGGCGTCACGTCATGCGTCGATCTTCCCTTTCGTTTCTCGTTTCACTTCGTCGTTCCCGGCACGAATGATCCGGGGACCGGTGGCATCAATCCGTGGCGGGCCCTCGGGAGCGGATCGCGGGGCAGCGAAGCGGGCGCCGGAGACCGAAGCCTCCCTTGCCGGCGACACTGCGCCTTGACCATCACCGCGGGCCTGGCCGCGAGTCGATGGCGTCAGACCGTTCGAACCGGCCTTGGCCTGTGGGCTTCGGCGGCTCGTCAGGTCTTCAGCATTCCGGTCCCGGACCGTTTTCAGATAACACCGTGAAAGGGTGGTGGCCTGTCAGCCATTGGAGAAGGATTCGAACCTTCGACCGTCAGATTATGAGTCTGATGCTCTACCCAAACTGAGCTATCCGTGGTGCAGAAGCAGGATTCGAACCTGCGACCTCCGGATCCAAATCCGGCGCTCTCCCAGACTGAGCTACATCCGCGATCCCAATCCCCAAAACGGCGCCGTATACAGGGCGGCAAAGCCGCCTGCACGGGCGGAGACGAAAGCTCCAACCGTTGTGCTCGCTTCGGTTTTCGTGACCGGGAGCGCGCCTATAGACCCTGCGACGGGTTGTCGCAAGCGGCATTTGGCGGCGAATTTGCGGCTTCTTTCGGCGGTGGTATTTCGGCAACAGTGCGCGGGATGGCGGCCTTGTCAGAAAGTGACGCGGCCGAGCACGCGCAGGCCGTCACCTTGCGGCTCGACCACCACCGCTTCGCCTTCGCGCGGCGAGACGCCGGTCAGCGCGACGATGTTTTCGAGATGGGTGACCATGACCAGATTGTCGGAGCCGGAATAGGCACGGATCTCCTTCATGACCGCGTCGAGCTGCGCGGCCTTCTCGGTCGGATCGCTCTTCAGGAGATCGAGCGGTGCAAAAAGCTCCGGCTCGGCTTCGAAGGCGATACGGGCGGTGTCGAGGCAGCGGCAGTAGCGGCTGGACAGCACGCGCTCGATGGGCGCGGCGCGGGCGCCGAACAAGGCGCCGATCTTGCTCGCCTGTTGCTTGCCGCGGGCCGACAAATTGACTTGCGTGGCGCAGTTGTTGATGTCGAAATTGGCGGGGTCGGTGGTGCCGGTGACCAGCGCGTGGCGAAGCAGCACGACATGGCCGCCGTCACGCAAAAGCGCCCAGCCGGCATCTGTCGCATGGGCCGCGGCCGGGACAACAAGCAGAAATAGCGCCAGCACAAATCGAATCATCTGATACCTTCCGAGAGCCGGATGTCGGCCCCGGTTATTCGCATATAGGGATCGGAAAGCCGGCACAAAGACAAGCGAAAGGCAGACGCTCCGTCCGCAACTTCACTTTTTTCGCCATCTGCTTCTTCGCCAGATCGATCTTCTGGTCGGTGAGCGGGATGGGGATCGTGTAGCCGGCTTCAGTAAAGCCCTGCTTGGCGTTCTCGAAGAATTCGATCGCCTTGAGATATTCCGGCTTGCCCGCCCCATAGCTGGCGCGGTTCCAGTGGACGTCACCAAGATTGTTCTGCTCGAAGGCCCACTGCAGCGGCTGACTTTCGCGCGTAAACACCTTCAGCGTCGCAGTGAACGCCGCTTCGGCGTCGTTGAGATAGTTGTCGGTCCGCTGGAGATTGCCGAGATTGAGCAGGCTCATACCGATGCCATTTTGAGTATTGGCCCAGTCAACCGGTGCTGCCTCGATGGTGAGTATTTCGAGCGCTGCCCGCCGCGCCGCAATCGAATCCTGCAGGGTCATGGCCGGAATAGTAGATGAAGGCGACGTCGGCGCCTTCGGCATCCTCGGTAAACCGCTCCAGGTCGCGCTTCAGCTTGGCGGCATCGCGATCGGTGACGTTGCGGGCATCGAAGCCGAGGTCGGTCAGCATCTTGGCCATGTCACGGGCGTCATTGGCCGGATTGGCAAGGGCCGCGATATGGTCGTATTTCGACTGGCCGATGATCAGCGCGACGCCCTTGAGGCTTTTGGTCTCAGTGGCCTGAGCCACCGATACGGCAAGGCAAAGCAGCACGGCGACGAAAGCCGCCAGCCGCCGGACAAGATTGCCTTTCGAGGTGCCGACAAAGGCCATTGTCGTGTCGTCCGCCCAGTGATCCAAACCCTCTATAAGCCTGCCAGCCGACGATGATCAAATTCGGGCGCGATTGCGCCGCGAGCATGGCTCGCTTATCCCTCTGGAAATGTCGCCGCTCACCGAAACCGTCCTCTTCGTCTTCAGCCTTGTCGCGCTCGGCTATATCGCCGGGTGGACCGGCTATCTCAGGCCGGCGAGCGGTGAGGGCATCTCCGAATTCGCCATCAACGTGGCGATGCCGCTGCTGCTGTTCCAGACGATGGTGCGGTCCGACTTCCATGGTGTCGCGCCATGGCCGCTGTGGGGCGCTTACTTCGCGGCCGTCGCCATCACCTGGGCCGCCGGCCATCTGGTCACCACCCGTGTCTTCGGCAGGGATTCTCGTGCCGGTGTCGTTGGCGGCGTGTCGTCGGCGTTTTCCAATGTCGTGTTGCTCGGCGTGCCCTTTATCCTCGGCATATTCGGTGCGGATGGCTTCGAGGTGTTGTCTCTGCTGGTCTCCGTGCATCTGCCGACCATGCTGATGGCCTCGATCGTGCTGTTCGAAGTGTTCGGCCGCGGCAGCGGCGAACCCGTGCATCCTTTGCGCGTTGTGCGTAGCTTCCTCAGGCGGCTGTTCATGAATCCGTTGATCATCGGGATTCTGGCGGGGCTCGCATGGCGCATCACCGGTGCACCGCTGCCTGATGTCGCCATGCGCCTGGTCGATGCGCTGGCCGCTACGGCAGGGCCGGTGGCGCTGTTCGCCATGGGGCTCAGCCTGCGCCGCTTCGGCATTTCGGGCAATGTCAGGCCGGCGTTGGTGCTTTCGGCACTGAAACTGTTCCTGATGCCGGCGCTGGTGCTTGTCTTCGTCTGGTTGCTCGGCCTGCCGCCCTTGACGGCCAAGGTGGCGGTGATGGTGGCCGCGATGCCATCCGGCGTCAATTCCTACCTGATCGCCGTGCAGTTCAACACCGGCCAGGCGCTAGCGTCGAACCAGATGACCATCGCCACCGCCTGTGCCGTTCTCACGACGACCTTCTGGCTGACGGTGGTGGTTCACGTCTTCGGTTAGGCCACACGGCAATTTGCCTGTTGCGGCTCTCGTCTTGCTCTGGCCCAACCCCTATATGCCATCTTGCGATTGCTTGCGGGGCTTGCCCTAGGTTAAGAGCAGTGGCTTCAGCGTGCCGGCTCCGCAGCCTTTGCGCACGCTCATCGAAGAGATCCAGAAACCGGCCCGTCAGTGCGCCGAACGGAGGCTAGACCATGCTTCAGAAAACCAGCCATTTCATGCGCCAGGCCAATCTCATCAATGGCGAATGGGTGCAGGCCGACACCGGCCAGACGGTCGACGTCAACAACCCGGCCACCGGCCTCAAGATCGGCACCGTGCCGAAGTCGGGCAAGGCGGAAACCCGCCGCGCCATCGAAGCCGCCGCCGAAGCCTTCAAGAGCTGGCGCAAGACCACCGCGCTCGAACGCTCGAAGCTCTTGCGCAAGCTGCATGACGCGATGATGGACAATCAGGACGTGCTGGCCGAACTGCTCACCATCGAGCAGGGCAAGTCGCTGGCCGAATCCAAGGGCGAGATCGGCTCGGCCGCCGCCTACATCATGTGGTTCGCCGAGGAAGGCCGCCGCACTTACGGCGACGTCGTGCCGTCGCCGTGGGGCGATCGCCGCATCCTGGTGATCAAGGAGCCGGTCGGCGTCATCGCCGCGATTACGCCGTGGAATTTCCCGTCCTCGATGCTTGCCCGCAAGCTCGGCCCCGCACTTGCCGCCGGCTGCACCGCCGTCGTCAAGCCGGCCTCGCAGACGCCTTACTCGGGTCTTGCCTGGGGTGCGCTGGCCGAGGAAGTCGGCTTCCCCAAGGGCGTCGTCAACATTCTGACCGGCTCGGCTGCCGAAATCGGCGATGAGATCTGCGCCAACCCGCTGATATCGAAGATCACCTTCACCGGCTCGACCGAGGTTGGCAAGATTCTGATCCAGAAGTCGTCGGTGACCGTCAAGAAAGTGTCGATGGAACTCGGCGGCAACGCGCCGTTCCTGGTCTTCGACGATGCCGATCTCGACCGTGCCGTTGCCGGTGCGATCACCGCCAAGTACCGCAATTCCGGCCAGACCTGCGTTTGCACCAACCGCTTCCTCGTGCAGGCCGGCATCTACGACAAGTTTGTCGAGAAGCTGGTCGCAGCCAGCAATGGCCTGAAGGTTGGCTCGGGCCTCGAAGAGGGTGTGCAGCAGGGACCGCTGATCGACGTGAAGGCGGTCGAGAAGGTCGAGGAATTCATCGCCGACGCCACGTCCAAGGGCGGCAAGGTTGTTGCCGGCGGCAAGCGCCACGCGCTTGGCGGCTCGTTCTTCCAGCCGACTGTCATCGCCAATGCCAAGCCTGACATGCGCTTCATGAAGGAAGAGATTTTTGGCCCGATCGCCCCGGTGTTCAAGTTCGAGACCGAGGAAGAGGCCATCGCGCTCGCCAATGACACCGAGTTCGGCCTTGCCGCGTATTTCTACACCGGCGATCTCGGCCGCGCCTTCCGGGTCATGGAAGGTCTGAAATACGGCATGGTCGGCGTCAATGAAGGCCTGATCACCACGCCGGAAGCGCCGTTCGGCGGCGTCAAGGAATCGGGCCTCGGCAAGGAAGGCGGGCATCAGGGCATCGAGGATTACCTCGACACCAAATATGTCTGCATCGGCGGCCTCGGCCTCTAAATCGCTGACGGGGCAGGGCAGGCCATGCGCCTGCCCTTGCCAGACCAGCCGGCCTAGAGCGGTTCAGCGGAAACGCCGAACCGCTCTATCTCTTCGTTTTTCGCAATTCCGGACGGAAAACCGTTTCACACTTTTCCTGGAATTGCTCTAAGTCGACAGATCAACGAATTAGCATTTGGGCATAGCGATGAAGGACGGCGAGGTCTTCGGCACGACGCAGGCGGGCGAACCCGTCCGCCGGTTCACCATCCGGGGCGGCGGCATCAGCGCCAACATCATCGGGCTCGGCGCGATTATCCAGGATCTGCGGCTTGCCGGCCATGACGCGCCGCTGGTGCTCGGCTATGACCGCTTCGAACCTTATGAGACCGACCGGGCCTTTTTCGGCGCGGTCGTCGGCCGTTATGCCAACCGCATCCGCGACGGCCGCTTCACCATCGCCGGCCAGCGCTACCAGACCGAACGCAATTTCCTGGGCAAGCACACGCTGCATGGCGGTTCGCGGGGCTTTTTTCACCGGCCATGGACGGTTTCGCTGCACGGCCGGGATTTTGTCACGCTGACGCTGCACGATCCCGACGGCACGATGGGCTTTCCCGGCGCGCTCGACGTCACCTGCACCTACCGGCTGAAGATCCCCGGCACGCTCTCCATGGAGCTGACCGCCACCTGCGAGGAGCCGACGCTTTGCAATCTGGCGCAGCATTCGTACTTCAATCTCGACGATGGCGGCAGCAGTGACATTCTCGACCACCGGCTGATGCTGAATGCCGGCGCCTACACGCCGGTCGATGGCGAGATGATCCCGACCGGCGTGGTCAAGCCTGTCGACGATACCCCGTTTGACTTCCGCCAGGCGCGGCCGCTGCGCATGGAAACGGAAGGCGAGCAGCTCCCCTACGACGTCAATTTCTGCCTTGCGTCCAGCCGTGGTCCGCTTCACCAGGTGGCGTGGGCGCAAGGCGCCAATTCAGGCGTCGAGATGGAGGTCTGGACCACCGAGCCCGGCCTGCAGCTTTACACCGGCCAATATGTCACGCCGACCTCGGGCGGCCTGGGCGGGCGGCGCTACAAGGCGTTTTCCGGCTTTTGCCTCGAAGCACAGGCCTGGCCCGACGCGCCGAACCGGCCCTATTTCCCGCAGGCCACGCTGTGGCCGGGACAAATCTATCATCAGGTCACGGAGTATCGTTTCCGCTTACCCTGAGATTTCCTCAGCTGTTGAAAGCGGTTTTCAGCGTTTCGAACGGCGCCAGCGCACCGCGCACCTGCACGACAGCGGCGGCGACGCGATGCGCACGCTGCACGGCCTCTGCCGGCGCATGGCCGGCAAGCCGGGCGGCGAGATAGCCGCCATTGAAGGAATCGCCGGCGCCGGTGGTGTCGACGGGGGTGGCGACATGCTGGGCCGGGACCGGCTGCAGGGTTCCGCCAGTGGCGATCGATGCCGGCTCCTCGCCATTCTTGACGACGACTTCGCCGACCAGTTTTCCAAACCGCGCTGCGGTCGCTTGCGGCGCGGTGTCGCCAAACAGCATCTGCTCGTCGGGGAAGGTCGGCAGCGCGATATCGGTGACGGCAAGCGCATCGAAGATCGCAGCTTGCGCCTCTTCGCGACTCTGCCAGAGGCGCGGCCGGTAGTTGGGGTCGAAGGCAACCAGCGAACCGGCAGCGCGCGCCTTGGCCACCGCTGCCAGCAACGTCTTGCGCCCGGCGGCGTCGAGAATTGCCAAAGTGATTCCGGAAAAATACACAAGCGCCTGGTTTTCAAGGCTTTTTGCCAGGGCGACCGGGTCCGACGCAAGCCGCCTGGCCGCCGCGTCGCCGCGCCAATAGGTGAAGGCGCGTTCGGCGCCGGTCAAGGTGATGGCGTAAAGGCCGGGCCGGGCACCCGGGATGACCGGGCTGGCGCCGATGCCGATGCCGTTTTCTGCGAAAAAGGAAATCTGACCCTGCGAGAACGGATCGTCGCCGAAGGCAGAGACGTAAGTGGCGGGCCTCTCGCCGCTCAGCGCATGCAGTGCCCATAGCGTGTTGAACGTGTCGCCGGCAAAGCCCATGCGCCAGTTGGGCCCGGTCTGGCCGGACAGTTCGAGCATGCATTCACCGATCGAAGCGATGCCGTCTGCTGCCATAATTCTCCCTCGGGGTTTGGTTTCGGTCCTGTAGCTTTTTGCAGCCGGCAGCGCCATGCTTGGCGGCGACGGATTTTTGCGCCAGAAGCGTTTTCCCACAGAAGCGGCGGGACGCGAATTGCTTCCCGGGACGTTATGTTTGGAAGAGGAACCGGTTTGGCATCGATATGGCGTTATCTTCTTGCGGGCCTTGGTCTGGCCGCCTTGCTGGCTGGCATACTGGCGATCGTCTATCTGACCGCGCCGCAGTCGGCGCCGGGCCCGGATGTTTCGCGCTCGAAGAAGACGGCGAACGGTTTGTTTGTCGCCAGTTTCCAGCCGGAGCGGGGCGTTATCAAACAAGGCGAGCTGCAATCCTGGCTGCTCACCTTGAAGACGGTCAAAGGCGATCCCGTGGAAGGTGCGGCGATCTCGGTCTCCGGCGGCATGCCGCAGCACAATCACGGCCTGCCGACCAGTCCGCAGGCGACCGATTATCTGGGCGAGGGGCGCTACCGCATCGAGGGGTTGAAATTCACCATGAGCGGCGTGTGGCAATTGCGCTTTGCCATTTCAGCGGCCGCCGGTTCCGACACGGTCGTCTTCAACGTGGTGCTGTGACCAGATGAGCCGCCTGTCGCGTCTTCTGGCAGTGGCGGCGGTTCTGCTGGTTGCCGGCTGCGGCAAGCCGGATTTTTCCGATGCCGAGAAGAAGACCATCGCTTCGCTGGCGCTGAACGCCTTGCCGGCGCTGAAGCCCGACACCACCAACCGCTTCGCTGACGTGCCGGCCGCCGCGGCCCTGGGGTCCACGCTGTTCTTCGACCAGGGCATGAGTCGTGACGGCAACGTGTCCTGCTCGACCTGCCATAAGATCGATCGGCAGTTCCAGGACGACCTGCCGCAGGCCGTCGGTGTCGGCCGCACCAACCGGCGCAGCATGCCGCTGGCCGGCGTGGCGCGCAATCCGTGGTTCTTCTGGGACGGACGGCGCGACAGCCTGTGGGCGCAGGCGCTGACGCCGCTGGAAAATCCGCTCGAGCAGGCGGGAAACCGCGCCGCCTTCGCGCATTACATCCAGAAGCGGTTCGGCGAGCGCTACGAGCGGATCTTTGGGCCGCTGCCTGACCTTTCCACCGTGCCGGCCAATGCCAGTCCGCTGGGCAATGAGGCCGAGCAGGCGGCATGGAAGGCGATGACTGCGGCCCAGATGGACGATGTCAACCGCGTCTTTTCCAATATCGGCAAGGCGATCGCCGCCTTCGAACGGTCGATCGAACCGGCGCAGACGCGTTTCGACCGTTTCGCCATCGACCTGGCGTCCGGCGCCAAGCCGAAAGCCGACGATGCCTTTTCGCCGGAGGAAATGCTCGGGCTGAAATTGTTCATCGGCAAGGCCAATTGCGTCACCTGCCATAACGGGCCGCGCTTCACCGACAACAGTTTCCACAACACCGGCGTGCCACCGGTGAAGGACTTGCCGCTGGATCGCGGCCGCTTCGATGCAGTGGCGCAGGTTGAAGCTGATCCGTTCAACTGCTTCGGCGCGTTCCGCGATGGTGACGCCGGCGCCTGCGGCGAACTGCGCTTCATGGTCAAGGACGCGCCCGAACTGATGCGCGCCTACAAGACGCCGTCGCTGCGGGGCGCGGCGACGCGGCCGCCCTATATGCATGCCGGCCAGTTCTCCTCGCTGGAGGAGGTGGTGGCGCATTATTCGGCGGCACCCGCTGCTGTCGGGGGCACCTCCGAGGTGCACCCGCTGCAGCTGTCGGACCGTGAACGCGCTGCGCTGGTGGCATTCTTGAAGACGCTGTCGGAGTGAGTCAGCGGTCCTTCACCGTCTCCATTGCCACGAAGGTCGAGGTCTGGGCGACGTGCGGGAGCGCCGAGATGCGCTCGCCGAGCACGCGGCGGTAGGCGGCGATGTCGGTGGTGCGGACCTTCAGCAGATAGTCGAAGCTCGACGCCATCATGTGGCACTGCTCGATTTCCGGCACGGCCTGCACCGCGCGGTTGAAAGCGTCGAGGGCGGCAGAGCGCGTATCCGACAGTTTGACCTGGACGAAGGCGACATGGCCTTCGCCCATGCGCTCGCGGTCGATGATCGCCTGGTAGCCTCTGATGTAGCCGTCCTTTTCCAAGCGCTTTACCCGCGCCTGCACCGGCGTCTTCGATAGGCCGACCTTGCCGGCCAGTTCCGACATGGACAGCCGCCCGTCGCGCGCCAGAGACGACAGGATGTTTTTATCGATGCGGTCCAATTGGTCTTCTGTCACTGATATTGCAGTCCAATTGATGAGAAAGTGAACACAATGATAGTTTATTCGACCTGCAATGTCGATTTCTTTGGACCGGTTGAAAATACGGCTCTGTGCTAGCTTGCGCCATTCGGTCCGGCGACCGCCGGCCCGTTCCCTGATGCTCGCTCCGCAGGACCGCCATGCCGCTCGACACCATCCGCCAGCAGATCCGCACCAATTACCTGCCCGACGAAGACGCGGCGGTGAAGAGGCTTGCCGAAGCAACCGGGCTTTCCACCGAAGACCGCGATGCGATCTCGGCTCGTGCCGCCGATCTGGTGCGGGCGGTGCGCGGCTCGTCCGACCCGCGGCTGATGGAGGTTTTTCTCTCGGCCTACGGCCTCTCCACCAAGGAAGGCGTGGCGCTGATGTGCTTGGCCGAGGCGCTGCTGCGCGTGCCCGACACCGAGACCATGGACGACCTCATCGCCGACAAGATCGCGCCCCATGACTGGTCGGCGCATTCGGGCGGTTCGAGTTCGATCTTCGTCAATGCCTCGACCTGGGCGCTGATGCTGACCGGCCGCGTGCTCGACGAGGGCGAAGGCGGCATCGAAGGCACGCTGCGCTCGATGGTGCGAAGGCTGGGCGAGCCGGTCATCCGCAAGGCGGTCGCCGCCGCCATGCGCGAAATGGGCGAGCAGTTCGTCCTCGGCCGCACCATTGCCGAGGCGATCAAGCGCGGCCGTCCGATGATCCAGAAAGGCTATCTCTATTCCTTCGATATGCTGGGCGAGGCGGCCCGCACCGAGGCCGACGCGCTGCGCTATCTCAAGGCCTATGCCGACGCCATTTCCTCGCTCGATTCCGGTTCCAACGGTCCGGATATCCGGCAGAACCACGGCATCTCGGTCAAGCTGTCGGCGCTGCATCCGCGCTATGAAGAGGCGCAGAAGGAAAAGATGCTGCCTGTCATGGCTGAGCGGCTGCTGTCGCTGGCGCTGGCCGCACGCCATTCGCGCATGGGCCTCAACATCGACGCCGAGGAAGCCGACCGGCTGGATCTGTCGCTGGATGTCATCGAGCGCGTGCTGGCCGAGCCGGAGCTTGCCGGCTGGAACGGCTTTGGCGTCGTCGTCCAGGCCTATGGGCCACGCGCGGCCTTCACCATCGACTGGCTCCATGCGCTGGCGAAAAAGTACGACCGCAACATCATGGTGCGGCTGGTCAAGGGCGCTTATTGGGACACCGAGATCAAGCGGGCCCAGACGCTCGGGCTTTCCGGCTACCCCGTCTTCACCCGCAAGGCCAATACCGACGTTTCCTACATGGCCTGCGCCAAGAAGCTGCTGTCGATGACCGACCGCATCTATCCGCAGTTCGCTACCCACAACGCGCATACCGTCGCCGCCATCCTGTCGATGGCTGATAACAGGGACGCCTTCGAATTCCAGCGCCTGCACGGCATGGGTGAGGCGCTGCACGAGACGGTGCGCCAGGCCGAAGGCACGCGCTGCCGCATCTATGCACCAGTCGGCGCTCATTCCGATCTCCTGGCCTATCTGGTTCGCCGCCTGCTGGAGAATGGCGCCAATTCCTCCTTCGTCCACCAACTGACGGACGAGGATGTCGAGCCGGAGGATATTGCGCGTGATCCGCTCGAGACGGTCGAGAGCCAGGGCCCCGCCGCCAATCCGGCGATCGCTCGTCCGGCGACAGTCTTCGGCGCTGGGCGGCGTAATTCGAAGGGGTTCGACATCACCGATCCGGTGACGCTGGCCGCGATCGACAAGGCCAAGGCGGACTTCGCCGGGCCTGAGCGCTGGCATGCCAAGCCGATCACGCGTGCGGCCGGCTACGGCAAGCAGCGCCGGGTGGTCAATCCGGCGAAGCCCGACGAGGTCGTCGGCACGGTCAGCGAAGCGGCAGCCAAGCAGGTCGCGACGGCTGTGCGCTTTGCGGTGGAGGCGCAGCCTGCCTGGGCGAAGCGCCCGGTCGCCGAACGCACCGCGATCCTCAACCGCGCCGCCGATCTCTATGAGGCCAATGCCGTCGAGTTCTTCGCGCTCGCCACCCGCGAGGCCGGCAAGTCGCTGGCCGACGGCGTCGCAGAAGTGCGTGAAGCCGTCGACTTCCTGCGCTACTACGCTGCCGAAGCGGCGAACAATGAAGCGGGCACCGAGGCGCGCGGCGCCATCGTCTGCATCTCGCCATGGAACTTCCCGCTCGCCATCTTCACCGGCCAGATCGCGGCCGCGCTCGTCACCGGCAATTCGGTCATCGCCAAGCCGGCCGAACAGACGCCGCTGATCGCTTTCCGCGCCGTCGAACTGCTGCGCGAGGCCGGCGTACCTGAGGATGTCATCCAGCTTCTGCCCGGCGACGGCCCCTCGGTCGGCGGACCGCTGACTGCGGATCCGCGCATCGCTGGCGTCTGCTTCACTGGCTCGACCGAGGTCGCCAAGCTGATCGAAAAGCAGTTGGCCGAGACGGCAGCGCCTGATGCCATGCTGATCGCCGAGACCGGCGGCCTCAATGCCATGATCGTCGATTCCACGGCACTCCCCGAACAGGCGGTGCGCGACATCCTGGCGTCTGCCTTCCAGAGTGCGGGCCAGCGCTGCTCGGCGCTGCGCGTGCTCTATGTGCAGAAGGACGTCGAGAAGAAGATGCTGGAGATGCTGAAGGGCGCCATGGAGGCGCTCACCATCGGCGATCCTTGGGCTATTTCGACCGATGTCGGTCCGGTCATCGACGATGAGGCGCAGGCTTCGATCCGCGAGTATTGCACCACGATGGGCCTGCAGGGCCGGCTGATCGCCAAGCTCGAAGCACCGAAAGATGGCCGCTTCGTCGCGCCGCATGTGTTCCGGGTCAAAGGCATCGAGGAGATGGAGCGCGAGGTGTTCGGCCCGGTGCTGCATGTCGCCAGCTTCGACGCCGGCGGGATCGACGCCGTTATCGCCGCCATCAACCGCAAGGGCTATGGCCTGACCTTCGGCCTGCACACCCGCATCGAAGGCCGTGTCCAGCATTTCGTCGACGGCATCCATGCCGGCAACATCTACGTCAACCGCAACCAGATCGGCGCCGTCGTCGGTTCGCAGCCCTTTGGCGGCGAGGGGCTTTCAGGCACCGGGCCGAAGGCCGGCGGTCCGCATTATCTCCGGCGGTTCCGCAAGGCGCCGGAGGCCGGCACCGAGATTGCGGAGGGCCACAAGGTGACGGCGACCGAACTCGCCGACAATCTGCCCGAGCCGACGCTTGGCGGCTGGTCGACGCGGCCGGACCGCATCGCCATTTTGAGAAAACATCTGCGCGGCAAGGGCGCGGCGGCGATCGGCGCTGCCGCTGCAATCGATTTCGGCCAGGTCGACCTGCCCGGGCCGACCGGCGAGGCCAACACGCTGTCGCTGTCGCCGCGCGGCCGGGTGCTGTGCCTCGGGCCGGACGCCGACACGCTGCTTGCCCAGACGATCCAGGCGCTTGCCGCCGGCAACGCGGTGCTGGCCGTGGCGCCCGGCGCGCCGGCAGCCCTCTCCGCGTTGACCGGCAAGGGGCTGCCGTTGGCAGCCATAGACGGCCGGCCCGACCCGGTCGAGGCGCGTTCGCTGCGCGTCGATGTTGTCGCCTTCTCGGGCAAGCCGGAAGCAGCCCGCATCGTGCGCAAGGTCATCGCCAACCGGAGCGGCCCGATCGTGCCGCTGGTCAGCGAAGTGCTCAACCCGGCGGCCTATGCGCATGAACGCGCCGTCTGCGTCGACACCACCGCTGCCGGCGGCAATGCCAGCCTGCTGGCCGCGGCGTAGGGGGCTTTTCGCGGCTCGCTTGCCTGCGTTGGATTGTAAGGGTATGCGCTAATGCTACAGGGCAGCAACTTGAGCAGGCGCAGCCGATCAGATGGAAGACACGTTCCGACCGTTTGAGCTGCCGCGCGTGTCGGTGGTTATCACCAGTCATAACTACCGGCCCTATGTCGAGGACGCGATTCGTTCGGTCCTGGCGCAAACCTATCAGAGATGGGACTGCGTCATCGTTGACGATGCCTCGACCGATGGCTCGGCCGAACATATCCGGCAACTCCTCCAGACAATAGACGATCCGCGCCTGCGCCTGTTGGCACGCCAGGAAAATGGCGGACAGATCGCCGGATTCCGCGATGGCTTTGCCGCGACCGACGCGCCTTTTGTAACGTTCCTCGACGCCGACGATGTTTGGCTGCCGAATTTTCTCCTGGCGCATATTTCGGCCCATCTCAATGCAGTGCGCTCTGCGGCACTGTCCAGTTCAGACGTGTTCCTGATCGATGGCGACCGCACGTTGCTGGGCGGCACCTATGTCCTGTTGCGCAAGCCGCGTCCGAAGCCGGATGGCCTCGGGACCATCATCCCGGCCGGCAAGCAGCTTGGCGAGATGGCGCCCGAGTTCGCCTATGCATCGGATCATCCGGTCACCTATTTTGGGCCAGGGGTCTATGGCTGGATTTGGGCGCCGACATCATCGATGGTTTTCAGGCGTGGCGCACTGGAACCGGTTCTGGCGTTCCCCTTCAAGACCAGGATAGGGACCGACTATCTGGCTGCGACATGCGCGCATCTGTCGGCCGGCAGCCTGCTCTTGTCGGAATGTCTCGGCCTCTATCGCCTGCACGGCGCCAATGCATCCGCCGGCGTCTCCTATGCCGGAGGCCACGTGCAGCAGTCGGCGGCCTATCGCACGCATGAGATCACGTTGGGTAGGGATGTTCTCGACTATGTGCTCGCCAATGCCGAGCGGCTCGGTGCCGTCAATGGCCGCGAGTTCGTGCCTGGATTCCTGGCGCAGCACATCAGGCGGTTCGGCCGCCTGGTAGATGATCCGCGCGTCACGCCCTTTCTGGATCGCAGAGGCCGGTTGCGATGGCTGCGCAAGCGCGTCACCCGCTCTTTGCGGCGATTAGTCAGTCGGGCCTGACAGTGGGCAGCCTTGAATGCGGCTGAGGCTAAAATATTTCAGGCGCCCTCGACGACCGAAAAGCCTTCGAACTGCGGATGGCCGAGATAGTGCACCTTGGAGGTGCCGGCGTTGCGGTGGGCGGCGCGGAAATTCTCGGATTTGGTCCAGGCGACGAAATCCTCGTGACTTGCCCACACCGTGTGCGAGGCAAACAGCGTGTAGCCCTCGGTCTCGTTGACCGGGCCGCGCAGCAAGTGGAATTCCCTGAAGCCTTTCATCTCCGAGAGGCTGGAATCGCGGTTCTTCCAGACATCCTCGAAGGCGGTCTCCGAACCATTCTGGACCTTGAAGCGGTTCATGGCGATGTACATTGGCTTCCTCTTGAATTGGCGGACGACATTTGGCGAAGGTCTACGATCTGCTTAAAACGGGCCGATCCGCGCCCTGAACACCCAGCTTGACATGCCGGTCTCGGGTGGAATGGGCGGGAACGGGGCCTGCTGGCGTACCAGTTTCAAAGCGAATTGGTCGAGTTCTGAGGATCCTGAACTTTCGGCAAGCTGCAGGTCGCTGATGCTGCCATCGGCCATGACGACGAAAACGACCCTGGCATTGTTGAGAGCCTTTTCCTGAATCTCTTTCGAAACACGGCGGTTGGCGCGGGCAAGCTTGTTCTGAACTTCAACGCTGTAACCGGATTCCATCGCGTTGCCGGCTGCGCCCTGTTTTTTACCCTTGCTGGCCGCCGCCAGCGCGTCACGTTCCTCGCCATCTGTCGCGCCAGCGTCTACCGATTCTGATGGGCTAGGCCTCGGGCTCGGGACCGGGGCCTTGGCATCAGGCAAATCAACAGGCGGCTCGTTGGCGGGCGGCGCCTCTGAACTTTTCGGTTGAACGGCTGACGATGTCGGCTTCTCAGCCGCTGGGGCGACACTTTGATCATTCGGGATCGCGGCCGTCAGTGTATCTGGAGCGACAATTGCCTGTTTGGCGACTTCCGGTGCAGGCTTGGGTGCCGGCGGCTCCTTGACGGGTTGGGCCGCCTCGGTCGACGGCGCGGGTTGAACGACCTCGGGCTTGGCCGGCTGCGGATCGGCCACCAAGGCAACATCGATCGCGTCAGGCGGCAGGTTTTTCAAAGCGGTGCCGACGACGTGGGCGCCGGATTGTTGGGAGCCTTCGGATTGTATCGCATCTCCGGTATCGAACGTTCCGGCGGGTGCGACCAGGAAAGCGGCCGCGGCCGCCGCGTGCAGCAGGCAGGAGGCAGCGATCGCCACCGTCCATTTGCGATCGGCCGCCGGCCGCGCAAGTGGCACGGGCGGCGCAATCGCAAGTTCGTTGCCGGCGTCGTCGGGGAGGGGGCTGATGTCCTGCATGTCTCGCGGCGAGACCTGCCGCGAGCGAGGCGGGATTGTCAAATCAAGATCGGTTGCCGGCCATGACGGCGGACCGGAGACGGACCAAGCCGCGCTGTTGTGCTTGAAGGTGGGATGCAGGCCCACCTCAGACGCCGAAAGCTATACCTGTCTTGGTCTGCGTTTTCAGCCCGCGCATGCAGGTGCCCGGCTCGACACCGGTGCCGGCGCATTCGGTGGCGCTGTTGATCAGCACGCGGCTGAGTTTGGTGCAGTTGGTGCCGGCGAGGTCGAAGCGGGTCACCTTGGTCTTGCCGGCGGGCAGATCCTTGAAGTCGAGCACGCTCAGACGGTCGACGACGCCGGCCTCGTTGAACAGCGCGATCTCGAAGGCCGCCTTGGACAGATCGGCGCCGAGCGCATTGTTGACGACGAAGGTCAGGCGGCAACCCTTGTCGGAGGGCTGCGCGGCATTGAGCTCGAGGCTGAGTTGCGGCGCCGGCGCGGACTGCGCCCACGCCGGCGCCAAGCCGAGCGACATCGCCAGCGTCGAGGTCAAAAGACGAAGCGGTGTCGTCAACTTTATCATTGAAGTCAGCCTCCAAAGCGCATGGTTGCGGCCAGCTTCAGCGTGATGCCGGGCTCGTAGATGACGGCGGTGGTGCCGCCGTTCAGCGGGTTGGTGTATTTGACATCGAACAAATTGTCGGCGCGGAAGTCCACCTTCAAATTGTCGGTTGCCTGGTAACTGGCGAAGGCGTTGACCAGCGTATAATCCTTGGCCACGGGGTTGCCCTTCGGCTTGCCGTTGTACTGCACCTCGCCGCCGACGGTCAGCCTATCTTCGAGGAAACGGAAGCCGAGCTGCCCGGTGACCTGCGAGGACGGGATGGTGGCAAGGTCGGCCCGCTCACCTTCATAGGAGATGGTATGGCCGTTAATGATCGAGGCCGACAGCCCGGCATAACCCCAGGCGGCATCGTAGACGCTTTCCAGTTCGAAGCCGTTGATCTTGGCCTGGGCGAAATTCTGGTACTGGAAGCAGATCGGGATGCCGGGGCCAAACGGGCAGCCGCTGGTCGGGTCGAATGCCGACAGCGTCACGCCCTCGATATAGTCGTCGACATCGTTGTGGAAGTAGGCCGCCTTGAGCCGAAACGCGTCGCCGGATTCCAGGATGTCGTTCAGCTTGTAGTTGACGCCGAATTCGGTGGTCTTGCCGGTTTCAGGCCGCAGGTTCGGGTTGGGCAGGAACGGGAAGGTGACGCCGGCCGGATGATTGCCGCTGATCAGCGTCTCCGTCAGCGACGGCGAGCGGTAGCCTTCGGCGTAGGTGCCATAGAATTGCAGGCCAGCCAGGCTGGCGCTTTCGAAGGGCGTGACACCGACCGTGATGCGCGGCGACAGCCTGTCGCCTGAGGTTTCGTTGTCCGAGTCCTTCAGGCTGTAATTGTCGTAGCGCAGGCCGGTGATGACTTCGAGCCAGTCCCAGCTCAGCCTGTCCTGGATGTAGGCGCCCGAGACGTTGCGCTTGCCTGACGGCGTATAAAAACTGTCGCCGCCCGACGTGCCGCCGGTCTCGACATCGTCGCCGACCCAGTCGCCTCCATAGGTCAGTTCGTGCGCGATGCCGGCGGTCTCGAAGCGCGATGTGTTCCAGATGTCGATGCCGGTGGTGCCGACATCGAAGGTCGACGCCGAGCCGGCCAGCAGCACGACGGGGAGGCCGGTGACCGGATCGAACCGGTTTTGCGGCACAAGCGTGGTCAGGTCCAGATTGGTCTTGTTGTACGAAGCGTTGATGTGGAGATCGAGCCAGCTCTTGGCGTCGTCGGTGATGTTGTAGCGGGCGGTGAAGGTGTTCGACTTCAGGTCGACGTCGTTGGCCGGCACGCCGCCGCTGGTTTCCGTCCAGCCATCGCTCGAACCGACCCAGCCGAGCTTCAATTCGCTGTTTTCACTCGGGCGGATGGTGGTCTTGAGCAGGCCGCTCAGCACGTCGAAGCCGGTGCCGGCGACCGTGTCGCCGCTGCCGTTCTTGTAGTCGTCGTAGTCGCGGTAGACGATGTTGCCCAGCACATCCCAGTTGTCGTTGAATTTGTAAGCGCCGCTGGCGCTGGTGGTCCAGCCCTTGCCGTTGCTTTCATAGCGCCCGGTGACCGATGCGCCCCAGGTTTCGCCCGGCTTGAGGAAATCCTCGGCATCCTTGGTGTCGAAGAAGACGACGCCGCCAATGGCGCCGGAGCCATAGGTGTTGGCGACCGGTCCGCGGATGACATCGACGGATTTGATAAGCTCGGGATCGACATAGAAGGTCGACTGCGTGCCGTGATCGGAGCGCTGGAAATTCTGCCTGGCGCCGTCGACGATGACCGCGACGCGGCCGAAATCCTGCAGGCCGCGGATGTTGATGCTGGAGCTGACGCGCCGTGCGTCGGCCTGCGCGGTGACGCCCGGCACGCCAAGCAGCATTTCATTGGGTGTCGTCGCCATGCGGCGGTCCAGCTGTTCCTTGTCGACATGGCTGGCCGAGGCCAGCGATTCGATCGCCGTTTCGCCGGTGCGGCTGATGACGAGGATCTTGTCGAGCAGCGTTACGCCGGCCGGCGCGGGCTTGGTATCCTCGGTTTTCTTGCTCGGATCAGTCTGCTGCTGGTCGGTAGCTTGTTGCGCGCTGGCCGGCGGCGTCAACAATGCGATCGCTGCTGCCCCCGCAAGCAAGGCTGCAATTGCCTTTGCCATAGGCCGATGCGCCGGATCGGCGTGTGCCAGATCCAGTCGTCCCCGATTTGCCAACCCCATTGCCCCAACTCCAGGTTCGATGCTGGCTGGCGGCGGCGCTCGCTGGCATTTTTCATTTCGTCCGGCGTCTTAAATCTTGACTCATTTAGTCCGGTAATGCACTGACTAATAAACATGATTATTCGAGTCAAGAAATGAATCGGCATTTTTGCAACGCCTAGCCAGACGCCCGGCACAGGAAAAGGGATAGACAGAAATGAACACCCACAATCCCAACGACTTCCGTTACCGCGTCCGCCGTTCCGAGGAGACGCCGACCCGCTTCGACCGGGTGCCGCTGGCGGTGAGGACCTTGTCGTCCAACACGCTGTTCCAGGGCGAGCACGAGATCGGCATCGAGCACCATGGCGCGCTCTACCGGCTCAAGATCACTCGCCAGGGCAAGCTGATCCTCAACAAGTGACGAACCAGACAGGGCAGACAGGTAAGCAGGACATGGACCAGCGCGTAAAACCCGCCCCGCATGAAATCCGGCGGGCGCGGGCAGACAATCCGAAAGCGCGCGAGCGCGATGTTGCCGCCGAACTCGGTATTTCGGAGGCCGAACTGGTCGCCGCGCATTGCGGCGAGGGGGTCGTGCGCGTCGAGCCGCGGGTCAACGATCTGCTGATCGGCCTCGACGCCGTCGGCGAAGTGATGGCGCTGACCCGCAACGAAAGCGCGGTGCACGAGAAGATCGGCGTCTACGACAAGGTCGTGCCGGGCACGCACAATGCCACGGTGCTCGGCGAAAACATCGACCTGCGCATCTTTCCGAAAGTCTGGGCGCATGGTTTTGCCGTGGAAAAGCGCGACGGCGGCGACATCCGCCGCAGCCTGCAATTCTTCGACGCGGCGGGCGATGCGGTGCACAAGGTGCATCTGCGGCCGGCGTCCAATCTGTATGCCTACCAGAAGCTGGTGGCTGGGCTCGAATCGTCGAACCAGGAGCCGACCGTTTCTGTCGCAGGCTTGGCCGAGGACGATGCTGAGACGCCCGGTGCTGCTGCCAACATCGACGATCTGCGCGACCGCTGGAGCCGGCTGACCGACGTGCATCAGTTCTTCGGCATGCTGAAGGCGCTGAAGCTCAGCCGCCGCCAGGCCGTGCGCATGGTTGGCCAGGACTATGCCTGGCTGCTCGACAATGACGCCGTCAGCGCCATGTTCCACCATGCCGCAGCCGGCGACATGCCGATCATGTGCTTCGTCGGCAACCGCGGCTGCATCCAGATCCATTCCGGCCCGGTCAAGTCGATCAAGCCGATGGGTCCCTGGATCAACGTGCTGGACGAGACTTTCCACCTGCACTTGCGCACCGATCACATCCAGGAGGTCTGGGCAGTACGCAAGCCGACCAAGGACGGTCACGTCACCTCGCTCGAAGCCTATGGCGCCGACGGCAAGATGATCATCCAGTTCTTCGGCAAGCGCCATGAAGGCGAGGGCGAGCGCGATGATTGGCGGTTCCTCGCCGAAAACCTGCCGCGCATTCCAAGCCCGACCGCAGCCTGAGGATCATAACGATGATTTCACTGTTCAGGCGCCCGACGCTTGCCGCGACCATGGGTCTGTCGCTGTTACTTGCCACCGCGCCGGCGCCGGCCACCGAAAACCTCGCCATGTTTGCCGACACGTCGCGGATCGCGGCGATTGGCGGCTCCATCACCGAGATCGTCTACGCGCTTGGCGAAGAGGGCCATCTCGTCGCCCGCGATTCGACCAGCCGCTACCCCGCCGCCGCGATGGCGCTGCCCGACGTCGGCTATATGCGCCAGCTGTCGGCGGAAGGTGTTCTGTCGGTCAATCCGTCCGGCATTCTGGCGCTGCATGGCAGCGGCCCGAGGGAGGCGGTCGATGTGCTGAAAAAGTCGAGCGTTCCGTTCATCGACGTGCCCGAGCACTACAACCATGACGGCATCCTGGAAAAGATCCGCATTGTCGGCAAGGCGCTTGGCGTCCACGCCAAGGCAGAAGCGCTGGTGGCCGAGACCGACGCCAAGCTGAAGGCGGCCGAAGAACAGACGGCATCGATCAAGGAGCGCAAGCGCATCCTGTTCGTGCTGTCGATCCAGGGCGGTAAGATCCTCGCCGCGGGCAGCGATACCGCCGGCGACGGCATCATCAAGCTTGCCGGCGCGGTCAATGCGGTCGAGGGTTTTTCCGGCTACAAGGCGATGTCCGACGAGGCCATCGTCACCGCCAGGCCGGACGTGATCCTGGCGATGAAGAATGCCGGGCCGCCCATTGCGGAAGACGAGCTGTTCGCCATCCCGTCGATCACCTCGACGCCGGCTGGCGAAGGCCGCAAACTGATCCTGATGGATGGCAGCTATCTCCTTGGCTTCGGGCCGCGCACGGCCAGTGCCATCCACGACCTCGCCGTCTCGCTCTATGGCAGTCAGGTCACGGACTGAGCAGATGGTGGATCAGTCGATCGCCGGCGCGGCGGGCGAGGTGGCGGGCGAGGGCGATCGTTCGGGGCGCGCGCGCCTTGTCATCGTGCTTTTGTGTCTGGTGCTTGCGCTTTCCATGTTCCTGTCGCTGACATCGGGCGCCTCCGATGCGTCGGCCGTCGGCGTCATCCGCGACTGGCTGACCGGCGCTGTGCCGGCCGACGCCGGGCTCGGCGCGCGTGACCGGCTGATCGTCTATGACATCCGCATGCCGCGCGTGCTGCTCGGCGTGCTGATCGGCGCGGCACTGGCCGTATCCGGGGCGGTGATGCAGGGCCTGTTTCGCAATCCGCTCGCCGACCCCGGCCTGATTGGGGTGTCAGCCGGATCGAGCCTGGGCGCCGTCGCCGTCATCGTGCTCGGTACAAGCTGGCTGGCGCCGTTCACTCTGGCGCTCGGCAGTTTGGCCTTGCCGATCGCCGCCTTTTGCGGTGGCCTTGCGGTGACGCTGGTGCTCTACCGTGTCGCCACGCGGCAGGGGCGCACCTCGGTCGCCACCATGCTGCTTGCCGGCATTGCGCTCGCCGCCCTTGCCATGGCGCTGACCGGCATCCTCATCTTCATGGCCGACGACCGGCAATTGCGCGACCTGACCTTCTGGCAACTGGGTTCGCTGGGCGGCGCCACCTGGCCGAAGATCGCTTCCGTCGGCCCGATCATCGTTTTGGCGCTGGCGGCAATGCCGTTCATGGCCCGCGGGCTCAATGCGCTGGCGCTCGGCGAGGCGACAGCCGGCCATCTCGGCATCCCGGTGCAGCGGCTGAAATACACCGCGATCGTCGGCGTCTCGGCGGCAGTCGGCGCTTCGGTCGCAGTCAGCGGCGGTATCGGCTTCGTCGGCATCGTCGTACCGCATCTGCTGCGGCTGCTGATCGGTCCGGACAATCGCTATCTCTTGCCGGCATCGGCGCTGCTCGGCGCCTCGATGCTGCTCACCGCCGATGCCGTCGCCCGCGTCATCGTGGCGCCGGCCGAATTGCCGATCGGCATCGTCACGGCGATCGCTGGCGCGCCGTTCTTCCTCTGGATTCTGCTGCGCAAGCGCGGCGTAATCGACTTGTGAGACTTGAAACCTGTGAGGCGGGCATGATCGAAGCACGCGATGTCTCGGTGGCGATCGGCGGCAAGCGCATTGTCACCGATGTCGACTTTACCGCGCGGCCCGGCGAGATCGCGGCAATCGTCGGGCCTAACGGCTCGGGCAAGACCACCTTTCTCAAGGCATTGTCAGGTGATCTGCCGTTTTCAGGAACGGTTGATATCAACGGCCGCGACCTAGCGGCGATGAAGCCGGTGGAGGCTGCCACAGCGCGCGCCGTGCTGCCGCAGGCGACGACGCTGTCCTTTCCCTTCACGGTGCGCGAAGTGGTCAGGCTCGGTCTTGTCGGCGGCCGCTCTGGCGTGCTGCCGGGCGAAGACGAACGACTGCCGGAGCGGGCGCTGGCGCGGGTCGACCTCGACGGCTTTGCCGGCCGTTTCTACCAGGAGCTTTCGGGCGGCGAACAGCAGCGTGTGCAGCTGGCACGCGTGCTGTGCCAGGTGTGGGAGCCGGTGCTCGACGGCAAGCCGCGCTATCTGTTCCTCGACGAGCCGGTTTCCAGCCTCGACATCAAGCACCAGCTGATCATCATGAACATTGCCCGAGATTTCGCCCGGCGCGGCGGCGGTGTGATTGCTATCCTGCACGACCTCAATCTGACGGCCATGTATGCGGACCGGGTTTTCGTCATGCATCGCGGCCGGCTCGCCGCTGACGGTTCGCCGCAAGAGGTGCTGAGCGACGATCTGATCGAAAAAGTCTTCGATTGCCGGCTGCGGGTCGGCGTGTTGCCGGCCGCCAATATGCCGTTTGTTTTGCCGCAGTCCGCTGTCTAGAAAATTCAGGCGGCCGGGGCTCGCTGCACGAGCATGTCGATGCCGAGCAAATGGCGCACGTTCGGCCGCGCTGCCACCATATCGGCGATCGTGTAGCGGGAGAGTACGGCAAAGAAGGCGTTGAGCGCCTCGCGCAGCGCCGAGTTGAGGGCACAGCTGTCGACCAGCGGACATTCGGCGGCGTCGTTCTCGAAGCACTCGGCCATGGCGAAGCTCTCTTCGGTCACCCGCACGACGTCGAATAGGTTGATCTGCTCGGCGGGACGGCCAAGCCTGACGCCGCCATTGCGGCCCCGCACCGTCTCGACCAGACCGTGTTCGACCAGCGGCTGCAGGATCTTGAACAGGAAAAGCTCCGACACCGAATAAGCGGCCGCGATCTCCGGAATGCGGCTCAGCCGTTCGGTGTTTGCCGCGCAATACATCAGGATGCGCATGGCGTAGTTGGTCTGGCGCGTTAACCGCATTTCATTCCTCACCCAAGTGCTGGCGCATTGGAACTGCACCAGATTTTAGATCTGTGCTGGTGCGGCTTTCTCACCCGGAGTTTCGGATTCGCCCACACTGGCCTCTTGGGAATATGGCCTATACCTTGGAACAATTCCAGACTGGGATTGCATGATAGATGAATATTCCTGTCAACTTTGTGTGCGAAATCGGCATGTCTTGAGGCGAAATCGGCCGTCCTGTCATGTCACGGGCCGAAACAGTCCCTAAATACCCTGAGATCGACGAGGAGCGGCCCACAATGTCTCAATCGGCCCCGTCCCTGATGTCCGGCGGTTTCGATACCGAAGCAGGCGCCAAGCTTTCCGCGCTGCGGTGGACAAAGTTCCTCGCCACGGCCGCGCTGGCGCTTTGCGTCGTGGTCTTTGCCGTCGCCAAATCGTTCGAGGGCACTTATCCGTGGCTGGGCTTTGTCGCGGCCTTCGCGGAGGCGGCGACCATCGGCGGCCTGGCAGACTGGTATGCGGTGGTGGCGCTGTTCAAGCGGCCGCTCGGCCTGCCGATCCCGCACACCGCTATCATCCCGGCGAACCAGAACCGCATCGCCGACAATCTCGGCCGCTTTATCGAGGTCAATTTCCTGGCGCCCGAGCCGGTGCGCAAAAAACTCGCCGAGGTCGATTTTGCGGTGCTTGTCGCCGACTGGCTGACTGACGCCGAACGCTCTGCCGGCCTGTCGCGCTTTGTCGTGCGGCTGGTGCCGCGGACGCTTGCGGCAATCGAGCAATCCGGCCTGCGTGGTTTCGTCACCAGCCGCATGCTGGAGCAGATCGACAAGGTGCCGCTGGCGCCGCTGGCGGCCGAGCTGCTGTCGGCGCTGACCGACGACCGCCGCCATCAGAAACTGTTCGATGAGTTCACCCGGGTGATCGGCCGGTTCCTGAACGACGAAGAGGCGCTGGCGACCATGCGCGAAAAAATCCGCGAGGAATTGCCGTCGCTGTTCAACCTGTTCCGCGCTGACGCTTACCTGTTGAAGAAAATCGTAGCGTCGGCCGGTTCGCTGCTCGACGAGGTGCGGGCCGATCCCGATCACCCGATGCGCGCCGAATTCGACCGTTTCGCGCATTCCTTCATCGAGCGGCTCAGAACCTCGAAGCAATACGCCAAGCGAGCCGAGAAACTGAAGCGCGATTTTCTGGCGCGGCCGGAGGTCAAGGCGCTGGCTGGCGACATGTGGGAGAGTCTGCGCCTGTTCATCGAACAGGACGCCAAGGCGGAGAATTCGATTGTCCGCGAGCATCTCGCCAACATGTTCGTCGAGGTCGGCCGCCATCTTGCCAGCGATCCGCAGATCAGGGCCGACATGAACCAGGGCTTTGTCGTGGCGCTGGCCTCGTTCGTGGAGAGCCAGAAAAGCGGCGTGTCGACATTCATCGCCGACCAGGTCAAGCGTTGGGACCTTGCCCAGCTGACCAGGCTGATCGAGATGAACATCGGCAGGGACCTGCAATATATCCGCTTCAACGGCATGATCATCGGCGGCCTTGCCGGCGTCGCGCTCTATGTGGGTGAGCTGCTGTTGCTTGCCGGTTGACCTGCATTCGCCGCCAAATTGCATTGCGCGGGCGAATGGACACGCGGCGCGCGAGTGCTATTGTCCAGCCTAGGGTTCAGCATTTGCGCAAACTGGGGAGCAAGCGACCAATGGCCAAACAACCCGAATCCGATTCTTTCCTGGACATGTTCAGCCGGTTCGGCCGCGACCTGAAGGTGCCGAATGTCGAGGCGATCCTCGCGCATCACCGCAAGAACCTCGAGGCGCTGGAGAAATCGGTGCGGGCGGGGGCTGCCGGCGCGACCTCGCTGCTGTCCCGGCAGCGCGAGATGCTGCAGGACACGCTGCGCGAAATCAGCGACATGGCGCAGAACTACAAGGCGCCGGGCAATCCGCAGGAGTTGATGACGAAACAGGCGGAGTTCGCCAAGAAATCCTTCGAAGCCGCTCTGAAAAATGCCAGCGAAGTGGCCGAGCTGGTCAAGAGGTGTGGCACCGAATCCGTCGAAATCCTGCGCGAGCGCATCAAGGAAGCGATGGAGGAAATCCGCTCCGGCTACGAGAAGAAGAAGTGATCTTGGGCACGGCCTGACCCGCTGCCCGCCGCCTCTGCACAGACGGCCGTTTGCGGCGCATGGCCATGGATGAGGCGTACCGATCGGCGGAAAATGACGGAACGGAATCGCAACAGGCGAATTGACAGGGGCTGTCGGTTCGTGGTCCGAGGCAGTTGGAGCCATCGGGAAAGCAGGAATGACGGAACTACGGCCGAAAACGCCGCCGACCTTTGAGCAGCTAAGGGCGATGGCCGGGCAGGAACTCGGCGTGTCGGAATGGACGACGATCGACCAGAGCCGCATCAACCAGTTCGCCGAATGCACCGGCGACCATCAGTGGATTCACGTCGATCCGGAGCGCGCGAAGCGGCAGAGCCCATTTCGCACCACGATTGCGCATGGCTATCTGACGCTGTCGATCATCGGCGCATTGGCGCTCGATCTGGGCATCGTGCCCGAAAACACGCAGGCTGCCTTCAATTACGGCTTCGACAAGGTGCGTTTCCTGGCGCCGGTCAGGGTCGGCGCACGAATCAGGCTGCGCTCGACGCTGTTGTCGGTGGAGGACAAAGGCCCGGGCCAGTATCTGATGAAGGCCGCCAACACCGTCGAGATCGAGGGTGAGCAGAGGCCGGCTTTGACTGCCGAAACGCTGGTCATGCTCTATGAGCGCCGCAAGCGGACCGCAACTTAAGCACCCTACCTTCGATCACGATGGCTGTTGCCGCGACGATGACCTCCCGGCTGATCGGGCCGATAGCAGCGCCAGCAACAGTGCAGCCACTGCCATAGCCGTTGCTGCCTGAAAGGTGACGTGCATTCCGTGCGCGGCTGCTGCTGAGGCCGACACCTCCTGGCCTTGCCGCCCTCCCGTCGATGCGGCCGCAAAGATGGCGCCCATCAGCGATGCGCCGGTGATCAGGCCGAGATTGCGCGACAGATTGAGCAGGCCGGACACGACACCGCGCTCGCCGGCGGCGACACCGCCCATGACGGCTGCATTGTTGGATGTCTGGAACAGGGCGTAGCCGAAGCAGGTGACGGCGATCGGCATGACATAGCTGGCAACGCCGAGTTTTGTCATGGCGAGCGACAAAAGCGAGGTGCCGATGGCGAGGGCGAGCAGCCCCGCGATCATCATCCTGTTGGCACCGAAGCGATCGGTGAGGCGGCCGGCGATAAGCGCCGAGAGCGCCGAGACCAGCGGACCGGTCGACAGCACCACGCCGACCATTGCGGCGTTGAGCCAGAGCCCGCGCGACAAATAGAACGGCGCGACCACCAGCGTTGCCATCATGATCGTGGCGACGACGAGGTTCATGGCGAGGCTGGCGGTGAGCCGGATGTCGTACAACCGGGCAAGCCGGATCAAGGGATTCTTCGCCCTCGTTTGCACAACGCCGAACATAACGACGCCGATGCCGGCCGCGATCAGCAGGCCGATGTTGAGGGTGCCGAAATTGCCCCGGCCGAGCGTCATCGCCAGCGCATAGGCGGCGAGCGTAAAGGCGAGCAGCACGGTGCCCACTGCATCGAAGCTGCCTCGATCGGCTTCGGCAGCCTTGCCGCGGGCAGGCAGGGCCAACCAGGCGAGGGCGAAGGCCGCGACGCCGAGCGGGACATTGACGAGGAAGATCGCCCGCCAGCCGAAGCCGGCGATCAGCAAGCCGCCGAGCGAGGGGCCGAGCGTCGTGCCGATCGCCGACATGGCGCCGAGCAGACCCATGGCGCTGCCGGTTCGCTCCTTGGCTACGGTCTCCGCGACAAAGGCCAGTGTCAGCGCCATCATCAATGCCGCGCCAAGTCCTTGCACGGCGCGCGCCGCGATCAGCAGCCATAGCGTCGACGCCAGGCCGCAGAGCACCGAGGCCAGAGTGAACAGCGCGATGCCGCCAAGCAGCAACCGCCGGCGGCCAAACATGTCGGCCAGCCGTCCGGCGCTGACGATCAGCGCGGTGATGGCGAGCAGATAGGCCAGAACGACCCATTGCACCGACTGGAAGGACGTGTCGAAGGCCTGCATGAGGGACGGCAGGCCGACGCTGGCAATGCTGGTTCCCAGCGACGACAGCAGCGTGGCGAGCGACAGGCTGGCCAGCGCCAGGACAGCGGACTGGGTTTGTCGCGGCACCGATGCGCGCTCGTTCTGCTCAGCAATTGCCATGGCGATCTCCTTCTTTCAGGCCCGGGAAACGGACCTGTTGGAGATCTAATTTCTGAGGTGGCATAGCGGAAGGCGCAGCATTTGCATCTTATTCGTGCGTTAAACGCCATGTCATGCTATGATGCGCCGATGACATTGCCCGATCTCAATCTGCTGTTCGCGCTCGACGTCCTTTTGGCCGAAGGCAGCGTGGCGCGCGCCGCGACCCGGCTGCGGCTCAGCCCTTCGGCGATGAGCCGCACGCTGGCGCGGCTGCGCGCTGCAACCGGCGATCCGCTGCTGGTTCGGGCCGGCCGGGGCCTGGTGCCGACCCCACGGGCGGAGGAATTGCGTCAGCAGGCTGGCCGCGTCGTTGGGGATGCCGAGGCGTTGCTGCGCCCTGCCAGGCTTCTCGATCTCGCGAAGCTGGACCGAATCTTCACGCTGCGCACCAATGAGGGTTTCGTCGAGGAGTTTGGACCGCGTCTTGTCGCCCGCATCCAGGCCGAGGCGCCGGGCGTGCGGCTGCGCTTTGCGCCCAAAGCCGACAAGGATGTCGCCTCGCTGCGCGACGCCGCGATCGACCTGGAAATCGGCGTTGCAGGCGAAACCGGACCTGAAGTGCGCATACAGGCGCTGTTCCGCGACCGCTTCGTCGGCGCGGTGCGAGCGGGTCACCCCTTGAGCGAAGGTGTGGTGACGCCCGAGCGCTATGCCGCCGGCCGGCACATCAGCGTTTCAAGGCGTGGCCGGGAGAGGGGACCGATCGATGAGGCGCTGGCACAGCTTGGCCTGCAGCGGACCGTGGTGTGCATGGTTTCTGGCTTCTCGGCAGCACTCGCCATGGCGCGCGCTTCCGATCTGATCGCCAGCATCCCCGAACGGCATACGCAAGGCGCACGCGCCGGCATGGTTAGCTTTCCGCTACCGGTCGCCACGGTCGAGGTGACCATCTCGATGCTCTGGCATCCGCGGCTCGATGCCGACCCGGCGCAACGCTGGCTGCGCGATTGCGTGCGCGAGGTCTGCGCGGCCTCTCGGTGAGCGCTCAGCGCGCCATTGCCGTCTCAAGCACCCGGAAAATCCGCTCATCTGCGCACTGGGCAACGTTGAAGCGCAGGAAGCGGCTGGCGGTTCCCGACAGACTGAACGCGTTGCCGGGCGCCAGCACGATGTTGTCGGCCAAGGCACGGCGGGCGATGTCGGCGGCATCCACGCCATCGGGCAGGCTGCACCACAGGAACAGGCCGGCGGGCTGGTCGATCCATGGCGTGATGCCGATCGTTTTCAGGCGCGCGCCCGTCTCGCCCATGGCGCGGGAAAGGCGCGCCCGCAGCAAATCCATGTGCTTGCGATAGCCGCCGTCCCTGAGCAGCGCCAGCACCAGTTCGGCAGCCAGCCGGCCGCCGCCGAAAGTGGTGGCGATCTTGAGATCGGTGAGCTGTTCGATCCAGTCGCGCGGTGCGGCGATGAAGCCGCAGCGAACGGAGGCCGACAATGTCTTGGAGAAGCTGCCGATTTGGACAACGCGGTTGAGGCCGTCAAATGCCGCCAGCCGGGGTGCGGGGCTGTGTTCGAAATCGGCGAAGATGTCGTCCTCGATGATGGTCAGGTCCGACTGGTCGGCGAGCTTCAACAGCCGGTGCGCCGTGACCGGCGACAGGATCGCGCCGGTCGGGTTGTGGATGGCGGAATTGGTGATGTAGAGGCGCGGCTTGTGCTCGGCCAGCGCCTGCGCGAACAGCTCGATGTCAGGTCCCGTTTGCGTGTAAGGCACGCTGACGACCTTGGCACGGTGGGCGCGCAGCAGCGCGTGAAAATTGAAATAGCAAGGGTCGTCGACCAGTACGGTATCGCCGGGCTCGGTCAGAAACCGGCACAAGAGATCGATGGCCTGCGTGCCGGATTCCGTCAGCATGATCTGTTCGGGCGAGACGTCGATGCCATGCCCTTCCATACGCCGCGCCAGCAATTGCCTGAGCGGCGGCAGGCCGAGCGGCGTGCCGTAATCGGCGAGGTCGACATCGTCGGCTCGCGCCACAGTGCGCAGCGCCCGGCGCAAGGCGGACTGCGGCATCCACGAGGCCGGCATCCAGCCGCAGCCGGGTTTCAGCATTTCGCCACCGGCTTCCAGCGACTGGCGCGACACCCAGAGCGGATCGATGGCGCGATCGAGCCTGGGTCCGATCTCGGCCAGCGACAGCGGCGCCAGCGACCCGGCGGCATAAAAGCCCGAGCCCGGCCGGGAGCGGATCGCGCCTTCGGCGGCGAGACGCTCATAGGCCTCGACCACGGTCGACTTGGACACCTGCATGGCTTTGGCGAAAGCGCGGATCGAGGGCAATCGCGCGCCAGGCGTCAGGCTGCGCGCGGCAATCCGCTGACGAATGGTCGCCATGACAGTTTCGACAAGCGTGGTCGCGACAGGAGCGTATGCCGTGTCGGTTTCCAGAACGAGTTTGGTCATCTGTATTGCTCAATTGGCCATTACAGTTTGATAGAATTGTACCGCATTGTCTCTAGCTCCACCATAGGGTCAAGCCCGATACAGAGCCAAAGCAATGGAGCCTGGAATGGACAAGAGCACGAGCGGCTGGGTGAACGGATTCGTCGGCGTGTTGATCTTCTCAGGCTCGCTGCCGGCGACGCGCGTGGCAGTGGCCGATTTCGATCCGACTTTTCTGACCTCGGCTCGCGCGGCGATCGCCGGCCTGCTCGGTCTGGCGATGCTTATTCTGTTCCGGCAGAAGCGCCCGGAGCGCAGCGATTTTCTGTCGCTGGTGATCGTGGCGCTTGGCGTGGTGGTCGGCTTTCCCTTGCTGACCGCGCTGGCGCTGAAGCACGTCACCTCTGCCCATTCCATCATCTTCGTCGGCCTGCTGCCGCTGGCCACCGCAATCTTCGGCGTGCTGCGCGGCGGTGAGCGTCCGCGTCCGGCCTTCTGGCTGTTCTCCTGCATCGGCAGCGCGCTGGTTGCGGGCTTTGCCCTGACGCAAGGCGTGACGGCGTCGCCGATCGGCGACGGCCTGATGCTGGCCGCCATCATCGTCTGTGGCTTGGGCTATGCGGAGGGTGCCGCACTATCGCGCAGGCTCGGCGGCTGGCAGGTGATCTGCTGGGCGTTGGCGATCTCGTTGCCGATCATGCTGGTGCTGACGTTCGCGACGCTGCCGCAATCCTTTGCCGCCATCGGCTCCGGCGCCTGGGCAGGTCTCGCCTATGTCTCGCTGTTCAGCATGCTGATCGGTTTCGTGTTCTGGTACCGCGGCCTTGCGCAAGGCGGCATCGCCGCCGTGGGACAATTGCAGCTGCTGCAGCCTTTCTTCGGCCTCGCTTTGGCGGCGACGCTGCTGCACGAGCAGGTCAGCCCGCTGATGGTGGTCGTGACGCTCGGCGTGGTCGCCTGCGTGTTCGGCGCGAAGAAGTTTGCGAGCTAGTTTTGGTGGCGGAGGGCGACTCCGCGCCTAAAACTTCGTCACAACCCCGATGCCGATACCCTCAAATCCGCCCATCGCCATCAGCGCCGCGGGCGCCTCATCGAGGCTGATCTTCTTGCCGACCAGCAGTTCGGGCTTCAGCTTGCCGGTGCGGATCATCTCCATCATGGCGGGGTAGCGGTAGGCCTGCATGCCGTGGCTGCCGAGGATTTCGAGCTCGAAGGCGATCACCTTGTCCATCGGCACCTGTGGCCGGGCATGCTCGCCTAGCATCAGGCCGACCTGCACGTGGCGGCCGCGCCGGCGCAGATTGGAAATCGAGTTGAACGATGTCGTGGGGTGGCCGAGCGCGTCCATCGACATGTGTGCGCCGCCATTGGTGATCTGCTTGACCGCCTTGACGACATTCGGCGTGTTCGAGGCATTGATGGTCGCCACGGCGCCGATCTTTTTGGCGAACTCGAGCTTCTCGTCGGTAAGGTCGATGGCAATGACATTGGCGCCCATGGAACTGGCGATCATGATCGCCGACAGGCCGACGCCGCCGCAGCCATGCACCGCCACCCATTCGCCCGGCGTCACTCGGCCCTGGTCGACAATGGCGCGAAACGAGGTGACGAAGCGGCAACCGAGGCTGGCGGCGGTGGCGAATTCCATCTCCTCGGGCAAGCGCACGAGATTGGTGTCGGCATGTTCGATGGCGACATATTCGGCAAACGAGCCCCAGGCGGTGAAGCCTGGCTGCGTTTGATGCTCGCAGACCTGGTGGTTGCCGGAGGTGCATTCGAAACAGCGGCCGCAGCCGACGCAGAACGGCACGGTGACGCGCTCGCCGGCCTTCCAGCGAGTGACCTGCTTGCCGACGGCAACGACGATGCCGGCCAGTTCATGGCCGGGAACATGCGGCAGCGTGATGCCGTCATCATGGCCCATCCAGCCATGCCAGTCGCTGCGGCAAAGCCCGGTGGCCTCGACCTTGATGACGACGCCGTCGGCGGCCGGTTTCGGATCCGGCACGGTCTGGATCGTCGGCGCTTGGCCGAATTTCTCGAAGACGACGGCTTTCATCGGGTGGTCCTCATGCTCTGCGCCAGTGCGCTTCTATTCCGCATCTATCTGATTCTCCGGCGCTGCCTTCTGAAAGGCCGGCAATGCCATGCAGGCGGCGTGGATGCGCGATATCGTGGGGTAGGGCGTCAGGTCGACGCCGAAGCGGGCGTTGCTGGCGATCTGGGCGACCAGACAGATGTCGGCGAGGCCCGGCGCATCGCCGTGGCAGAAGGTGCCAGTCTCTGGCGACGAAGTCAGAATCTTTTCAAGCGGCTGAAAACCTTCGTTGACCCAGTGCCGGAACCAGTTGACGACGTCCTGGTCGCCGGCGCCGAACAAAGTGCGTAGCGAGGTCAGCACGCGCAGATTGTTCACCGGGTGGATGTCGCAGGCAATCATCTGCGCCAGCATTCGCACGCGCGCCCGGCCGAGCGCGTCCTTGGGCAGCAGCGGCGGCTCCGGATTGGTCTCGTCGAGATATTCGATGATCGCCAGGGACTGCGTCAAAAGCGTGCCGTCGCCGAGAATCAGCGCCGGTACCAGTCCCTGCGGATTGACCGCTAGGTAAGCCGGTTCCAGATGGTCGCCATGACGCAGATGATGCGGCACGTATTCGTAGGTCAGCCCCTTCATCTCCAATGCGATGCGTGCGCGGTAGGAGGTGGAGGAGCGGTAGTAGTTGTGGAGGACGAGGTCGCTCATCGGATCACGGCTGGCCGATCGTGATCTCGATCGAGCCGATGTTGTCGACGCCGCCGGTCATCGTCTGGCCGGGCGCCACCGCGCCGACGCCGGCCGGCGTGCCGGTGAAAATCAGGTCGCCCGGTTGTAGTGCAACCGACTCACTGCAGATCGAAACGATATCGGCGATAGGCCAAATGAGTTCGGCGAGGTCGCCGTCCTGTTTCACCGCGCTGTCGAGCGCGAGCCAGATGCGGCCCTTTTGCGGGTGGCCGGATTTTGCGGCGGGGACCAGCGGCCCGCAGGGCGCCGAGCGGTCGAAAGCCTTCGACCAGTCCCAGGGCCGCGCCGCCTTCTTGGCTTCGTCCTGCAGGTCGCGGCGGGTCAGGTCGATGCCGACGCCGTAGCCCCAGACATGGTCGAGCGCTTGCGCGCGGGGGATACGGAAGCCGGCCTTGCCGATCGCCGCGACCAGCTCGATCTCGTGGTGCAGGTTCTTGGTCAGCGGCGGGTAGGGGATCGTGGTGCCGCTATCGACCACCGCATCGGCCGGCTTGGTGAAGAAGAAGGGCGGGTCGCGCTCGTCATTGCCGAGTTCGCGGGCGTGCGCGGCATAGTTGCGGCCGACGCAGAAGATGCGGCGCACGGCAAAGCGCTCGGCCGAGCCGGCGACGGCCACCGATGGTGTTGCGGGCAAGGGGAGGACGAAATCTGTCATGCCAGGTCTTTCTGCTTCAGCTGCCGGCACATTTGACCGATTTGGACGGCCGGGCAAGGCATGAGCGTCGCGAAAGCGTCGGCGCCGCCTTGATTGCTTGGAAGAAGTCGGCTTCGCCTCCGGGGTTAAGATGGCGATAGACTATTTGCCAATAAGCTGGCCATACCAGCGGGAGTATCCTGTCCAGGAAGGACTGAAACGAACCCCATGACCGCAATCAACGATCGCGCCCGGTTCCTGATCATCGACGACCATCCGCTGTTTCGCGAGGCGTTGCACAGCGCCGTTCAGATGGCCTACCCGGAAGTCGACACGGTGGAGGCGCGCTCGATCGCCGAAGCGCTGGACCTTCTGGGCGGAATAAAACCGTTCGATCTGGCCCTGCTCGATCTCAACATGCCCGATGTCCATGGCTTCGACGGGCTGCTGCAGCTCAGGACCCGCCATCCGCGGCTGCCAGTGGTCGTCGTGTCGGGCTATGAGGAGCCGAAGATCATCTCCGAGGCGCTGTCCTATGGTGCTGCCGGCTTCATCCCGAAATCGGCGCGCAAAAGCGATCTCGCCGCCGCCATCCGCTCGGTGATGGAGGGCGCGATCTATGTGCCGGAAAACTACGAGGGACAGCCGCCGGACGCCGACAGCACCGACCGCGCCGACATGGTGCAGCGCCTGGCCAAGCTGACGCCGCAGCAGCTACGCGTGCTGCAGATGCTGCGCCAGGGCCTGCTCAACAAACAGATAGCCTACGAGTTGCAGGTCGGCGAGACCACGGTGAAGGCGCATGTCTCGGAGATATTGCGCAAGCTCAACGTCTACAGCCGCACGCAAGCGGTGATCGAGGTGTCGAAGCTGGACAATGCGGAGCTGTTTCGGGATCAGGCGGGGTTTTGAGGGGGGCTGAAAGGCAGCACTGTCATCGCACCGTCGAGTTGATGACCTGCAAACCAGCGACTGGCTGCGAACTCAGCGTGGGGAAAATTACTCGCGTCTAAAACGGAGAATCCCCCTTCCTATTGGATTTCCTGATACCAACGGATTCGGCATCCAGGCCGTAAAGACGTCGAGGGTGTCTCCATCAACCTTGTAGAATCGTTCCTGCTCACTGCCGTTCCAGGCTTCATTCCAAGATGAGTCAATCTTGGTGATGAACCTATCGCCGTCTATCCGATACCGTCCGGTATAGGCCATCACAGTACGGAACAGTGCCACCAGTTTCTCATCTGTATTCCCTGGCTCCCGCGTCTCTGCGGTAACCAGCACCATCATTCGCCCATCCGAGCCGAAAATAAGGTACCCATTGGGGTCGGCGCCCCACGGTTGACTGCGCTCTTTTGAATCCTGAAGCTCGGTATCAAAAGAAACCAAACGCCAGGAACCGTGGAGTTTGGTGCCGGGCTCAGACATATTCGCTCCTGTAGCAGTTTTAAGCCAACAAATGCGCCAGCAGCGCCCTTAGCTGCGCTGGTTTCAGCGGCTTGCGCATCAGTTCGATGCCGGCGGCGCGGGCGGCTTTGGCGACGGCTTCGGAGGCGTCGGCGGTGACGATCAGTGCCGGCACGGCGCGGCCGATATAGTCGCGCACTTCGGCTATTGTTGCGGTGCCGAGGTCGCCGTCGTCGAGATGCTGGTCGGCAATGACGATGTCGGGCACCCAGTCGGTGTCGCCGAGCAGGCCGAGTGCGTCCTCGGTCGAGGTGGCGGCGCGCACCAGGCATTGCCAGCGCTCGAGCAGGAAAGTCATCGCCTGCAGCACATCGGCGTCGTTTTCGACCAGCAGCACCTTGGTGCCGAACAGGCCGTAGCCGCGCGGACGCTCCATCTCGGCAAGGCTGGCGATGGCGTCGGCGCTGGCGCCTATGCCGACCGGAACATCGATGTGGAAGATCGTGCCGCGTCCGACCTTCGAGGAGAACGTCACGGGATGGCCGAGCGCGGCGGCCATGCGCCGCACGATGGCTAGGCCAAGCCCCAGCCCGCCGCCGGAGATTCCGGCATCGGCCGGAATGGCGGAGCCGCGATGGAACTCCTCGAACACCGCCTCGCGCTGGTCGTCGGGAATGCCGCAGCCGGTGTCGGCGACGTCGATGCGGATGGTGTCGCCGCGATGCCTTGTGCCGACCAGCACGCCGCCCGAACGGGTATAGCGCAGCGCATTGGACAGGATGTTCTGCAGGATGCGGCGCAACAGCGTGCGGTCCGAACGCACCACGGCGCTGACCGGGCGGAATTTCAGTGTCAGCCCCTTCAGCTTGGCAACCGGCTGGAAATCCGAGCGTAGCGAGGAAAACAGCGTCTCCAAATTGACGTCGCCAATGTCGGGCTGGACCACGCCGGCATCGAGCTTGGAAATGTCGAGCAGCGTGCGCAACAGGTCTTCCATGGTCTCCAGCGAGCGCTCGACCTGACGGACGAGTTTCTTGCCCTCGTCGCTGGTTTGCACTTCGGCCAGTGCCGAGACGGAGAGGTGGGCGGCGTTCAGCGGCTGCAGCACGTCATGGCTGGCGGCAGCCAGGAACCGCGTCTTGGACAGGTTCGCCAGTTCGGCGTTTTCCTTGGCGGCGCTGAGGTCGATGTTCGACTGCTCCAGCCGGCGCAAGGTCGAGTGCAGTTCCTCGGTGCGGATGCGCACCCGGTTCTCCAGCGAAATCGCGGTCTGGAACAGCGAGAAGGCGTTGCCTTGCTGGTCCATCGAGCGCTCGACGCGGCTGACCAGAGCGGCGTTGATCTTCTTCAGCCTGTCGACGTCGTCGATGTCCCTGAGCGGCATGGGCCTATTCCGCCGCCTGGCGTTCGCCGAAAGCGATGCCGGTGAAAGTCTGGTTAAGATGCATCGAGCGATACTGCTCGCCATAGGTGCCGAAGCCGATGACGTTGTTGACCCGGTAAAGCTCCGAAATGTCGCGGAAAACCTGGCGGTTGCGCGCATCGAGCCGGCGCAGCACGCAATCGAAACCGAGGATCATGTCGATGCCACCCAGCCGCTCCTCGACGTCGCGCAGTGCGGCACGCGTCGATTCCACCATGTCCTTGGGCTGGGCGATGGACAGCACGACGCCGTCGTCGATCGCGCAGAAGAACGACAGCGAGCCGTCGGGATGCATCTTCTGGATCGAGCGGCAGTAATATTCGCCACCCACCTTCACCACCACCGGATGCGAGGCGAAGCTCATCGGCGTAAGGGTCTCCGCGACGATGCCGACCGAGGCGGCATATTCCTCGGCCGCATTGGTGGCGTTGAATTCGCGCACGGTGCGGTGGTCGGGATCGGATGCCGTCACCACCAGCTTCTCGTCTGTGGGGACGAAATTGTCGGTCTTGAAGACATGGAAGGGAATTTCGGTTGATATCAGCACGATGATGGCGCTGTCGGAGGCCACCTTGCCGTTCGAGATCAGCCTGGTGGTTTCGAATTTCAAATCGTCGCCCGCCGAACCGCCGATCAGCGGGATGTCGTCCAGCCCCCAATGGATGGCCGAGGTCACCGCTTCCTCGGCAAAGGACAGGCCGTCGATGAAGCAGAGCGCAAAGGTGCTGTTGGAATGGCAACTGCCGATGCGCCCGCGCAGCAGGCGCCGCAAGGCCTCGACTTCACCGGTGATCCTGTCCATGCCCGACGAGGAGAGATTGTCGACCATGGCGCTGACCGCGCAGAATGAGGCCGAAGGAAGCAGAAGAGCCAGCACATGGCCTTCCTCCAGCCCCTGCGGGGTGATCTCGCCGGCAGTCGAGCAGGCGGCATAGGCCAGCGTCGGCGCATGGGTCTTCAGCGCTTGCGACAGGGCGGTGGCGTCGACCAGGCTCTGCGAGAAGAACAGCAGCGCAAAGCCTGCGTTGATGGCAGCGGCCTCGGTGGCGACCGCCCGGGCGAATGCATCCATGTCAGGCTCGTCTGTGGTGAGCGCCGACAGACCGGATGCATAGCTCGTCCGTGAACTGGCCAGCAGCTTTCTCCGCATTTCCTCCGACGCGTTTTTGTGTGCGCCTGTTTTTATGTCTTTTGGCGCCAGCGTCGGTGACATTGTTGCCTTCAATCCGCACTTTGGCAATGGGGCGGGCGAGCCCATGATTTTCGTTTCTCCATGACCGAAAGTACAATGAGCACCGTGTGTTTTTTGCGCGTTGTGCGGTGTACGAATAGCGCCTGGCCGAGCGCCAAAGCCGCATCGGCAGCATGATTACCGAGGTTATACCCAGGGAGGATGCATGTCGGACGTTTCGTTTGTCGTGAACGGAAAACGGGTCAGCGGCGCTGCCGAGGACCGAACACTTCTGGTTCATTTCCTGCGCGAAAATCTTGGTCTCACCGGAACGCATGTCGGCTGTGACACCTCGCAATGCGGCGCCTGCGTCGTGCATGTCGACGGCAAAGCGGTGAAGTCCTGTTCGATGCTGGCCGTGCAGGCCTCCGGGTCGACCGTGGTGACGATCGAGGGGCTGGCCAACGGCGCCGACCTGCATCCGGTGCAGGCCGCGTTCAAGGAACATCATGGGCTGCAATGCGGCTTCTGCACGCCAGGCATGATCATGACGGCGACTGACATGATCGCGCGCCATCCCGAAGGCCTCGACGAGGCGACGGTTCGCACCGAGCTCGAAGGCAACATCTGCCGCTGCACCGGCTACCACAACATCGTCAAGGCGATCCTCGCCGCATCGAAAACGATGGCGAAGGCGTCGAAGGGCAGGGCGAAACAGGCAGCTTAGGGAGCAGGCAGTAGGGAGCAGGGCAAAACGGCCATACTGAACCGCGAGATCTCCCCCTACCGCCTAACTCCCTACTGCCTATTCCCTTGAATTCCGGAGGAATTTTCTTATGGGTATTGAAGGTATTGGCGCTCGGGTCGCGCGCAAGGAAGACAAAAGGTTCATCACCGGCGCCGGCCGTTATGTCGACGACATGGTGGTGCCCGGCATGAAGCATGCCGCCTTCGTGCGCAGCCCGCACGCCCATGCGCAGATCAAGAAGATCGACGTCAAAAAGGCTCAAGGCATGCCCGGCGTCATCGGCGTCTTGACCGGCAAGGAACTCAAGGCCGACGGCATCGGCAACCTCATCTGCGGCTGGATGATCCATTCCAAGGATGGCTCGCCGATGAAGATGGGCGCCTGGTCGCCGCTCGCCGTCGACAAGGTGCGCTATGTTGGAGACGCCATCGTCATCGTGGTGGCCGAAACCAAGGGCCAGGCACGCGACGCGGCAGAAGCCGTCGAGATCACCTACAAGGAATTGAAGGCGGTGGTCGATGCCACCAAGGCGCTGCAAAAAGGTGCGCCGCAGGTCCATGCCGAGGCCGAGGACAACCTGATCTTCGACTGGGAGATCGGCGACGCCAAGGCGACCGACGCGGCGATCAAGGCCGCGGCCCATGTCACCCGCATGAAGATCGTCAACAACCGGCTGGTTCCCAACGCCATGGAGCCGCGTGCCGCCCTTGGCCATTACGACAAGGCCGAGGACCATTACACCTGCTGGACGACCTCGCAGAACCCGCATGTCGCGCGGCTGGTGATGAGCGCCTTCTACAATGTCGCGCCGGAGAACAAGCTGCGCGTAATTGCGCCCGATGTCGGCGGCGGCTTCGGCTCGAAGATCTATATCTATCCCGAAGAGATCGTCTGCCTGTGGGCGTCGAAGAAAACCGGTGTGCCGGTCAAATGGGTCGCCGACCGCACCGAAAGCTTCCTCACCGACGCGCATGGCCGCGACCATGTCTCGACGGTCGAAATGGCGTTCGACAAGAACAACCGGATCACCGGCTTCAAGGTCGACACCATCGCCAATCTCGGCGCCTACATGTCGCTGTTCTCGTCCTGCGTGCCGACCTATCTCTACGCGACGCTGCTGTCGGGCCAGTACAACATCCCGGCCATCCACGCCAATGTGCGCACCGTCTACACAAACACCGCACCCGTCGATGCCTATCGCGGAGCAGGGCGGCCGGAGGCCACCTATCTGCTGGAACGCACCATGGAGACGGCGGCGCGCGAACTCGGGGTGTCGCCGGCCGAACTGCGGCGCACCAACTTCATCACCTCCTTCCCGCATCAGACGCCGGTGATCATGAATTACGACGCCGGCGACTACGGCGCTTCGCTCGATGCGGCGACAAAGGCGTCCGACTATGCCGGCTTTGCCAAGCGCAAGGCGGCCGCCGCCAAGCAAGGCAAGCTGCGCGGCATCGGCATGAGCTGCTACATCGAGGCCTGCGGCATCGCGCCGTCCGCGGCGGTCGGCTCGCTCGGCGCCGGCGTCGGTCTGTGGGAATCGGCCGAGGTGCGGGTCAACGCCGTCGGCACGATCGAAGTGTTGACCGGCTCGCACAGCCACGGCCAGGGCCATGAGACGACCTTCGCGCAACTGGTCAACCAGCGCTTCGGCGTGCCGATCGACTCGGTCTCGATCGTCCATGGCGACACCGACAAGGTGCAGATGGGCATGGGCACCTACGGCTCGCGCTCGGGCGCCGTCGGCATGTCGGCCATATCAAAGGCGCTCGACAAGGTCGAAGCCAAGGCCAAGAAGATCGCAGCCCACCTGCTCGAGGCCGATGAGGGCGACATTGTCATCGAGAATGGCGAGGTCAAGGTTGCCGGCACCGACAAGAGCCTGCCCTGGTTCCAGGTGGCGCTCGCCGCCTACACCGCCCACAATCTGCCGGCAGGCATGGAGCCCGGCTTGAAGGAAACCGCCTTCTACGATCCGGCGAACTTCACCTTCCCGGCGGGCTGCTACATCTGCGAGGTCGAGATCGATCCGGAAACCGGCACGACCGAGATTATCCAGTTCGTCGCGGCGGACGATTTCGGCAACATCATCAACCCGATGATCGTCGAGGGCCAGGTGCATGGCGGCATTGCCCAGGGTATTGGCCAGGCGCTTCTGGAAGGCGCGCATTACGACGCCAGCGGTCAGCTGCTGACGGCAAGCTACATGGATTATACGATGCCTCGCGCGGGGGACCTGCCGTCGTTCAAGGTCTCGACCTCGAACACGCCGTGCCCGAGCAATCCGCTCGGCATCAAGGGCTGCGGCGAGGCTGGCGCAATCGGCTCGCCGCCGGCGGTCATCAACGCCATCACCGACGCCATCGGGATCACCGACATCGCCATGCCGGCATCGCCGTCCACGGTCTGGGCAGCCATCCGCGCGGCGACGAAGCACTGAGGAGGAACGAAAATGTATTCGGTCAATTACCATCGCGCCACCTCAGTCGCCGACGCCGCCAAGCTGATCAAGAACGGCGACGCCAAACTGCTTTCGGGCGGCATGACGCTGATCCCGGCGATGAAGACGCGGCTTGCAGCACCCTCCGACCTGGTCGACCTGTCGCGCATCAAGGAGCTGCAAGGCGTCAAAGTGTCGGGCAAGACCGTCACCATCGGCGCCGCTACCACCCATTACGACGTCGCCAATGACGAGAAGCTCAGGAAGGCCTGCCCGGCATTTGCGCATTTGGCGTCGCTGATCGGCGACCCTGCCGTGCGTTACAAGGGAACGATCGGCGGCTCGGTCGCCAACAACGATCCGGCCGCCGACTATCCGGCGGCACTGCTGGCGCTGGGCGCTACCATCGTCACCAACAAGCGCGAGATATCAGCCGCCAAATTCTTCACCGGCCTGTTCGAGACGGCGCTGAAGGACGGCGAGATCATCACTGCGGTAAGCTTCACCGCGCCGGCCAAGGCGGCTTACGAAAAATTCCGCAATCCGGCATCTCGCTATGCGATCGTCGGCGTGTTCGTGGCCAAGGGCAAGGACGGGGTCAGTGTTGCCGTCACCGGCGCCGGCGATGACGGCGTATTCCGTTCGAAAGAGATCGAGGCGGCACTGGCGAAGAACTTTGCCGCATCGGCGCTCGACGGCGTCAAGGTTTCGGCGAAGAATTTGATGACCGACCTCCACGCCTCGGCCGACTACCGCGCCAGCCTGATCGCAGTGATGGCAAAACGCGCGGTGGCGGCCGCCAACGCCTGAATTTTTCTGACATGAGTGACTGGAAAGGGGCCCTCGTGGCCCCTTTTTATACGCTCAAGCTTATGCTCGCCTGGCTGCTCGTCGGCATTCCGCTGCCGTGGGGGGTCTGGATGACCGTCAACAGCGCCATGGCGCTGTTCCAGTAGCGCTCAGGGAGGCGGCATCAGGGCTGCTTCGCCCTTCTTCTGCGCCACGAGATAGCGGCGCAGGCCGGCTTCGCCGCGCGGCGTCGTCCAGCGATGGTTCCAGGCAAAGGCCGGCCTGAGCAACGGCGCCAGGAATTTGAGGATCGGCCTCTCGACCGTCACCTGCCAGACGAGATCGACGTGGGTGCCGGTTCCCGAAGGCGACAGTTCCGCCCGCCACAGGCCATCGAAATCGCCGAATGTCTTGACCACCACCAGCTGGCCGGGCTCGAGGTCGGCCGCCTCGATGATGAAGTTCAATTCATAGGGCAGGGCGCCGCGCGCCCGGGCTTTGGCGCGCGAGCCGACGACGCCCTTGCCCTTGCGGTCCAGCGGCACGACCTCCTTGTAGACGTCGCCCCACCACAGCGGCAGCAATTCGGCATCGGAGAGCACGTCCCAGACCTGTTGCGGCGTCGCCTCGGGAATGTCCCAGCTTTCGTCGAAGCGGAAGACGTTGCTCGGCATTGGTGTTTCGCTCCCGGCTGCTGGAAACCGCTACATTAGTTCTGGCTTGTTTACGGCGCCAGAGCCGCTCGCCGACGCTGGACTCATGGCGATGAACAAGGCTTAATTGTCGCGGCGATGGGGGATGCCGATCATGAGATCACCCGGCAATGAATGATAGTGCCGATGTTCTCGATGCTGTGGTTGTCGGGGCCGGTTGGGCGGGGCTCGGTGTAAGCTATTGGCTGGCACGAAAAGGCCTGCGCCATACCGTGTTGGAGCGGGGTCGCATAGGAGAGACCTGGCGCACGCAGCGGTGGGCTTCCTTTCATATGAATAGCCCTAACGTGCAGACCGTCATGCCGGGCGACCTCTACGAGGGTCCGGATCCGTATGGGGTCCTCACGCGCGACCAGTTCATCGCTCTCCTTGAGGATTTCGCCGGGAGAAATGGGCTGCCTATCCAAGCCGATACTGCGGTGAGCGAACTCACCCAGGACGATGGCGTCTATCGGCTGACCACCTCGAACGGAATGCTTCGGGCGCGCAACGTGGTTGTCGCAAGCGGCAACCTGAATTGCCCCGTGCGCCCAATCTCATCAGATGGGTTGCCACCTTACATCTACCAGATCGACGCCTCCGGCTACCGCAGCGCTTCCGATCTACCCGGTGGAGCGGTGTTGGTGGTCGGAAGCGGTCAATCAGGTGCTCAGATCGCGGAGGAACTGGCGCAAGCGGGGCGGACCGTCTTCCTTGCGACCAGTCGCGTCGGGCGGCTCCCACGGCGCTATCGTGGACGCGACGTCATGCTCTGGCTCGAGGAAACCGGATTTCTCGACGTGCGGCGAGAGGAGGTCATTCGGCTTGCGGGACGCATCCCCGCGCGTGGTGTGCTCGGGTCGGAGCACACGATAAGCCTTCAGTCGCTCAGCGCCCAAGGTGTTGTGCTTCTCGGGCGGTTGACCGGCGCTGCGAATGGCGGCCGTCTTACGCTCGCCGACGATCTCGAAGCAAATGTCCGCTTTGGGGACCAGGCCTCCGACAATGTCAAACGTTATATCGATGATTACATAAGCCAGGCCCGGATAGACGCACCCGTATCGGATCCCGACCCCGCGGAGACCGTCGCATGGCGTCGACCGGATTCCTTCATCGGTTCGCTCGATCTTTCCGGATCCGGCATCACGAGCGTGGTGTGGTGTACAGGCTTCAAGGGCGATTTCAGCTATGTGAGACTTGCTGATGCGCTGGACGCTGCGGGACAGCCCGTTCATACGGATGGCGTGGGTGTCCTGCCGGGCCTCTACTTCGCCGGCCTGGATTTCGCCTCCACCCGCAAATCTGGAATCATATTGGCCATTGCCGAGGAAGCACCTCGCCTTGTCGAACACATCGCAAGGCATTCGTGACCCCGTTTGGCACAGGCAAGAAGCACTTCGCCGTCAGGGCGGGAAATCAGGATCGGAGGTCGGCTGCCGACGCTTTGCGCCGCCAGTGTCACGTCATTCCCTTTCCCGGGAAACCGCTCACGCTTTTCCTGAATTGCTCTGGATCTGCCTGAGGTAGTAGCGCACCGCCTTCTTGCCGCCATATATCACCGCGTCGCCGACCTCGGCGAAGCCAAGCGCGGCGTGGAAGGCGTCGGAAGCCGGGTTGGGCGGATCGGCATTGACCTCGCAAGTGACGATGCTGTGGCCGGCGCCTGTAACCTCTGCGAACAGATCCTCATAAAGGCGGCGGGCATGGCCGCGGCCGCGCGCTTCGCCGGCAACGACGACGCGGTCGACATAGACAAAGCGTGGATAGCGCGATCGGAACCAGAGGAAATTCGGGCTATCGTAGCGCGCATCCTGGTCAAAGGTCATGATGAAGGCTTCGAGGGAGCCGATGCGCCTGATGTAAAACGCTTCGCTAAGCAGGAAGGATAGCCGTTCGGGTTCGAGCCATGACAGCTCGGCCGCATGCTCGTTGTTGAGCGCGAGGATCGCCGCTTCGTCCTGGGGCGAGACGCGGCTGATCGGCGTGGCCGTCATGTCCTGACTGCCGCAATCGTCGCCGCCACCAGCGCCGCGTCGGTCACCGTGGTGCGGTACTCGCGGTCGAGATCGGTGCCGCCCATCCCGACTTGCGGGTTGCGGTAGGTCATTGTGCTCGGCACGTCCTTGAGCGCGGCGAAATGCATTTCCGTCAGCCCGGTGGCTGCCAGCACCCCAGCGATGTTTCCGGGATCGAGAGCGCCGCAGCCGAGGATGATGATGCGGTTGCCGGCCTGGCGGACCAGCTCCGCCAACAGGCCGGCGCCTTCCACCGCGGTGTCGCTCTGGCCGCTGGTCAGCACGCGGCCGACCTTGCAGCGGATCAGCGTTTCCAGCGCCTCGGCGGGGTCGCGGGTCATATCGAAGGCGCGGTGGCAGGTGACGGCGAGCGGAACGGCCGCCTCGACCAGTGCGCCCATGCGCGCCTCATCGATGGTGCCGTCGGCATTGAGGCAGCCGACGACGACGCCGGCGACGCCGAGATCGCGGAGCGATGCGACATCGGCGAGCATCGAACGGTATTCGGCCTCGCTGTAGAGGAAATCGCCGCCGCGCGGGCGCACGATGACATGGAAGGGAATGGTCGCGCTCTCGAGTGCAGCGCGCACCGTGCCGAAGCTGGGCGTGATGCCGCCTTCGACCAGGCTGGCGCAGAGCTCGACCCGGTCGGCGCCGGCGGCCTGCGCCGCCAGCAATCCGTCGATGCCTTCGACGCAGATTTCGATCAGGGGGCGAGCATTTCTGGCCAAGGGGCGATCCTTTATGATTTAAAGACGGCCAGCCCTAGCAGGGGCTCGGTTGCCGGGGAAGCGGAACAGCCAGTCGCCGCTTGGGCCAGCCGGCAACCCGGCCGCTGTTATTGGCGCAGCACCGTGTTCTTGGCGCCTTGCTCGACCTGGTCGATGACCAGGAGCTTGACCGGGTCGTCGCCGATATTGGTCGCCTGGTGCCACTGGCCGATCATCTCGACGATGAAATCGCCAGTCTTGTAGGTGTTGCTGTTGCCGGTCTCGACATTCGTCACCTTGAGCATTCCAGCCTCGACATAGGCATAGCGGGCAAACGGGTGCTTGTGCACCGGCAGCGTGGCGCCCACCGCAATATCGTAGGTCGAGACCAGCACCTGGACATTTTTCTGCGGCAGAACGATCGGCTGGCCGGAAGCCGTCTGGGTGCGATCGGCAAGCGGCGTCACGACGACGGGTGGGCTGGAACTGTCCAGAGCCGCAGCAGGATTTGCAGATAGCGCGGCCGCGAACAGCAGCGTCGATGCCAGAATCTTTCGCATGGGTCCTCCAGGTTTTGCCGCCACGCCGCGCGGCAGGGATGAACGCGAGCTGGCGAGCCTTGGCTATCTGTACGCCTTGAAGGCAATCAGACCAGAGAAGACGATTATCGCCATCAGGATCAGCACCCACGCACCGACGTTACGCGAAAGGCGCCTCCGGCGACCGCGCACGGCCTGGTCCCTCCAGCGTTTGGGCTGATCAGCCCCTATATTCAGTTTGTCCATTTTGCCTTCTCCCGCGAGTACAATGCGGTTCATGCCATTTGGAGTCCAGATGTTGTCCCTGCCGTCCTATCGCCGCACCTCTGGACACCGCTTCGGGGTTTTGCACAGAGCTAGTTTTTTCGCGCCGATGGCATGTCGCGCATCTCAAAGGATCGTTTCCATAGGCCGATCCCAGATCGAACTGAATTCGATGTGAATCCCTGCTAAGCGTGGGCAAGGCTTCATCAAAATGAACGGCGACATGGTTCACGAATGTATGGAATCGATGGATGGAACAGCATCGGGAGTTCGAGGTTGCAGGAATGTGTTGGCTGGGAGATCGCCCAGGTGCGCGGTCCGCGAAAACGGTCATCGAGGTCGAATGCGCTGAACGTGTAGCCAAGACGGCCAGATTGAAATCGCTTCGCCTGGCGCAAATTTTGCTGGAGGCGGATCCGTGCGTTTCATTCAACGAGGAACTCGACTGCTCGGTGCTTGTCGCCGTACTGGCGCGGGAAACTAAACGCCCACGTCCCGAATCCAGCGTGGGCCATCACCGGCTGCTGGATCCCAGCACGACTATTTCCCTCTTTTCCATCAAAGTCTAACGACTGGCAAAACGCACCGGAAAGTACCTGTCGTAACCGTTGATTCAACCATTGCTGGTACTAATGGGTTGTGTGGGAGCGGCTCCGACAGTGCGGCGGGGGTTGGGTTGCCGGAGCCGCCTGCGCAGCCGGTTGGGATTGACCGCGCCGTCCTATTCTGGGACAGCGCGGTCAATGATTCGTTAAAATTCTCCGGATCTAATTAAGTGCATACTAATTGATTGCCGGTTGGCGGCAGGGCACTGCGCAACGCGATTACGCGACGCTGGGCGTGACATCCTGGGGGCAATGATTCGGCCGGCGGCAGTTCAGCCAAGCGCTTCTTGGCAACGCAATGCCATCTTTAAGTTGGTCGGTGATGTAAAGGGGCCGGCGCCGCAATGGAGGTTGCCTGATCAGCGCCGGCCAAGCGGGTATCAGCTTCGCCGCAGCTGCAGCGGTAGCTGATTCTTGACGTAACGTCATGCCGTCCTGTGATGGGCACAATCGCTGGCATTGAAGCCAATCTGGTGAAGCCTTCCCGCCCGACATGACAATTTGGCGGTTCGATGTCCGACATCGTCGACAAGTGAGGGCCGTCAAAGTGAATTGGTTAACAGATTGGCAGAACGGCCTCTGATTTGATCGGGGGAAGACTTGGCACCTTTTTGTGCAAGTCTGGAATTGCCGGCTAATCCCGGCCCTGATTTGTGTGACAAATCGGGATGGGCTCGTCGGGAGTTGGGGTTGGGGCCAACATCCGGCGAGTTCCGGTTCACAATGGGAGATAGCTGCCAAAGGCGAGACCTGACCTTCGAGGATCATGTCCCGGCTCAGCTAAGCGAGCATGGGTTCGGCGACTTTGCCAGAAAAAAGGTCGCGCACATCAGCCGGCTGCTTGTCTAGGCGACATTTCCGTGGAGTTTTGCGCGGGGCGGCTGTTCAACGCAGTTGCACCTGGGCGAGCAGCGCCTCAACCATAGGGAGCATGTTTCTAACGACGATCGCATCACCCGCTGCATTTGGGTGGTCGTGGTCCGGTTCAAGCAACTCCGGATGCCCAGTCACGCCCTCCTTGAAGTCGGCGTAGAGCAAGTCCCCATGCTTGGTCGCTAGCTCGGAGAACATCTTTGAAAACAGCTCGGCATAGTCAGCCCCGAGCCTAGACGCGCAATAACCATAGGCCTCGGTTCCAACCACAAGCACTGGAACGCGCTTCTGGTCGAGGATACTCAGAAACTGGTCGAGGTTCGCTCGCGTATCCTTCAGGTCGATTTGAGCGCAATCGTTCTGACCCAATTCAACGATGACAACGTGGTTTGCAGGGTTCGCCTGCAGGTCAAGGCCATCCTTGGATTCCGCCAGCCAAGCGAGACCCCGTTCGCAGTCGTTTCTGTACCCCACCTCGACAATTGTCACTGGGTGCCCGGCAGCGTTCAGCGCCGACTTGAGCGTGGCCGCGAATGCGTCAGCCGGAGCTAGTCCATAGCTGTTGATGTAGCTGTCGCCGAGGGTGACGATTGTCAGAGGTGCATCCTCGGCATCCACGTTGCCGGCTAACCCCAACATTGCGGAAAGTGCGGCAAGGACCACAAACGAAACGCCACGCACTTTTGTCATTGATCTACCTCTCAGCGAGACCATTCGGGGCCATCATGGCCTAAACCTCAGAGCCGGCGATGGATCGTAATAGCACATTCCCATATGACCATGGGGCAAATTTCAAACTGAGACACTACCCGCTTCGCTGGCGGGCGCGCGCCTAGCCGCCTGCTAGACCAACAACCAATCCGAAATGTGAGTTGGCAGGCTCGCGTGCTCGATGCCAGCAAGGCCGGCATCAGGTAGGTCAACGGTTGCATGGGGAGAAAATGCTCACCCGGGCCTTTGGGATAATCGGGAGCGGCCAGGAACAGGGTATTGACATCGAACGGCCTGGGGAGCGGCCGACGTCAAGTTGGGCCTCGTCGCGACCGTGAAGCATACTCGCGGCGCGGAGGACTTGCGGCACGCCTCGTTACAGGATTTCCGCGAGGAGACATGATGCGGTTTCGTTGCGGAGGTAGAACGCTTGGACCGACGATTAACATCCCTTATCGCCGGTTTTGTCCGGCCGCCCTTCGTTCATTCGAAAAGGCGACGGGACACCTTTCGACCCCTAGCTTGGCGGCTGCGCCGGCCCTGTCCCCGTTCCACTGGAGCAACTGCACTTCCTTTCCAGTGATAGCCCGCACGGCGTTCAAGAGCACCTCATGCAGGAGACGGGTAGCTCGGTAGTGGCGATAGGGGGTTGGGTGGGCAGGCGCCGGCCAAAGGCGGGTAAGGTCCGCCGCTTGAGAAGCGTAACTGAGTCGCCTGCGTGCCCTTAATGGTGTGATCGCCTAAGTCAGCCGGTGGCCGGCAGCATCACCACCGCAACCGCCCGGACGGCTATCAGAGGCAGGCGGGCCATGCCCACCATGTCGTGCTGACGGTAGCGCCATACTGCGCTGCCGTGCATTCTACAACGCAAGCATAGGCCGGTGCCGGAGTTTTAGGACGATGGATCAGGAAAGAGTTCTAGCCGCAGTCCTCTTAGCCGATGTGGTGGGCAGCACGCCGCTCTATGAGCGCATCGGCGACGATGCCGCTCTGCAGCAGGTCTCGGATTGCCTAGACGCGATACGCGAGATCGCCTCCCGGAACGGCGGTGATTTCATTCACTCGAAGGGCGATGACGTGCTTAGCCTGTTCGAGAGGCCAGAGGGGGCGCTGAGGGCCGTCCGTCAAATTGTCAGCGAGCTGACGAGAGGGTCGCTGACTACCCGGATCGGATTGCACTTCGGGGCGGTTATTCGCACGCGGGGCGAAGTATTCGGCGACGTTGTCAATGTCACCGCAAGGTTGTCCACCACGGCCAACCCGGGGGAGGTGTTGATCAGCCAGAGCTTCTTCGAAGCCCTTTCCTTAGAGGGTCGCAATTCCTTGCGGCTCATCGACAAAATGCCCTTCAAGGGGAAGGAAGAGCCGTTCGACGTCTATACCCTGGGTGGCGATGATGGGGCGCTCACTACGCAGATCGCCAGCCGGGGCACCATTATCGATAGGCGGTTCGCCCCGCCAAGGCACATCAATCTGGTCATCCGCTATGGAGATCAGTTGCGATCTTGCCGCAACAACGAATTCGTAACCATCGGCCGATCTCCTGAATGCAATATCATCGTCCCGCGGCCCTGGGTCTCAAGGCACCACGCGACCTTCACCATTTCGAACGGCAGGGCGGGGCTTGTCGAGCGAAGCTCGTCGGGCACATTTGTGTCGACTGGACCCGACCATGAAGTGTTCGTTCGCCGGGAAGCAGTTCTCCTGTTCGGCTCCGGCGTCATCTCGCCTGGGCGGAGGTCGTCCCTCAGCGACGCTCAGATCCTTAGCTACGAAATTATCTCAGGCTGACCCGGCTGGAGAGGATCAGGGCGGCGAGGGCGAGGTGAATCGCCAATGCTGCAGCAAAGGCGCGCCAATCCCGTCTCGGCCGTGTCCGTTGCAGGCCGATCAAATCGTCAAAAACGTGTTCCATGGCCATTTTCTCTCCTTCGAGCGATCTCATGCAGATCGGCGCCTAGCGAAGTCGAGTTGTGTAGATATGCTGTAGATCAGCCAATTTTCGGCTGTTCCTGCAACTCTGAAACCTATGGAAATGTTGGCTCCCCGGGCCGGATTCGAACCAGCGACCAACCGGTTAACAGAGGGTTTCCCGTGCGATTGAGAAAAAAAGGTGTCGGAACTTTCTGAGGAAAAGTCACGGAAAGCTGGATGTTAAACGCAAGAGCCGAGGCATCGCCTACAAACTGAAAATGTTCTGGGCCTGCGAGATCCTGGAGCTTGCGATGAGCCCGGCAACGGTACGCCTCGAGCCCGATCGACTGGCATCAAGCGAGAAGCGAAACCGGACTACCACAGTCCGCCTAATACTACAGAGGAAACTAAGGACACTGGAGAAGGCACTGAGGGAAGCAATCTAGGCGTCTGCACGCGCGAGGCTCCCCTCTCCGCCTACGCCACGGCAACGAGGGGCACATGACTAAGCGGGTCCGGCCTGGTTCAACCCGCTCGACGTCCTTCGTTGTTGGAGGATCGCTCCCGGTTTGCGCCATCAACCAGAGATCGCATCTTTCGGCGGCGAGCGATGTTTTCAGCCAGCATATCTTCTGTGCGCTGAAGTGCGAGTTCGGCGCGGTGGATCTGCTCCTCGGCATCTGTAATCGCGTCAAAGTTCGGGTTCGGGATCACGGGACAACCTCGCTGCGCTGGTTTGAGCTACAGGCAAGCGAAACATCTCCCGGCTGTTTAGGTTCCGTCACGGTTGGCTACAGACTGTCACACGCCCTCGCGGGGACGGACTCACATGCCGAGCGTTTGTGTGCTTCCGGCGGGCCGAACAGCATCGGCGAGCATTTCCGCCGCTGCCTGAACTCTCTCAGCCGCATCGTCGACCTTTTCGAAACGCTTGATCATTCGATCGTGGAGCAACGTCAACCGGGCGGCATGGTAAATCACGCTGCGCTTGTGTCCGTCCGAGTTGAGCGGTTCAAACAAATTGGGCATGGTGACGGCTCCTCAATAATGCGCTGTCGGGGTAGAGCTTATCTTCCCGAAGCGCTGTCGTGCGCCGCATCCTTTCGGTTCGTGGCCCCTTCAAAAGTGGAATGGTCGCTCACCACTTTTGTTCCAAGGCGCAATGTCGCGCCAGCATCGTGGGGCGGCTGATGATCTCGACACCGCTACATTTGCGAGCCGTGTGCCCGATTATCGTTGGATTCCGGCCTGACGGGACCGCGATATCGCCGCGGTGGCGCCGCGCCTATAAGTTCGCGGACTCGCGGCTGTTGCTCAGAAGGGCGCGCGTCGACGTGTGGCGCCTTCGGCACGAGCCAAGCCGGCAGAAATTCCCTGAGTACCGATTTGACGTAATTCATCACAGCTCGTCGTGCCTAGTGTCGCTTGGCCGTAGTCGCATCGAGCAAATCCGCCAGCGCTTCCTCGACCTTATCGGCCGCAGCCGCGGTCATATCCATGTGGAACAGCACTCGGTGCGTCAGCATCGCGATCTTGGCATCGCGAAACAACTTGGTGTGCCTGAGCGGCGCGGTGTCGAAATCTCCAACCAGCATGAGAGGGAAACATCTGCGCTACTCGTTGGTTCCGATGCAACCCGGCGGGGGGACAATTGGTCGGTCGGCATGGGTGAGCGGAACAACCTCGCAGACACGAGGCGCGCAATAGCCCCGCGGCTGGAGCGCTCACTGCTGGATGCCAAAATCGAGGTGGTTGAAACGGCCTGCCTGAAACGCGGCATCCCACTGACGGCAGGAGGCAAGCGGCCATGCCTATCATGTCGCGCTGCCGGTGGCGCCAGATCGCGCCGGCAAGCATCGAGGCGGTGATGGCGGCGATGTAGATGGGGACAAGGTTCGCCGGGCCGGACTAAGGCAAAGAAGCAACGGCGGCCCATGCTTGAACCACGGTTGCCGCGACGCCAATGAAGGCAATGCAAAGACCGACAATTGCCAGGCCGCGCTCAAAGTCCGTGAATCGCTTCTCGGTAACGAGCCGCTTGCCATCCCAGAACATTTCGTTGGTCTTCTCGTCGATCCCGATAAGCACTAATCCGGTAAGGCTGATAGGGCTTACATGGTCGGCCAGTCTGGCGGCCGCGGCGGCACAACATTCTGTGCGAACCGGTTCTTCCGCACGACGTCCCAGTTCATATAGGTGATGCCGTCTTTGAAAGTGCTGACCTGCTCTTCCATGTTGCGAGCCCCTTATTTTGCTTCGCCTTGGCAAGCGCGACATCACGCGCAAGCTCGTCTACGCTTTCCGGATGAGCTTGCCAGCCCTGACAATTCGGAATGCGTCGATTTCACCAGGGATGGGCACAACGCTGCTGCCATCGGGCAACTCAAAATACCTCTGGGGTTTTAAGCGCCTTGCCATGCGGTCAGGATGGATCTCGTTCGATTGCAGGGTGAGTTCGAACTCGATAACCAGATAGATCTTCCCGTTGTCGTCAGATGCTTCAAAGCGCCGATCTCCCTTCCGCCGCTTGACCGAAAACTACCCATTGTCTCCACCCCTCTTACTCAACCTCACGCCCGCGCCGCCGCCGTTCTCGGGGATGAACTCGACACCGGCCGAGATCAAGGCTCGTTCGATCGCAGCCAATGCATCTTCAGAGCCACCATACCTGCCTGTCTCGAAATTCGAGATGGTGTTGCGGTGAATTCCGGCAGCCTTTGAAAGGTCGGCGAGGGACCAGTTTAAGGCCGCTCTGGCCATCCTCACTTGTGCAGGCTTCACAACTCGTCTTCCTTGTGCTAATTTCACAAGTGTAAGTATCACAACTGACTGGAGATATTCAATGCCGAACACACCCGTTCAGGCAGCCGGCGGAGCTATGCCCGCCCTCTGCCGCATCTTCCGCCTTCGCCTGGCACTCCTGCTTTTGCGCACGGCGAACCGTCTTTCCGACCGTGCCAAGCGCATCATTGATGACTACGAGGCTCGGCGATGAACGCCCACGCTGAAGCCCTTGGGATGCCCGCAAGGCGTGGATCCGCGCACATGGCGCCAGGAAGTCGAGAAGCGCCTGAACGACCTCCTGGACCGGGCCATGTCTCTAGTGACCGCGCTCGACCTCATGGAGGCCGATTGGGATCTGGAGGAGACCGCGGACGACGAGCCGACGTTAGGTTGGGTCGATCGCGGCAATCCGGGAAACACGCTTGATCTCGAGCTTGACACTTGCGACGACGAGGACACCCACGACGCGGAGCCCGATCAATGCGATGGCGAGCCGGTCACCTGGGAAACGGATCTGTCGCAGGAAGTGCTGGTATCGCTATGAGCCGCTTTGTCGATCACCGCGACATGACGGCGGCCGATATCATGGCCTGTAGCTGCGAGGCGATGGCCATCATTCATCTGTGTGAAGCCGCCGCTTGGGCGATCCAGAACGGAGGCGGCAATACCTTAGGGCTCGCAGACGCCATAGGGTCCGGGCTTCATCTGGCACAGACGCTGCTGGAGTCCGTTCACGAAGCCCTCGCCAGTCATGAGGGCGGGCACTGATCATTCCGTAGCCGAAACAATCGAGCCCGCTGCCTCATGGTGGCGGGCCTTCCGCTTTTTCACCCCTCAGCTAAATTGGCTAGGCAAAAGGGTTTGGTCGGTGGGATGCTCCAATGTCAGATGCCGCAAAAATCGAGGTCCAGCATCAGGACGCTAATCATGCCCTGTTCCTCGTGCTCTTCGAGTGCTGCCTGATGATAATAGAAGCCAGCGGCGAGAGCGAAGGCGCGGCTACCGCATATGCCAAAAACCTGCACGGCTCAGGCAAGTCGAAGATGGCCAACAAGGAGATAGCCGACTGCGCCTACCACCTCACATTGCACCTAAAATCGTCGGCAGAGCCACGAGCCGACATGATCAGAAGGGTGCTTGCCCATCTTATGCAAGCCGACCGGTGGGAATCAAAGCTTCGGTAGGCCGCTGCCTCACGGTGGCGGGCCATTTTGTTAGCCCGCCTTTATGCGCGTCTCGCACTGTGGAACGCATTTGTGATGTCGTCACGGGAAATCCCGATGTCGCTGAGCATGTCGTCTGGTGACTCGCTCAGCTCGACCGTTGCCTTCAACTGCGCCTTCTGTTTGGCTCGATGATGGAGCCAATCGGCTAGGGGACCAACTACGACAAGAGGAAGGTTCAGAAGCATAGGAACGTTCACAAGCATCGGAGTACTCCCTTCACCGCTGCAGGAAACTACACGCAGCAAGCTAGGCCGATGCGTCGATGCGTCTGTGACAAAATTCACAGATGCCTCGGTGGCGGGCTTTTGGTGCACTCGGCAGGGTTCGAACCTGCATCTACCCGGGAAGGTCCTCTGTCCTAGATTGAGCTACGAGCGCTAGCATTGCCAGGCTAAAAGAGCTGGGTCGCTCGAACATCATGCATTTAGAGCAAGGGGGCAGAGAGTAGCGCTTCTCTACTTTCTATATCGCCCCTTCTCGCACCAGTATCGGACAACGACACCCGATTGTGCCTGAAACAGACCGGCTGCGATTTGACAATTCTCGCGGTTGTAGGCTTCTGTCTCGGCCGCGTCGAACGTTGCCAGATGGATCCGCATTTCGGCGGCGGCGGAGCTTCGGTAGAGTGTATAGATGACGGAATCGTCACCCTTTGGCGCGCAGCCGGCCAAGACCGAAATCAGCGCCAAGACGCGGGATAACCTCATTTCAACATCATCGGTGCGGCGAGCGGCAACCACGTGACTTCGCCGGTAGCCGTGCGGACCAAAAACCATGTTTGGGCAGTCTGCCTGTCGAGCAGAACAGTTGTCGGCTGTGACTGGCCCGGATTCATGTAGGCAGCGATCGAGCCCTGTGAAACCTGATAGCGAGGTTCGCTGTTTGAGCAGCCGGCGAGCGCAATCATAGCGATGCCAACAATCGCACTTCGCATCGTCCCCTCCATGTCACGTTTCGTTGTCGCGCGACCAACCGACAGTCGCAGGAAACTAAGAGGAATCAAACGCCAGGCCTTTCGATTCTGCGGCAAGCATTCGAGACCGGCGTACATATACCGTACATAACCGAAAAATCTTCGGTTTTCTGGCTTTGCTAAGTGCTTGGAAATGTTGGCTCCCCGGGCCGGATTCGAACCAGCGACCAACCGGTTAACAGCCGGTTGCTCTACCACTGAGCTACCGGGGAACAGAGGCTCTCATGTGAGTGGCGCAGCCTATAGCAAACCCGTTTCGGCTTTGCAAAGAAGCATTTCGCATTTTTTTAGCGCTTTTTCATGCAATGGTTTCTGGCAATCGCCCGATGACACCACATATGAGCGGTCTTGGACGCCGTCCGGCCCTGGTCGGCGGAACCGAAAGGGCGATTGCAGCCTTTACCAATATGGCTTTAACTGGTGGCAACCGGATCGACGTTCGACATGACTGCAGCAGGCGAAAACCAGGCACCGGCGCGGAAAATTTCGGTGTTCGGCCGCGAGTTCACCATGCCGCGCTCACGCGGCCTCAGGATCGCCATCGGCGGCGTGCTGGTGTTTTTCGGCATTCTCGGCTTCCTGCCGATTCTCGGTTTCTGGATGATTCCGCTCGGCCTTTTGGTGCTTTCCTACGAATTTGCCGCGGTGCGCCGCCAGCGGCGGCGGTTCGTCGTCTGGTGGGAACGACGCCGGCGGCCGGGTTGAATGCGATGGGCGCACGGTCCCGGCTCAGCCGTCGCTGCGCTTTTCCAGCCCCTCGCAGATTTCCTTGAGGACGGCAGCCGCTGAAGCCAGCCGCGCGATCGTGCGGCGAGAGCCGGCTTGCGCCCTCGATGGCAAGGCGGTCGATCGCGTAGCGCACAAGCTGTTCGCAGCGCAGCAGCGACAATCTGCCCGATGTGTTGGATTTCCTGTCTGCCGCGGGCTGACACATGGATTACCTCCATCTTCCGCTACGCAGAGCCATGGGTTCGAGTTTCGCCTGCTGCTCGGTCATGCTTAATGACCGGCTAATATGCTGGCGTGGTAAGCGATTAAACCGCTCGGGAACCACGTCGCGGAGGCTGACGCGGAAAGCGCGCCGGAATGCTGCGCGGACGCTTGACGACCTTTCGCCATCACCATATTGAGTTCGCTCGCCGGGAGCGACGAGGCCTCGTGGCGGAGTGGTTACGCAGAGGACTGCAAATCCTTGCACCCCGGTTCGATTCCGGGCGAGGCCTCCAGTTGCTTCAGCTCCCGCGCGGCGGGGGCTTGAGTTCCGGTCGAATGCGCCGCAGTGTTGGCGCGGCTAGCGCCTTTCGGCGCATTGGTTTTTGACGGATTGGTTGGGACATGAGCGCTGATTTCTCCGAGCTTCGCGTCAAGATGGTCGACGGCCAGGTCCGCACCACCGATGTGACCGACGCAGCATTGCTCGATGCCATGCTTGCCGTGCCGCGAGAGGCCTTTGTAGGGGCCGGCCAACAGGCTCTTGCCTATATTGACGAGGATATCCGCATCGCCGACAGCGCCGACGGCAGCGGTGCGCGCTACCTCATGGAGCCGTCGCCGCTGGCCAAGCTTTTGCAGCTGGCCGAGATCGACGCCGGCGATTCGGTGCTCGATGTCGGCTGCGGCACCGGCTATTGCGCAGCACTCCTGTCCAGGCTGGCAAAATCCGTCATTGCGCTGGAAAGCGATGCCGGACTGGCAGAGACGGCCAAGGCCGCACTCTCGGCGCAGGGCTGCGACAATGTCACCGTGGTCACCGGGCCGCTGCCGCAAGGCCATGCCGCCAAGGCGCCCTACAATGTGATTCTGATCGGCGGCAGCGTCGAGGAAGTGCCGGCGGCGCTGCTCGGCCAACTCGCCGAAGGCGGCCGTCTGGTCGCCGTCGAAGGGCAGGGCAATGCCGGTGTGGCCCGTTTGTTTTTCAAAGCAGGGGGGGTTGTAACCGGAAGAAGGGCATTTAATGCGGCAATTAAGCCACTACCGGGATTTGAACGTATTCATGCGTTCGAATTCTAAGTGATTTTGCCTTGCAGCAAAGGCGCTGTCATGTTGGCTTGCGATTGGACAATCGTTGCTGATTTGGTTAACCGGTGTTTCGGGAGGCCGTCAGCGGGGGAACGATAAATCGACGCGGCGCTGGCTGATCCCTTGGGATTGGCTGGCGTGGCGTGGTTCCCGTGCAAAACGAATGAGGGATTTAAAGTGCCGTCCTTAGCCAAAAGCTTGTTTGCTACCGTCCTTATTTCCGCGACAGCGCTTTCGCCGATAGCCGCCTCGGCGGAAACCATTCTCGGCGCGCTTTCCAAGGCCTACCAGAACAATTCGTCGCTGAATTCGGCCCGTGCGGGCGTGCGCGTCACCGATGAGGGCGTGGCGATCGCCAAGTCGGGATACAGGCCGGTCATTACCGGGAGTGCGGACGTCGGCTACGCCAGCCGGCACCTCAACGGTTCAAACACCGGCACTCGTCTGACAACCGGGAGCTTCGGCGTCGCCATCAATCAGATGCTGTTTGACGGGTTTCAGACCAAGAACAACGTCGCGGCAGCCGAGGCGCAGGTCAAGGCGTCGGTCGAGAGCCTGCGCAACACCGAAGAGAATACGCTGTTCAACGCGGCAAGCGCCTATATGGATGTCATCCATGACCGTCAGGTGGCGGTGCTGACCGAACAGAATTTGCAGTTCCTGACCGAGCAGGCGCGCGCGGCACGCTCGCGGTTTGAGGTCGGCGAAGGTACGCGCACCGACGTGGCGCAGGCCGACGCCTCGCGCTCGGAGGCGGTGGCGCAGTTGAGTGCGGCCCGCGCGCAGGCGCTGGCCAGTGCCGCAACCTATCGCCAGATCGTCGGTGACGAGCCGGGCAAGCTCAAGGCGGCGTCGCCATTGGCGAAGCTTTTGCCGAGGAGCCTCGATGCGGCGATCGACATCGCGGCGACCGAACATCCGGCCATTCTTTCTACCGAGCATCTGGTCGACGCGGCCGCATTTCAAGTGAAGTCGCACGAAGGTGCGCTGCTGCCGCAGCTTTCCGCTTCCGCCGGCGTTTCGGACGACTACTCCAAAAACTCGCCGGAAACCTTGACGTCGCAGAATGGCACCACCCGTTCCGCTAACATCGGTGCGACACTGACCATTCCGATCTATTCGGGTGGCCGCACCTCGGCCCTGGTCCGCCAGTCGAAGGAATCGCTCAGCCAGGCTCGCATCGAGGTCGATGTCAGCCGCGACCAGGTGCGTCAGGCGGTGACATCGGCATGGACGCAATACACCTCTGCACAGGAGAGCGTCGCGGCCAACCGGCAGGTGATCGCCGCCGCGCAGTTGGCTTTGAACGGCGTTATCGAAGAGCGCAATGTCGGCCAGCGCACGACGCTCGATGTGCTGAACGCCCAGAACGATGTCATTAGCGCCAAGATCAACCTTGCCACCTCCGAGCGCGATGTGGTGGTGGCGAGCTATGCTATTCTTTCGGCTATGGGCCGCCTGTCGGTCGAGCGCCTGGCGTTGAATGTGGTGAAGTACAAGCCTGAAGAGCACTACAGAGCCGTCAAGGACAAGTGGATCGGTCTGCGCACACCGGATGGCCGCTGATCGCGCCCAGGCGGTTTCAAGTCCCGGCAGGATTGGAGTGTTGGAGCGCCGTGCATCCCAGGGATGCACGGCGCTATCCTTTTGTGCCGACAGGATCTTTTCCGAAGAAGGTTTTCGGTTCGCAGCCATGTCTAAATTGTTGAAATCCCGCACCTCCCGAGATTGGGGATTCTCCGATGGCGATCCGTCGGCTACGCTGTCGCCATGATTCGTGTCCGGCTTTGACGGACAGAGAATCTTAGAACGGGTCACTACAGCGCCGCGCGTCCGATTGGACGCGCAAGGATGCTGTAGCACTTGGATTTTGCGCATGATCCTGTCCGAAAATCGAACCGATTTTCGGGGTCATGCGCGGGGTGGCGGATGTGACGATGGCGACGGCAAGCAGCGCGCAGCGCGAACCTTCCATGGAAGAAATACTGGCTTCCATCAGAAGGATCATCGAAGACAGCGACACCGGCCGCAAGCAGCCGGGTGACGCCGATGAGTTGCGTCAGGATCTTGTGCCTGCCGCCGGGCCGGCCTCGGATGTCGAGGCCTTCCGCAGCGAGCTGCACAGCGCGGCCGAAAGCAAGAAGCCGGTGACGCTAGCCGAGGTGCAGGCGCAACTGGCCGAACCTGTCGCGGCACGGCTGGAGCCGCGCTCCGAGCCGGCTTCGGTGAAGCCGGCCACGCCGGCAAATCCTGCTGCTACAACCGTCGCGCCCCCCACGCATGCGCCGATGACCCTGGCGGAAGTGAGCGCCAGAATAGCCAGCGAGTCCGCCCCGGCAGCCAAGGCGGAAGCGCCAGCCCGGGCAAAGGCGGAGACCACCGATTCCATCGTCACCGATTGGCGGCGCGAAATTGCAGCCGTGGGCAGTCAGACAAAGCCCGCCGATGTGGCCAAGCCGCTAGAAGTCAGGCCGCAAGAGATCAGGCAGGAAGAGACCGAGAAGCGGCAGGCCGCTGCCGCGGAGATCGAGGCTTTCGAGGACGATCTCGCGGCCGAGCCGGCTTTCGAGCCAGGCCCGTCGCGCAGCGAGCAGGCGCGCCAGGCCGATGCAACACCGGTTCGCCCGGCGATCGTTTCGGAACACACCGGACGGCAGGTGGCCGCGGCCTTCGGCGAGCTCTCCGACGCCTTTGCCAGCCGCAGCAAGAAGACCTTCGACGAGATGGCCGAGGAGATGCTGAGGCCGATGCTGCAGGATTGGCTGGACAACAATCTGCCGACGCTGGTCGAGCGCCTGGTGCGCGAGGAAATCGAGCGCGTCGCGCGCGGTGCGCAGTAATTCCGCTGATCCCGAAGAGGAAAAGCGCGGCCTGGAGCTTTTTCTGAGCTTCAGCTTCCCTTGGCTGCTGTGGCAAAAGCGATCAGGTTGCCGTCGATATCTGCGGCAATGAAAACACGGGCATGGCCTTTCCGTTGAAATGACCGGGGCGACGCCTATTTGCCGGTGAAGGACCAGGCCGCCCTGCGGTTGACTTGGCCAAAACCTTCCGATTTACACCGGACTAGCAAACTCCCGACAGCGCGGACCATTTTCCCATGCTTGAAAAGACCTACGACGCCAAGACCGTCGAGCCGAAGATCGCCAAAATCTGGGAAGAGGCGGACGCCTTCCGCGCCGGCGCCGGGGCAGAGGAGGGGGCCGAGGCCTTCACCATCGTCATCCCGCCGCCCAACGTCACCGGCTCGCTGCATATGGGCCATGCGCTCAACAACACGCTGCAGGACATCCTGGTGCGCTTCGAGCGCATGCGCGGCAAGAATGTGCTGTGGCAGCCCGGCATGGACCATGCCGGCATTGCCACGCAGATGGTGGTCGAACGCCAGCTGATGGAAAAACAGACCCATCGCCGCGACCTCACCCGCGAACAATTCATCGAGAAGGTCTGGGAGTGGAAGGCCGAATCCGGCGGCGCCATCTTCAACCAGCTGAAGCGGCTCGGCGCCTCGGCCGACTGGTCGCGCGAGCGCTTCACCATGGATGAAGGCCTGTCCAAGGCCGTGCTCGAAGTCTTCGTCAGCCTGTACAAGGAGGGGCTGATCTACAAGGACAAGCGCCTTGTGAACTGGGACCCGAAGCTGTTGACGGCGATCTCCGACCTCGAGGTCGAGCCGCAGGAGGTCAACGGCAATCTGTGGCACTTCCGCTACCCGATCGAGGGCGAGGCGTTCGATCCGGAAAATCCCGGGACATTCATCACCGTGGCGACCACCCGTCCGGAGACGATGCTGGGCGATACGGCGGTCGCCGTGCACCCGGACGACGAGCGCTACCGGCATCTGGTCGGCAAGAATGTCGTCCTGCCCATCGTCGGCCGGAAGATCCCTGTTGTGGCTGACGAGTATTCCGATCCGGAAAAAGGCTCGGGCGCGGTCAAGATCACGCCGGCGCACGACTTCAACGATTTCGAGGTCGGCAAGCGCCACAAGCTGCCGGCCATCAACATCCTGACCATCGAGGCAGCCATCAAACTGAAGGACAACGAGGACTTCCTCGCCGGCCTTGAGATCACGCCGGAGCGCCAGGCCGTCTGGGACGAACTCGACGGTCTCGACCGTTTCATCGCGCGCAGGAAGCTTGTGGAGCTGATGGAGGCCGGCGGCTTTCTCGAAAAGGTCGAGCCGCACCGTCATGCCGTGCCGCATGGCGACCGCGGCGGCGTGCCGATCGAGCCGTTTCTCACCGAACAGTGGTATGCCAACGCGGCGGAACTGGCCAAGCCGGCGATCGCCTCTGTGCGCGAGGGGCGTACCAACTTCGTGCCGAAGAATTGGGAAAAGACCTATTTCGACTGGATGGAGAACATCCAGCCCTGGTGCATCTCGCGCCAGCTCTGGTGGGGTCACCAGATTCCGGCCTGGTACGGGCCCGATGGGCGCGTCTTCGTCGAGAAGACCGAGGAAGAGGCGCTGGGGGCGGCGGTCGAATACTATCTGGCGCTCGAAGGGCCGTGGAAGGCCTGGGTCGAGGACAAGCTTGAGAACTTCAAGCCGGGCGAAATCCTGACCCGCGACGAGGATGTGCTCGACACCTGGTTTTCGTCGGCGCTGTGGCCGTTCTCGACGCTTGGCTGGCCCGACCAGACACCGGAGCTGAAGACCTATTACCAGACCGATGTGCTGGTGACCGGCTTCGACATCATCTTCTTCTGGGTCGCCCGCATGATGATGATGGGCCTGCATTTCATGGACGAGGAGCCGTTCCACACCGTCTATGTGCATGCGCTGGTGCGCGACAAGAATGGGCAGAAGATGTCGAAGTCGAAAGGCAACGTCATCGATCCGCTTGATCTCATCGACGAATATGGCGCTGACGCGCTGCGCTTCACGCTGACGGTGATGGCGGCGCAAGGGCGTGACGTGAAGCTCGATCCGGCGCGCATCGCCGGCTACCGCAACTTTGGCACCAAGCTGTGGAACGCGACGCGTTTTGCCGAGATGAACGAGGTCGCGCGCAATGACGATTTCTGGTTGAACGACGCCAAGCTGCCGGTCAACCGCTGGATCCTGACCGAGCTGACCAGGGCGTCGCACGCGATCACCGAGGGCATTACCAGCTACCGCTTCAACGAAGCGGCGGGCGCTGCCTACCGCTTTGTCTGGAACCTGTTCTGCGACTGGTATCTGGAACTTCTGAAGCCGGTGTTCATGGGCACTGACGAGGCGGCCAAGGCGGAAAGCCGCGCCTGCGTCGCCTTCGTGCTCGACGAAATCTACAAGCTCCTGCATCCGATGATGCCGTTCATGACCGAGGAATTGTGGGCGCAGACGGCAGGCGAGGGCAGGACGCGCGCAACGCTGCTTTGCCACGCCGCCTGGCCGTCACCAGACTTCGAGGACGCGGATGCGGCCGCCGACATCAACTGGCTGGTCGATCTGGTCTCCGGCATACGCTCTGTGCGCTCGGAGATGAACGTGCCGCCGGCAGCGATCGCGCCGCTGGTGGTGGTCGGCGCCAGCGCCGAGACCCATCAGAGGCTGGAACGCCATGCTTCCGCCATCAAGCGGCTGGCGCGGGTCGGCGACATCTCGCTGCAGGACGCAGCGCCCAAGGGCTCGGCCCAGATTGTGCTCAACGAAGCGACCATCTGCCTGCCGCTCGGCAGCCTGATCGATCTCTCCGCCGAGGCGGCGCGGCTGCAGAAGGAACTGGCCAAGGTGACCGAGGAAATCGCCCGGTTGCACAAGAAGCTGTCCAACGAACGATTCGTCGCCAGCGCGCCGGAAGAGATCGTTGCAGCCGAGCGCGAAAAACTCGACGAATACCGCGATCAGCAAGAGAAGCTTTCGGTGGCGTTGACCAGGGTGCGCGACGCCGGTTGAACACCGGATTCGCGAGGCGCCGACAAGCGTGTCGCGACTGCTCGTTTGCCCGAAAAATAGGCATTCCGTTGCGTTAATATTGACGTAAACGGAAAGTTTCAGCCCCATTGTTGCCATAATGTAACAATCGGGCGCAATGCCGGCAAAACAGCCGGATTTCGTGCCGTTTTAAGCGTTTCTTTCTGATTTTTTTCCTAATGTGTCTGCCAAATGGCCATTTTCGGACCTGCTGGCCAGGCCACCACTGTGTTCGAAAAGCGGTCCGCAAGAGTGTACGTGTACGCTATGTGATTTCATTGTTGCACCGTTAACCTGAATTGGTTCTAGCTTGACGCACTAGTATCTCGGGGAGGACATCATGAGCAATTTGCGTTTGAAAACACTGCTGGGGGCGGGGTGTTTTTCGCTGGGCTTGATCGGATCCGCGCATGCCGGCGGCATCGAGCGCGGTGGCTACGACATCGACCTTCTGTTTGACCCAGCTCCGTTCGCCACGGAAGCCGAGGCGACTTACGTTATGCCGGACCGCAAGCTCAAGAACGCGGTGGATACCAGCGGTGCTGGCCTGACTGTTAGCAGCACGGCGAACGACAGCGAGAGCTATTGGTCCCCGCGCATCGGCGTTAAGGCTGAAGTAGTCAAAGGTGTCGACTGCATGGTCGATTATTCGCAGCCATGGGGCGCGCACACCAATCCTGGCATCTGGAACGGCTCCTACTCAAACATCGAAACGGACATTAAGAGCGACAACTACGCCGCCACCTGTTCTTACAAGATGGATGCCGGCAAGGGCCAGCTTCGCTTCATCGGCGGCGTCTTCTACCAGAGGGTTTACGGTTTCAAGGAAAGCTACGCCAACCCACTGCTGGGCACCACAATTGGCCGTGTGGGTTTGGATAGCAATGGCTGGGGATGGCGCGCTGGCCTTGCGTACGAAATACCCGAGATCGCGTTGCGCGCCAGCCTCGTGTATAATTCGCAAGTCAAGCTCGACAATATTGCAGGCACCCTGACTGTCGGTGGTTTTCCCACTCCGATTTTCGGCGCCGAACAGAATATGCCGGACTCTGTGGAATTCAAGTTGCAGTCAGGCATCGCGCCGGATTGGCTCGCCTTCGGCTCAATCAAGTGGGTGAACTGGAGCCTGCTGCAAAGCGTTGCGATCTGTCCAGTGGGTTTCCCCGCTTCGTCATGCTTTACGGGCTCTCCGTTGGCTGTGACGTCACTTGACCTTATGTATCGCGACGGCTGGACGGTTTCGGGCGGCATCGGTCACAAGTTCAACGACCAGTGGAGCGCTGCCGGTCAGCTCACCTGGGACCGCGGTACCTCGCATGGCTACGGCTCGCAGACGGATACCTGGACGCTGGGCGGCGGTGTCGCCTACACGCCGAGCCCGAATATCGAAGTTCGGCTGGCCGGCGCTATCGGCGTCTTGACCAGCGGCCACTCAGGCACAGTGGCAGGCGAAAACGGCTATGTGGCCGGTGCCGATGTGAGCTACGATTTCGGCAACGATCTGGTCACGGCGATTTCGGGCGGCGTCAAGATCAAGTTCTAAGGCTCTGAAAATTCACACAAAAGGCCGGGCACTTGCCCGGCCTTTTTCGTTTGAGGCACGGTGTCGAGCCGTGCCGCAACGCGCCGGCGTTGCAAATCCGTCTCATCACTTTCGCCTCTCGCGATTGTGACGTTTTGGCAACAGTTCCCGGCCAACCCCCGCGCTGCGGCCACGGCCGAAGAAATTGCCCATTTCCCGCCATAAACCCGGCGCACCTCGAATTTGTCTCGGGATACGCGCCAGAAGGCTCGGCGATGGGGCAGGCCGCACCGCCCGCGGCAAGGAAGAGTATGGACGCCAGAGTTATTTCCAAGGCCAAGCTCCCGAGCCGCCATGTGACCGTTGGTCCGGCGCGTGCGCCGCACCGTTCGTATCTCTATGCCATGGGCCTGTCGGCGGCCGAGATCGCGCAGCCGCTGGTCGGCGTCGCCTCCTGCTGGAACGAAGCGGCACCTTGCAACATCTCGCTGATGCGTCAGGCGCAGGTGGTCAAGAAGGGCGTCGCGGCCGCCAACGGCACGCCGCGCGAATTCTGCACCATCACCGTCACCGACGGCATCGCCATGGGCCACCAGGGCATGAAGTCGTCCCTGGTGTCGCGCGATGTCATCGCCGATTCGGTCGAACTCACCATGCGCGGCCATTGCTACGATGCGCTGGTCGGCCTTGCCGGCTGCGACAAGTCGCTGCCCGGCATGATGATGGCCATGGTGCGGCTCAACGTGCCGTCGATCTTCATCTATGGCGGCTCGATCCTGCCCGGCAGCTATCGCGGTCGGCAGATCACCGTGCAGGATGTGTTCGAGGCGGTCGGCCAGCATTCGGTCGGCACGGTCAGCGATGCCGAGCTGCTCGAGATCGAGCAGGCCGCCTGTCCGTCAGCCGGCTCCTGCGGCGCCCAGTTCACCGCCAACACCATGGCCACCGTCGCCGAGGCGATCGGCCTGGCGCTGCCCTATTCCTGCGGCGCGCCGGCGCCTTACGAGATGCGCGACCGCTTCAACTTCGCCTCCGGCGAAAAGATCATGGAGCTGATCGCCAAGAACATCCGGCCGCGCGACATCATCACGCTGAAGGCACTGGAGAACGCGGCGACGGTGGTGTCGGCCACCGGCGGCTCGACGAATGCGGCTTTACACCTGCCGGCGATCGCGCATGAGGCCGGAATCAAGTTCGACCTGTTCGACGTCGCCGCGATTTTCGAAAAGACCCCCTACATCGCCGATCTCAAGCCGGGCGGCAAATATGTCGCCAAGGACATGTTCGAGGCCGGCGGCATTCCGCTGCTGATGAAGACGCTGCTCGACCACGGCTATCTGCATGGCGACTGCCTGACCGTTACTGGCCGTACTTTGGCCGAAAACATGGAGCATGTTGCCTGGAATGATAGCCAGGATGTGGTCCGTCCCGCCAACCGACCAATCACCCAAACCGGTGGTGTCGTGGGCTTGAAGGGCAACCTTGCCCCCGAAGGCGCGATCGTGAAGGTCGCGGGCATGACGGAGCTGAAATTCTCTGGCCCGGCACGCTGTTTCGATTCGGAAGAGGAATGTTTCGAGGCGGTCACGCACCGCAACTATAGGGAAGGCGAGGTTCTCGTCATCCGCTACGAAGGTCCGCGCGGCGGTCCGGGCATGCGCGAGATGCTGTCGACGACGGCGGCGCTCTACGGCCAGGGCATGGGCGGCAAGGTGGCCCTCATCACCGACGGCCGTTTTTCGGGCGCGACGCGCGGTTTCTGCATCGGCCATGTCGGGCCCGAAGCTGCCGTTGGCGGACCGATCGGACTGCTGAAGGACGGCGATGTGATCTCGATCGACGCAACCAAAGGCACGATCGAGGTCGACCTGTCCGAGGCTGAACTGGCAACGAGGGCGAAGGCCTGGAAGGCGCGCACGACCGACTATCAATCGGGCGCGATCTGGAAATACGCACAGACGGTGGGGCCTGCCCGCGACGGCGCGGTCACCCATCCCGGCGGTGCCAAAGAAACACATTGCTATGCGGATATCTGAGTTGTTGAGGTCATCTGTCCTTCCGGCACTGGTCGCTGTCGCGATCTTTGGCGCCGTGGGCCAGGCCATGGCCTTCGACGACAAGGTGTTCGACGACAAGACCGGCGTGAAGCCGCAATCGAGCCCGTGGGCGGTGTTCCAGTTCGGCTTCTCCGCCTACAAGAGCGGCCACAAGGAACAGGCGGTCGAGGCCTATAAATACGCTGCCGAAAACGGCCAGATCGGCGCCACCTGGAAGCTCGCGCGCATGTATGCCGAAGGCGACGGCGTGACCCGCGACGACTATGCGGCCTTCAAATTCTTCTCCGAGATCGTCGATCAGGATGTCGAGCCAGGATCGCCGGAGGAAAGCTATGTCTCCGACGCGCTGGTGGCGCTGGGCGACTATCTCAGGACCGGCATTCCCGGCAGCCCGGTCGAGGAAAACGAGGTCGCGGCGCAGGAGTACTACATGCGCGCAGCCGCCAATTACCGCAATCCGAACGCCCAGTTCGAGATGGGCCAGATGTTCCTGAAGGGCGAGGGCGGCGTGAAGGCCAGCGTCAAGCAGGCCGGCCGCTGGTTCCAGCTTGCTGCTGAAAAGGGCCATGCCGGCGCCCAGGCGACGCTCGGCAATCTTCTGTTCCAGAGCGGCAAGATCGTGCGCGGGCTGGCGATGATGACAGCCGCGCTCGAACGCGCCTCGCCGGCCGATCAGCCATGGATCCGCGGCATGCAGGAAGAAGCGTTTGCCGCCGCCGGCGAAGCCGACCGCCGTACCGCCATATCGCTGGCGGATGATATTCTCACCAAGGGCGGCGGCGACCAGTAAGGGTCGCGCGCTGATCTTCCCCCTCGTGGGGGAGATGGCCGGCAGGCCAGAGGAGGGCGCGAAGGATCGCGACCTCTCGTCCAACCTACAAAATATTGAGACCTACAGCTGGAATCTGCGGCATCTCCCACGAGGGGAAGATCAGCTCTCGACCAAATCAGTTCGCGATCGGTTCCGTCGGCACCGCGTTGTGCGCCGGCATCGAGATTGGCGTGACCTTCAGGTGAGGCTTCATCGTGTTGTCGGGGCAGGTGTCGCCGATCTTCGTCCATGAGGTGTTGTTGAGCACGAGGTCGCAGCGGGCCATGTGGCTCTGGTCGGAAACCGTCAGGCAAGCGACCTGGCCGACCTGGTACGACTTGCCATTGGCCAGGCACTGCTGGTCGGCGAAGGCCGCTGCGGGTGCAGCCATGGCAAATGCCAGGCCGATCGGACAAAGAAGGAATCGTATTATGGTCATGGAACCCCAGCCGCCATGCTGATTTCCGAATGAAGAGCGCGATTGTGGCGATATCAGGGTTCGGCAGCTGTCAGGCCGGCAGCAAGGCCAGATCGATCGCCACCGGCACATGGTCGGACGGTTTTTCCCAGGCGCGCACGTGCTTTTCGATCGAAGCCGAGGAAAAGCGGTTGGCGGCTTCGGGCGACAACAGCAGATGGTCGATGCGAATGCCGTTGTTCTTCTGCCAGGCGCCGGCCTGGTAATCCCAGAAGGTGTAGACGTCGGCAGCGTCGGTGACGGCGCGCACCGCCTCGGTGAAGCCGAGATTCTTCAGCCGCCGGAAGGCCTGCCGGGTCTGCGGCTGGAACAGCGCATCGCCAAGCCAGTTCTCGGGGAAGCGCGCGTCGATCGGCTCGGGGATGACATTGTAGTCGCCGGCGAGCACCAGCGCCTCTTCCAAAAGCAGGCGCTGCTCGGCCCAGCGATGCAGCCGCTCCATCCAGGACAGCTTGTAGGGGAACTTCTTGTCGTCATCGATCGGATTGCCGTTGGGCAGATAGAGCGAGGCGACGCGCAACGCGCCCTGATCGGTCGAGAACACGCCCTCGATGAAGCGGGCCTGCTCATCCGTGTCGTCGCCCGGCAGGCCTCGGATAACCTCATCAAAGGGCAGCTTCGACAGCAAGGCGACGCCATTGAAACCCTTCTGGCCATGGGTTTCGACATTGTAGCCCAGGGCCTCGATCTCGGCGCGCGGGAACTGTTCGTCGACGGTCTTGATCTCCTGCAGGCAGACGATGTCGGGCTGGCTTTCGGTCAGCCAATGGGTGAGGTTGCCGATGCGGGCGCGAACGCCGTTGATGTTCCAGGTGACGATTTTCATGGGCGGCCTCAGGGATGTTCGGGCGGGAGACGTTCGACAAGCCCGATCGTATTGCCTGCCGGGTCCTTTAGAAAGGCCATCCATTCGCTTTCCCCCGCTGGACCGAACGTGCCTTCGGTATCTTTGTGGACGAGCGCCGGCGGTGCGGTGAAGGGAACGCCTGATGCTTTCGCCTCGGCGTGGAAGTCTTCGAGGCCCACTATATCGAGATAGACGGTTCCTGCCGGCACGCCATCGGTGAACAGCAAGCGCACGCCGCCGGCCATGATAAAGGCCATGCCGGGCGGATCGTAGCGCGCATGCACGCCCAGGCCGAGCACATCGCGCCAGAAGGCCAGCGTAATGTCGAGATCGCGCCCGGCCGACAGCGCGACCTGACGGACCGCGCCAATGCTGCGCATAGTCATTCGCTCACGAAATACCGCAAATGCGCCACCTGTTGGCGCATTGCGCTCTCGTCCTCCTTCAGGCAGACGATGCCAAGTGTCTCCGTCAACCAATGGTCCAGACCGCCCGTGCGGGCTCTAGCGCCGTTGACGTTCTGGGCGACGAACTTCATTTCTGACGTTTCGTATGTTCCAAGCAAATCTTTTCAAAGAACGCTTTGAGATTGGCTTCCCCATAAAAATGCTCGGAAAACTCCCAGAACTGGCGAATGACTTCTTCTCTATTAACGTCATTTCCATGGAGTAACCGCTTCGCGTAGTATCCGAGATAGGGAGCGACGTCAGAGATGCTAATCAATCCACTTCTCTGCTGGTTCTCCAGAACGGCCATTTGGTCAAAAAAGGCTTCAAAGCAGTCCCTCAGATAAACGAGAGAGGTGTCACCCTTAGCTTGGAAATCAATTTCCAATGCCTTGACCAGCATGTCTTTGCCGTATTGAATTTTTTTTCTGCCCACCAGGATGGAACTAGCCTCGTCCAAAACAATGGGCCGGTTTATCCAGTCGATTGCTACCAATGCATTCTTCGACAATCCACCGGACACGAAATTGTCCATTCGATCGATGACATGCATCTGCCGCTGCCATTTCTGTTGTCGATTGTATGAAATAAGGCCGGCTATGACCGACGCTAGGCCAAAGACCGCCGCAACGAGCGTAAGAGTGTTAGATGCGTTCCAGTCCTTAAGGAGGACGTCGAGCATCCCAGCATCATATGCTGAAACTGGTGCCGCAGCCGCAGGAGGCGACTGCATTCGGGTTGCGGATCTGGAACGACTGACCCATCAGATCGTCGACGAAGTCGATCACCGAGCCACCCATATAGACCAGCGAGAGGTCGTCGATCAGCACGGTGGCACCGTCCTTTTCGATGGCGACGTCGTCGTCGTTGCGGGTATCGACCAGGTCGAACTTGTAGGAAAAGCCGGAGCAACCGCCGCCTTCGACGGAGACGCGCAGCGCCGTCTTGCCGGCTTCGCCAGACACGATTTTGGCGATCCGCCTGGCGGCGGAGTCGGTCATCTCGACTTTCATGGCAGTCTTGGCATCAGCGCCCATGGGCGTCACCTTGCTTTCGGTTTCACATGATAGGTATGAAGCGGGAAGGGGCAAGTCAACTGCGGCGGCATCAGCCATGACAAATGAGCTTGGCGACATCGGCTTCGGTTATCGGCCGCGCGCGGCCTATGCCAGTGATCCCGCCAAGTCGCGTGGGCGGCTCTATGACGAGGTCGAAAGCCCGACCCGCACGCCGTTCCAGCGCGACCGCGACCGTATCATCCATTCCACAGCCTTCCGCCGGCTGAAGCACAAGACGCAGGTGTTCGTCGCCCACGAGGGCGACCATTACCGCACCCGGCTGACGCATTCGATCGAGGTGGCGCAGATCGCGCGGGCTCTGGCGCGGGCGCTGCGCGGCGACGAGGATCTGGCCGAGGCGGTCGCTCTGGTCCACGATTTCGGCCACACGCCGTTCGGTCATACCGGCGAGGACGCGCTGAACGAGCGGATGGCCGCATGGGGCGGCTTCGATCATAATGCGCAGTCGCTGCGCGTGGTGACGCGGCTGGAGCGGCGCTACGCCGAGTTCGACGGGCTGAACCTGACGTGGGAGACGCTGGAAGGCCTGGTCAAGCACAATGGCCCGCTGACCGACGCCAGGGGAAAAGGCCTTAAGGGTCCGGTGCCGCAGGCGATCCGCGACTATTCCGAACTGCACGACCTCGAACTCGACCGTTTTGCCGGGATCGAAGCGCAATGCGCGGCGATCGCCGACGACATCGCCTACAACACCCACGACATAGATGACGGCCTGCGCTCCGGCTTCCTGACGCTGGACATGCTGGAGACGGTTACGCTGCCGGGATCGATCCTCGAAAGCGTGCGCGCACGCTATCCCGGCCTCGACGACGTGCGCACCGGCCATGAACTGATGCGCCGTCAGATCACCATGATGGTCGAGGATGTCATCGTTTCGACCACCGCCAATCTGGAGCGCATCAAGCCCGACAGTGCCGAAGCGGTGCGGGCGGCGGGCGAGACGATGGTGACGTTTTCCGCCGGGATGGCGGCGACCGAGAAGGAATTGAAGGCGTTTCTCTACAAGCACCTCTACCGGCACGATGAGGTGATGCGCGTGCGTGGCGACGCCGAGCAGATCGTGCGCGACCTGTTCGATGTCTATTTCGCCGATCCGCGCGCCATGCCGGACGGCTGGCGCGAAGGGCTCGATCGAGCCGAGGATCGCATCAAGGCGCGCAGCGTCGCCGATTTCCTGGCGGGGATGACGGATACCTATGCCTTGAAGGAACACCGCCGTCTGTTTGACCACACGCCCGATTTAAGCTAGGGCGGGCGCGATTTGCCGGCCAATGAGCCGGTTCTCCTGCACAGTCCGCCAGAGCAAGACCCATGAACATCTTCGCCGATTTCAGCGCGCGAATCACAAAAGCCGTCGAAGCGCTTGATTTGAAAGACAGTAATGGCGTTACGCCCGACCTGTCGCGCATCGCCGTCGAGCCGCCGCGCGACGCCAGCCATGGCGATCTTGCTACCAATGCGGCGATGGTACTGGCCAAGCCGACAGGGCAGAATCCGCGCGCGCTGGCCGAACGGCTGGTGGAAGCGCTGCGCAGCGACGCCGATGTCGCCGCAGCCGACGTCGCCGGCCCGGGCTTCGTCAATCTCAGGCTCAAGGACGCCTTCTGGCAGGCGCATCTGACCGCGCTGCTCGGGCAGGGCCGCAACTATGGCCGCTCGACCATCGGCGGCGGCAAGAAGACCAATGTCGAATATGTGTCGGCCAACCCGACCGGACCGATGCATGTCGGCCATTGCCGGGGTGCGGTGGTCGGCGACACGCTGGCCAATCTGATGGGCTTCGCCGGCTATGACGTGACCAAGGAATACATCATCAACGACGCCGGCGGTCAGATCGACGTGCTCGGCCGCTCGGTCATATTGCGGTATCGGGAGGCGCTCGGCGACGAGATCGGCGAAATTCCGCCTGGCCTTTATCCCGGCGACTATTTGGTCCCTCTTGGCCAGGCGCTGGCGAAAGAGTTCGGCCGCAGCCTGCTGCAAATGCCGGATGACGAGGCGCTGGCCATCGTCAAGGACCGCGCCATAGATGCGATGATGGTGATGATCCGCGAGGATCTGGCGTTGCTCAACGTGCATCACGACGTGTTCTTCTCCGAGCGCACGCTGCATGCCGACAACGCCAAGAAGATCCGCTCGGCGATCAACGATCTGACGCTGAAGGGCCACATCTACAAGGGCAAGCTGCCGCCGCCCAAGGGCGAAAAGCCGGACGACTGGGAAGACCGCGAGCAGACTTTGTTCCGCTCGACCGCGGTTGGCGACGACATGGACCGGGCGCTGGTCAAGTCCGACGGCTCGTTCACCTATTTCGCCGCCGATGTCGCCTATCTCAAGGACAAGGTCGACCGCGGCTTTGTCGACCTGATCTATGTGCTAGGGGCCGACCATGGCGGTTACGTCAAGCGGTTGGAAGCGCTGGCGCGGGCGATTGCCGGCGACGACGTGAAGCTCACGGTTCTGCTTAGCAATCTGGTCAAGCTGTTTCGCGACGGCGAGCCGGTCCGGATGGGAAAAAGGGCTGGGAATTTCATCACGGCGCGGGAAGTCATTGAAGAGGTCGGCCGTGACGCGGTGCGCTTCATGATGCTGTTCCGCAAGAATGACGCGCCGCTCGACTTCGACTTCGCCAAGGTGACCGAGCAGTCGAAGGACAATCCGGTGTTCTACGTGCAGTACGCCTCGGCGCGCTGCCATTCGGTGTTCCGGCAAGCGAGCGAGCAGTTGGGCGAAGCCAATTTCGACCGCAAAAGCCTGGCGGCCGCCTCGGCGTCGCTGACCGATGAGGGCGAGATCGGCCTGATCCGGAAGCTGGCTGAATATCCCCGGCTGATCGAATCCGCAGCCCTTGCGCTGGAGCCGCATAGGCTGGCATTCTACCTCTACGATCTGGCCTCCAGCTTTCATGGCCACTGGAATCGGGGCACCGATAATCCCGACTTACGTTTTGTTAAGGTTAACGACCGACAATTGACACATGCCAGACTAGGGCTGGTGCAGGCTGTTTCGGATGTTTTGACCTCCGGCCTGACGCTGATTGGGGCTGATGCGCCCACCGAAATGCGTTAGGTTTGACTAAAAAACCTGTCACCATTTGCCCACATTGCGCTGGTAAGGGCCAACCCTGCGCGACGTCCATGGCGTCCGAATGAGTGCGAGTTCGGGAACAATAATGGCAGACAGAACCCAACTGAGAGCAGCCGACAACAACGACATCGCCGAGGATGATCCGTTCGCGGAACTGACCAGGATCATGGGTTTCGATCCACGCCAGCCGGTCAAACCAAAGGCGCCGGTCGTCCAGAAGGTTGCGGACGAGGGCGATTTCGACATCGACCTCGAGAAGGAGTTGATGGGCGAACTCGGCGACGACCTCGTCTCCATGGAGGTTAGCCAGCCAACTCCCGAGGTTCACCAACCTGCCGCCGAGAGTCGCGAGCCGGCTTTCGAAACCGCCGATGCCGCGATGGACGATGCGCTTGCCGCTTCGCTGGACCATGATTTCGTGTTCGACGACGCCGCCGATCATGATTTTGGCACTCGCCCGCAGGCCGTGGCGCCAGCCGCCGAACCTTCGTTTGCCGAGCCCGCATTCGACGAACCTGCATTCGATAACGATTTCGACATGGCTGTCGCCAGCTCGCTGGAAAACGTGTCGCCGCTCGAAGACGACCTGCCGATGGACGATGAGCTTGCCGCCTCGCTCGAGCAGGGATTGCTCGATGACGATGCGACCGATGACGTCGCCCATAGCGCTGGTGTCGCCGTGGTTGCTGCTGCGCCTGCTGACGATGTCGCATTCGACGATGATTTCGACAATGCCGTCTCGCTGTCGCTGGAAGACGAACTGACGCTGGACAGAAATGTGCCGGCGCAGGACCAGTATGCCGCTCCGGCAACAGAGGCGCCGGTCGTCGACGCCGGCGACCACGCTGTTGCCGATGAGGATTTTTCCGACCATTTCGACGACGCAATGGCCGATGTCGACATGGATTTCGCTGCCCGGGATTTCGCTGGCCAGGATTTCGAGCCTCAGGCTTTCGAAGCTCAGCCTGTCGAAGCCGAGGCTCCGGAAGAGCGCGATCTGGATGTCAGCGATCTGGAGGCCAGCGCCCCGGTTGAGATGGATGCGCCGGAAGTCGACGAGACGCCGGCGTGGACTGCGGAGGCAAGCCCCTCTCATGAGGCCGCGCACGAAGCGTTCGACGATTTCGACCTGAGCATCGACGACGCGGTTGCCGACCACGAGCCGGCTGCCGAGGCCGCCGCCGCCCCGGTCCAGCCAGCCCCGGTCGCACCCGCTTATGTAGCGCCCGCTGTTGTGGCGCCCACCGTTGTGGCGACCCCGGCCGCGCCGGCTGCTGACGAACGGACTTTGGAAGATGAACTCAACGCGCTGCTTGGCGCGATGACCACACCACGGCCGGCGCCAGTCATCGAGCCCACACGGGCCTATGAGCCTGTCGTGCCGGTGCAGCGGTCCGCCGCGGCGCCGGCGGCTTCTGCCGACAATCTTGACTGGGACCTGGACGAACACGCGCCTGCGCAGGCTCCTCAAGCCGCCGCAGCCCAGAACGATGCCGATTTCGACGATCTGCTTGCCGGTGAACTCGAGGGCCATGAGCCTGAGATCGAGTTCGACGATCATGCCTTCGACGCGGCCTTGGCCAAAGGCATCGATCTCGGTGATGACGACACAGCCGCACAGGTCGCTGGCGATTGGCGCTCGACGCCGCCGGAGCCGGCGCGTTCGTGGAGCCGCGTGACCCCGACCCCTGCGCAGCCTTCCGTTGCTGCGCAGCCCCAAGCTTCTTTTGCAGAAAAGCCTTCCGTGCCTGCGGCAGCCGCACCAACCTACGGCGACCAGCCGGTCGCTGCTTATGCAGCGCCAGCGCCGACGCGCCAAGCGCCGCCTCAGGCTTATGACGAGATGCCGGATGTCGAGACGGTCGATGTGCCGGAGCGCGTGGTGGCGATCGCCGACGACCTCGATATTCCCGAGCTCAGCTTCCAGGAAGACGAGCCAGCGGCCTATGACGATATCGACGCCGAATTCGCCGGCCTGCTCACCGACATGAACGCGGTGGAAGTGGCGCCGCCACAAGCTGCGGTACGCAATGCCGGCTATGACGACGATTCCTACAGCTCCGGCTTCAGTTCGGGCCATGAGCTCGACCAGCGCGCTTATGCGGCGCAGCCCGCCGATGCGCCTGCCGCCGCAGCGCAAACTGCCTATGCAGCCGGTGGCTTCGACATGGGCGATTTGCCCGGCAGTCAGCCGGTTTCGCAGGCCGACGATTTCTCGGTCGACGAACTCGACTACGATCCGGACCTGGACGAGGCGATGACGGTGCCGGGCCTTGCCGAACAGGAAGCGGCAAAGCCGCGCCGGAGCGGCCTGTTTATCGCCGCGGTCGTCGCCGCGGTGGCCGTTATCGGTGGCCTCGGCGCCTTTGCCCTGTCCTTTGGCGGCAAGGGCGGCAGCGACGCTCCCGTGATCGTCAAGGCTGATAACACCCCGATCAAGGTCAAGCCGGAAAATCCGGGTGGCGCTGTGGTGCCGAACCAGGACAACAAGGTTTATGACGCGGTCGCCAAGGGCACCAAACCGGCCGAGCCGGTGCAGGAGAAGCTGGTCACATCAACCGAAGAGCCGGTCGATGTGAAGGCAAAGGAGCCGGAAAGCCGCGTTGTCGATCTGTCGCCCGACGAGACCGACGCTGCCCCGGGCACCGATGCCGCCGGAAACCCCGACGCTGCCGGCAATCCCGATGCGGCTGCAGCCCCCGCGCCCAAATCCGAGGACCGCATCGCGCAGGTTCTGCAGGAAGCCGACAAGAACCCCGATACGGTCGCCGTTGCCCCGCGCAAGGTGCGGACCATGGTGGTCAAGCCTGACGGCTCGCTGGTGGCACGCGAGGATCCGGCGCCGGCCGCGCCGCAAATTGCAGCTGCCGAGCCGACCGATCCGGCGCCGCAGCACGTCGCCCCTTCAGCCGATGCCGAGCAGACCGGCACCGTGGCGCCTGCCACCGATCAGGCAAACAGCGACCAGGCCAGTGCCGAGACCGCCAAGCCGGTCAAGCCGGTGAAGCCGGCGACCGCGCCGAAGGTTGAGACCCAGTCCGCCAACACGCCGGAGACGGTTGCCGTGGCGCCGCAGCGCCCGTCCGACCAGCCGGTCGATGTGGTCGGTGAGGTCAAGCCCGACCAGGTTGCCTCCATTCCGGCGACGGCTTCGACATCAGGCGGCGGTTCGTGGTCGATGCAGATTGCTTCGCAGCCGACGGTCGAAAGCGCCCAGGCCAACTATGCCGACCTGCAGCGCCGCTACGGCAGCGTGCTGGCCGGCCGCACCGCCAACATCGTCAAGGCCGAGATCGCCGGCAAGGGCACTTTCTACCGCGTCCGCGTCCCGGCGCAGTCGCGCAATGATGCGATTAATCTGTGCACCAGCTACAAGGCTGCCGGCGGCAACTGCTTCGTGTCGCGCTAAGACCTGATCCAATTATCAAAGCCGGCGCGTCCCAAGGGGTCGCGCCGGCTTTTTCATGTGGATGAGCAAGCGGTTCAGGCGCTTGCCGTCCAGGGTGATTCCCTTTGACGGCGCGAAGCCCTAAACTCTTGGGATGACCGAATCAAAATCCATGATCCTCGGCTGTGCCGGGAAATCGCTCACTCGCGACGAAATCCGCTTCTATCGCAATGAATGCCCGTGGGGCTTCATCCTGTTTGCGCGCAACATCGGCGAGACCGAGCAGATCCGCGATCTGGTCGCCGAAATGCGCGACTGCATCGGGCGCCCCGATGCGCTGGTGTTCATCGACCAGGAAGGTGGAAGGGTGCAGCGCCTGCGGCCGCCGCTGGCGCCGAACTATCCGGCCGGCGGTGCGCTCGGCGCATTGTGGCGCAAGGACCATGATGCCGGCACGCGTGCCGCCTGGCTGATGGCGCGGCTGCATGCTTTCGACCTGTTGCGCTACGGCATCTCGGCCGATTGCCTGCCGGTGCTGGATGTGCCGATCGAGGGCGCCAGCGACGTTATCGGCGCGCGCGCCTACGGCAAGGAGCCGCGTCCGGTCATCGAGCTTGGCCGCGCGGCGGCGGAAGGGCTGATGTTGGGCGGCGTGCTGCCGGTCATGAAGCACATTCCGGGCCATGGGCGCGCCTTTGCCGACACGCATTTCGAACTGCCTGTGGTCGATGCCTCGCTGAGCGACCTGCAGCGGCATGATTTCGCCCCGTTCCGGGAGCTTAGCCATCTGCCGATGGCGATGACGGCGCATGTCGTCTACAGCGCCATCGATCCAAACAACCCGGCGACCACGTCGGGCAAGGTCATCGACGAGATCATCCGCCGCGAGATCGGCTTCGACGGGCTTCTGATGAGCGACGACACCTCGATGAAGGCACTTTCTGGGGATTTCCCGACAAAGGCGGCGGCGATCCTTGCGGCGGGCTGCGATCTGGTCCTTCACTGCAATGGCGTTTTCGAGGAGATGGCGGGCATCGCATCGCGAACCACAGGACTTGAAGGCACGTCGCTGGAACGCGCCAAGCGGGCGCTGACCTATATAAGGGATCGTGACCGGGCCGACGAAACCGAGATACGCGCCGAGTTTGCCACCTATTTTGACGCAGTGGCCTAGACAGGAGACAAAGGGGCAAGTGGCGGAAACATTGGATAGCAAGGCTGCGAAGGCCGCACCGATGGACCGTCTGTGGGCCGAGAACGACGATTCACGTGTCACCGGCGATCCGTCGCTGGTCGTCGATGTCGCCGGTTTCGAAGGTCCGCTCGACCTTCTTCTGCACCTTGCCCGCACACAAAAGGTCGATCTGGCGCGCATTTCGATCCTGGCGCTGGTCGAGCAATATCTGACCTTTGTCGAGACGGCGAGGGCGCTGCGGCTCGAGCTTGCCGCCGACTATCTGGTGATGGCGGCGTGGCTGGCCTTCCTCAAGTCGAAGCTTTTGATCCCCAAGCAGCCCGGCGAGGAAGGCGAGAGCGGCGAGGAACTGGCGGCGGTGCTGCAATTCCGGCTGAAACGGCTGGAGGCCATGCGCGACGCCTCGGCGCGGCTGGTCAACCGCAACCGGCTCGGCCGCGACGTGTTTGCGCGCGGCATGCCCGAAATGGTCATCGTCGAAAAGCGCAACGCCTATTCGGCTTCGCTCTACGATCTGCTCACCGCCTATGCCCAGCAGCGCCAGAAACAGGCGATCACCAATGTGACGATCGCCAGGCGCGGCGTCTGGTCGCTCAAGGATGCGCGCGACATCCTGGCCCGGCTGATCGGTTCGATGCGTGACTGGACGACGCTCGACAGCTTCCTGATAGAATATATGACGAGCCCGGAAGAACGGCGCACGGCGATCGCAAGTTCGTTCGCCGCGACACTGGAACTGGTGCGCGAGCGCCAGATTGATGTGCGGCAGGAGCAGGCATTTGCGCCGATCTATCTGCGCGACCACCGGGCATCGGCAATCAAGGCAGTTGAGGTGGCATCATGAGCGAACGCGCCAACGCTTCGGTCATTCCGTTCAAGGTCGAAGAAGAGACGGAGGAGGGCATTATCGCCCAGGACCCGACCGACACCCACAATTCGCCCCAGAACGCGCCCATGAATCCTGGCGAGCGGCTGCATATGGCGGAAGCCGTGCGCATGGCCGAGGCGATCGTGTTCGCCAGCGCCGAGCCGGTCAGTGAAAAACAGCTCGCAGCCAGACTGCCCGACGGCATCAACATCGCCGCTGCCATGGCCGATCTGCAGCAAATCTATGCCCGGCGCGGCGTCAATCTGGTCCGGGTCGGCGACGCCTGGGCATTCCGCACCGCCGGCGATCTCGCCTTCCTGATGAGCCGCGATACGGTCCAGCAGCGAAAGCTTTCGCGCGCGGCGCTCGAAGTGCTGGCGATCATCGCCTACCACCAGCCGGTGACGCGCGCCGAGATCGAGGACATCAGAGGCGTCGAGACGTCGAAGGGCACGCTCGACACGCTTCTGGAGACGGAATGGGTGCGGATGCGCGGCCGTCGCCGCACGCCCGGCCGTCCGGTCACCTACGGCACGACGGACAGCTTCCTCGATCATTTCGCGCTGGAGGAAATCCGCGATCTTCCCGGCATGGACGAGTTGAAGGGGGCGGGGCTGCTTTCCGGCCGCATGCCGTCGAATTTCGCTATCCCGCTGCCGCCGGCCGATCCGGATGCGCTGACCGAGGATGAGGACGCGCTGACCGACATCGACCTCGAGGAACTCGGCCTGTTGACGCCGCGCGTCACGGAAGATTGACCCGGCAGCGCCTGTCAAAAGCCGCTTTCCAGATGTAGATGCGCCGATTGGTAGCGGGCAGCTTTGCCGAAAATGCGTGACATAAGCCGCGCCTTCATAAACTTTGTCGCGGTTGTGTTTGAATCCCAACGCGAAAACGCATAGATCATCGCCAGGGAAAACATTCGAGAGAGAGTTACAATGGGTTCATTTTCGATTTGGCACTGGATGATCGTGCTGGTGATCGTGCTGCTGGTGTTCGGCCGCGGCAAGATTCCCGAGCTGATGGGCGACATGGCCAAGGGCATCAAGAGCTTCAAGAAGGGCATGGCCGACGACGACACCGCCGATGACAAGCGCACCGTCGAGCACCGCCCCGACGAGACCGTTTCGGCAGTGAAGGAAAAGGCCAGCAAGAGCTAGCCCAAGGTTCTAGTCGGAACAGATTGCCATGTTTGAAGTCGGCTGGACCGAAATGCTGGTGATCGCGATCGTCATGATCGTGGTCGTCGGGCCCAAGGATTTGCCAAATATGCTGCGCACCTTTGGCCGCACGACGGCGAAGCTGCGCGCGATGGCCGCCGACTTCCAGAAGCAGTTCAACGAGGCGCTGAAGGAAGCCGAACTCGACGACGTCAAGAAGTCGGTCGATACGCTGCGAAGCCTCAATCCGGCAGCCGAGATCCGCAAGCAGCTCAATCCGTTCGAACAGGCGGCAGCCGATGTGCGCTCCGGCGTCGATGCGGTGATGAAGCCGAAGCCCGCCGTCGATCCCTCAACGCCGGCGGCGGAGACGCCGCAAGCAGCCGAGCCGCTCAAGAACGGCGCCACGGTGATGCCCGGTGTGAGCGCTCCGGACGCTGCCCCGCCAGCGCCGATCTTCCCGGCCATGACCGACGAGTCCGTGGTAACAGCGGCCGCTGCAACGACAGCGCCGCAAAATGCGCCTGCAAAGAAGGCCGCGGCACCGAAGCAAGCGAACGCTCCGGCACCCAAGACAGCGGCAACCAAGGCAGCACCGGCAAAGTCGGCACCAGCCGCCAAAGCTTCGGCCAAGGCGTCAGCAGCGCCCGCCAAGGTGGCACCGGCAAAAGCCAGTAAATCAGCTGCTGCACCAAAGGCAGCGACAAAGGCTGACCCGAAGCCTGCGCCGGCCAAAAAGCCTGCGCCTAAGAAGACGGCGGGAGCCGCCAAGTGAGCATTGCGGACAGCGAAAAGGACGAGATCGAGAAGTCGTCGGCTCCGCTGATGGAGCATCTGATCGAACTGCGGCGGCGGCTGATCTGGTCGATCGGCGGCTTCTTCGCCGCTTTCCTCGTCTGCTTCTTCTTCGCCAAGAAGCTGTTCAACCTTTTGGTCATCCCGTTCAAATGGGCGACGCAATGGGCTGGGCTCGATCCGCACAAGGTCGAGCTGATCTACACGGCGCCGCAGGAATTCTTCTTCACGCAGGTCAAGCTCGCCATGTTCGGCGGCATGGTGATCGCCTTTCCGCTGATCGCCACCCAGATCTACAAATTCATCGCGCCCGGCCTCTACAAGAACGAACGCAACGCCTTCCTGCCGTTCCTGATCGCTTCGCCGATCCTGTTCCTGATGGGCGCGTCGCTGGTCTATTTCTTCTTCACGCCGATGGTGATGTGGTTCTTCCTCGCCATGCAGCAGGCCGGCACCGACGACCAGGTTCAGATTTCGCTGCTGCCGAAAGTGTCGGAATATCTCAGCCTGATCATGACGCTGATCTTCTCCTTCGGCCTGGTGTTCCAGCTGCCGGTGGTGACCAGCCTGATGACGCGCGTCGGCATGCTGTCGTCGAAGGCGCTGGCCGAAAAGCGCAAATGGGCGATCGTCATCGCCTTCGTCGTCGCGGCCGTGCTGACGCCGCCCGATCCGATGAGCCAGATCGGTTTGGCCATCCCGACCATCCTGCTTTACGAAGTCTCGATCTGGGCGGCCCGGTTCATCGAGCGCGATCAGGTCAAGCAGAAGCTGGCGCGCGAGAAGCAGGAAGCTGCCGAAGCCGTGGCCGAAAAGGCAGCGAAAGCGTCCTCGACGCAGGCTCCCTCCTAGCCGCACCGTTCTGGTGTCCGCGTCTGCGGAAAAACGCGACGGTCGCTGAACGCTCGTCTTGCATCGGTCAAGGATGCGGTTTACGCCCTCTGGCCTAGCTCAGGAGCGTACTACCCATGCTTGACATCAAATGGATTCGCGACAACCCGAAGGCCCTTGTCGAGGCGCTGGCAAAGCGTTCGTGGTCGGCTGACGAGGCGCAGTCCACGGTCGATGATCTGATTGCCAGGGACGAGGCGCGTCGCGAGCACGTCACCGAATTGCAGACCAAGCAGGAGCGCCGCAACGCCGCCTCGAAGGAGATCGGCAACGCCATGCGCTCGGGCGACGCAGCCCTTGCCGAAAAGCTCAAGGCCGAAGTCGGCGACATCAAGACCTTCATCCAGAATGGCGAGGCGCGCGAGCGCGAACTCGACAAGGCGCTGAACGATGCGCTGGCGGTGCTGCCTAACGTGCCGCTCGATGACGTTCCGGTCGGCAAGGACGAGCACGACAATGTCGTCAAACACATTGTCGGCAAGGTGCCGACGCGGCCGAACTGGGTGAAGGAGCATTTCGAGATCGGCGAAGCGCTCGGCATGATGGATTTCGAGCGGGCGGCAAAGCTGTCGGGGTCGCGCTTCACCGTGCTGAAGAGCGGGCTGGCACGCATGGAGCGCGCCATCGGCCAGTTCATGCTCGATTTGCACACGACCGAGCACGGTTATGAGGAAATCATCCCGCCGCTGATGGTCAAGGACGAGGTCCTGTTCGGCACCAACCAGTTGCCGAAATTCGAGGACGATCTGTTCTTCACGCCGCATGGCGACGGCCGGCTGGGCCTGATTCCGACCGCCGAAGTGCCGCTCACCAATCTGGTGCGCGAGGAGATCACGGCGCATGAGAAACTGCCGTTGCGCTATACCGCGCTGACGCCGTGCTTCCGCTCGGAAGCCGGCTCGGCCGGGCGTGACACACGCGGCATGCTGCGCCAGCACCAGTTCTACAAGGTCGAGCTGGTCTCGATCACCGACCAGGAGTCTTCGCTGGCCGAGCATGAGCGGATGACGCAATGCGCCGAGGAAGTGCTGAAGCGGCTCGGCCTGCCGTTCCGCACCATGACGCTGTGCACCGGCGACATGGGCTTTGGCGCACGCAAGACCTACGACATCGAGGTCTGGCTGCCCGGCCAGAACGCCTATCGCGAAATCTCGTCCTGCTCGGTGTGCGGCGATTTCCAGGCGCGCCGCATGGACGCCCGCTACAAGGACAAGGACGGCAAGGGCAACCGCTTCGTCCATACGCTCAACGGTTCGGGAACCGCAGTTGGCCGCGCGCTCATAGCTGTCATCGAAAACTACCAGAATGAGGATGGCAGCGTAACGATTCCTGAAGTGCTGCGGCCTTATATGGGCGGTCTGGCGAAGATCGAATCGAAATAATGCGCATTCTTCTGACCAATGATGACGGCATCCACGCCGAGGGCCTGGCGTCGCTCGAACGCATCGCCCGCACGCTTTCGGACGATGTCTGGGTGGTGGCGCCGGAGCAGGACCAGTCGGGCTATGCGCATTCGCTGTCGATCTCGGAGCCGCTGCGCCTGAGGAAGATCGGCGAGAAGCATTATGCCGTGCGCGGCACGCCGACCGACTGCGTTATCATGGGCGTCAAGAAGATCCTGCCCGGCGCGCCCGACCTGATCCTGTCCGGCGTCAATTCCGGCGCCAACATCGCCGACGACGTCACCTATTCCGGCACGGTCGCCGGCGCCATGGAAGGCGCGCTGCTCGGCATCCGCTCGATCGCGCTCAGCCAGGGCTATTCCTATGTCGGCGAGGATCGCGTCGTTCCCTACGAGACCACCGAGACGTTGGCTCCGGCGCTGCTGAAGAAGCTGATCGCCATGCCGCTGCCCGACGGCGTGCTGCTCAACGTCAATTTTCCCAACTGCCTGCCTGACGAGGTCACCGGCACCGTGGTCACCTCGCAAGGCAAGCTGGTGCACAGCCTGTGGGTCGACGAGCGCCGGGACGGGCGCGGCCTGCCTTATTACTGGCTGCGCTTCGGCCGCGAGCCGGTCGAAGGCAAGCAAGGCACCGATCTCCATGCCCTGCGCAACAGGCTGGTGTCGGTGACGCCGCTGCAACTCGACCTCACCGCGCATGAAATCCGCGATCAACTGACCAAGGCTCTGTCTGATTAAGGTTTTGGCATGAACAAGGTTTTTGCATGAACTTGCCGCTAGACGACCGCGAGGGTTTTGCCGCTTTCCTGCTGCGCCTGCGTGGCCGCGGCGCGGTGCCGAAGGCGTTGATCGCCGCCTTTGAAGCGACGCCACGGCGCGGCTTCCTCAACGGCCAATACCATTCCATCGCCTGGTCGGACGGCATGCTGCCGATCGAATGCGGCGAGGCGATCGAAGGCGCCGATCTGCAGGCGGCGGTGATCGCATCGTTGGCAATAGAGCCCGGCAACCGTGTGCTCGAGATCGGCACGGGGTCGGGCTACACGGCGGCGGTGATGTCGCGGCTGGCGGCGCGGGTCGTCAGCATAGACCGCTACAAGACGCTGGCCGAGCAGGCGAGGCAACGTTTCGAGGCGCTCGGCATCGGCAATGTCGTCGTGCGCCAGGCGGACGGTTCGAATGGGCTTGCCAATGAAGGGCCGTTCGACCGCATCGTCGCCTGGGCGGCATTCGACAGCTTGCCGCGCTTCCTGCTCGACCAGTTGTCGTCCGGCGGCATCGTCATTGCGCCGATCGGACCGGAAGAGGGCGAGCAGGTGCTGGCCAAGCTGACCAAGGTCGGCAGCCGTTTCGAGCGCGAGGATATCGGAACCGTGCGCCTGCAGCCGATCCTGCGCAGCGTGGCGGCCGTCATCTAGCAGCACGCTCGAATATTTTAAGAAAATTTGCGCCGGATTCTAATGGGTTAACCCGCCAGTAACATTAACGCGCTTTAATCATGACCAGTGTGTACCGGGTCTGCGGGTTAGTGCGATGCAATTCAGTGTTTTGAAGGCAAACGGGCGTACTCTGTCGCGGGGCTGCGCTGTTCTCATGCTAGCCGGCGTGGCGGCGGGGTGTAGCTCCCAGGCCTCGCGATTCAACGGTGTCGACGACGTCTTCACCTCCTCGACCAACAATCAGCGCGCCATCATCGACAAGCAGAGCACCGCACAGCCCTATCCGGGCGACGTGGCGGCCGAGCCGATCGCCGCCGCGCCGATCGATGGCAGCCATAGCCAGTCGGTCAGCCGCTCCAGCCTGGAGCCGGTCACCGTCCAGCAACTGCCGCCGCCAAGCCAGCCGGCGGCGGCGCCGATGCGCACCGCTTCCGCGCCGGCACTTGGACCGGCACCGCATGTCGACAGGACGACGACGACCGGCACTGTCCAGGCGGCTAGGCCGTTCAAGAATGCTGATGAGCCTTACGCGCCGAAGCCGGCCGCCGGCACGCCGCATGCCACCGAGATCGTCGTCAGGGATGGCGAGACCATTTCCGGCATCGCCCAGCGCTATCACGTGCCGGCCGATGTGATCATGAAGGTCAACGGCTTAAGCGCCACCAAGGGGCTCAAGACCGGCCAGAAGCTGGTCATCCCGGCCTATGCCTATTCGAGCAAGGGGACCGAGCCGAAAGTTGCCGATGGCAAGCCGGCGAACGGCCCCAAGGCGCCGGCGCCGGAGAAGGTCGCCGTGCTGCCGCAGCAGCCGAAACTCAAGGACGGCAAATCCGCCGCGCAGGTCGACGCCTCGGCCGCCGCGAACAAGCCGACGACCGACAAACCGGCGCAGCAGACGGCTGCGGCCACGCCCAAGGCGGGTGCCGGAACCTATACCGTGCAGTCGGGCGACACCATGTCCTCCATCGCCAGGAAGACCGGCGTCGGCGTCGTCGCGCTGAAGCAGGCCAACGGCATGCAGGACGGTCTGCTCAAGATCGGCCAGACGCTGAAGGTTCCGGCCGGCGGCACGGCAACGGTCGCCAGCGCCAAGCCGGCAAAGGTCGATCCGGTGACGACGGCCACCACCCAGCCGGCGGCAAAGCCGACGGAGACGCTCGCCACCTACACGCCGCCGAAGAAGGACGCCAAGGTCATCCAGCAGGCCGAGGACGACGACGCTGTCGCGCCGGATGCCACCGGCATCGGCAAGATGCGCTGGCCGGTGCGTGGCCGCGTCATCTCCAATTTTGGTGGCGGCAAGGACGGTGTTGACATCGCGGTGCCGGAGGGGACGCCGGTCAAGGCGGCCGAGAATGGCGTCGTCATCTATGCCGGCGACGGCCTCAAGGAATTCGGCAACACGGTGCTGGTGCGCCACGAAAACGGGCTGGTCACCGTCTACGGCCACGCCAGTTCGATCGAGGTGCAGCGCGGCCAGAAGGTCAAGCGCGGCCAGGAAATCGCGCTGTCGGGCATGAGCGGCACCACCGACTCGCCGAAACTGCACTTCGAAGTGCGCAAGAACTCCGCTCCGGTCGATCCGTCCGGCTATCTCGAATAGTCGGGCTGTCTCGAATAGAACAATAAACGATTGCAGGCCGTCTGACCTCCAGTCCGGCCCGCCGGCTCAGCCCGCTCCGCAAGGGGCGGGCTTTTTCAGTTGCGGAAGATTGCCTGACGACCGGACTTAAAGATAATCCTGGAGGGTGTCGGCGATCATCTCCTTGAGGCTGCTGGCCTTAACGCCCAGAAGCGTCTCCGCGTCGGAGGAATCAATCAGCAAGGGGGTCTCGAAGAGGTACCTCATCTCGATCAGCTCATGCATGCCGAGCGCTTCCATCTCGGGGATAGAGTAGGAGTGCGTCTCGGCAATATCCCGGCCAAGCATCGCCGCGGTTTTGCGGATAAGCTCGTTGGGCGAGGCGTATTGCGAGGGGACATGAAACGCCCGTCCCCATTCGCCGGTGTAGCGGGAGGCGGCGACGAGCGTCCTGGCGACGTCCTTGGTGAAGCTCCAGGCATGAGTGGCGTCGAGGTCACCAATGAAAGCGGTTGGCTTGCTCTCGATGATGGAGGGCAGCGCGATCAGCGAGAAGTAGCTGATCGCGCCGTGCCCGAGATAGTCGCTGGACCGGATTTCGATCGCCGGCACGCTGGCGCGGGCCGCCCGCTGCCACATGATCGTCCTGGCGGTTCCCTTCTTCGAATTCGGGTCCAGCGGCATGTCGGAGCGCAGCGGGTTTTCGCCATTCCTGCCGTAACCATAGAGGTTTCCAAGCACGATGAGCTTGGCGCCTACTGCTTCCGCGGCGCGCACGGTGCCGTCGATTATGGGGAAAAAGTCTGTTGGCCAGCGATGATATGTGGCCATGGCACACATGAAAACGGCATCGGCGCCCTGGCACACACGCGACAGCGCCGAGGCGTCCGTGGCGTCGGCCTGTATCGACCGCACATTCCGCAACACGTTCGAACCGATACTTCGGCTGGTCAGGATGACATCATGGCCTTCCTCGCCAAGAAGGCGAGCCGTCTCGCGACCAACCGGGCCCGCGCCGACAACAACATACGAACTCATCGCAACCTCTCTTCCGTATTTAAAGGAGAGGCGGGAGTACAGGTTCGCGGCGTTGAAAATCGCGCGGGAATTGCCAAATCTTGAACAGGTTTCGCCATGAATCGAGAGAGCATGCTTCCGCAATTCGCTCCGGCCTCGTCCGACGTCACGATGGTTTGCCGGCATATCGAGGCAGGCGTCCATCGGCTGCCCCGGGCGGCGCACCATCGCATCATGGTGCATGCAAGCGCGGCGACGCGTTCCTACTGCAATCAGGCCGGGCGATACTTCGTCAGGCGCGCCGGCGACATCGACCTTGTGCCGGCCGGCGAGGAGGGCGGTTTCGAGGCCGAAACCCCGTTCGACACGATGGAGATCGTCTTGCAGCCGGCCTTGATGGAAAGGGTCGCCGCGGAACTTGGCGGCAAGGCGCGAGCATCGCGGCTGGACACACGACATTTGCTGCGTGACCAGCGGATCGAGCATCTGGCTCAAGCGCTGCAGAGCGATCTCGCCGCAGGCGCGCCGAGTGGCCCTTTGTTTGCGGAAAGCATCGGCGCCGCGCTTGCGGTGAGGCTGCTCGGCCTCGATGGCCCTGACATGGTTCGAGCGAACCGGTTGTCTGACGCCCAGCTCAAACGTGTCCTCGAACACATCGAGGCCGCTCTCGACGAGCCGCTTTCGATCGATCGCTTGAGCCGGGTGGCCGGCGCGAGCAGTTCGCATCTGCGCACATGGTTCAAGGCGGCGATGGGCGTCACCTTGCATCGCTATGTGTTGCGACGCCGCGTGGAAAGGGCGTGTGTCCTGCTGCGGCGCGGCGATCTCAGCACGAGCGAGATAGCGGCGTTGACCGGCTTCGCGCACCAATCACACCTGGCGCACTGGATGCGGCGCGAGATCGGCCAAACGCCGCGTGACGTGCGACGGGTGGCGCCGCCGAAATAACCTGTCGTTGGTTTGCGTCGGCGGCGCAATCCAACTCATCAATCGTTGAGCGGCTTGCCGAGGCGGCCGGCTAGGTCCTGGGTGAACTGCCAGGCGACGCGGCCCGAGCGGCTGCCGCGCGTCGTTGCCCATTCGAGTGCTTCGGCGCGCAACTGCTCCGGGTCGATCTCCAGCCCGTGATGGCTGGCATAGCCGTTGACCATGTCGAGATATTCGTCCTGCGAACATTTGTGGAAGCCGAGCCACAGGCCGAAACGATCGGACAGCGAAACCTTTTCCTCGACAGCCTCGGACGGGTTGATGGCCGTCGAGCGCTCATTGTCGATCATGTCGCGCGGCAGCAGGTGCCGGCGGTTCGACGTGGCATAGAAGATGACATTGGCCGGGCGGCCCTCGACGCCGCCTTCAAGGGCTGCCTTCAGCGACTTGTAGGAAGTGTCGTCATGGTCGAACGACAGATCGTCGCAAAACAGGATGATGCGGAAGGGCGCCGCCTTCAACTGGCCCATCAGCCTGGGCAGCGTGTCGATGTCCTCGCGGTGGATCTCGATCAGTTTCAGCGGCAGGTCGGATTTGGCTTTGGCGTTGATCTCGGCATGCACGGCCTTGACCAGCGATGACTTGCCCATGCCGCGCGCGCCCCACAGCAGCACGTTGTTGGCGGCGTGGCCGGCGGCGAAGCGCTCGGTGTTTTCGACCAGAATGTCCCGCACGCGGTCGACGCCGCGGATCAGGCCGATGTCGACGCGATTGACCTTGCGCACCGGTTCGAGATAGCCGGGATCGGCCTGCCAGACGAAGCAATCGGCCACGGCAAGATCGGTCTGCGGCACCGGCGGCGGGGCGAGGCGGGTGACAGCCTCGATCAGGCGGTCGAGCTTTTGGTTCAGGGCCTCGATGGTGCTGTCGGTCATGTCTCGGTCTTTTGTTGTTCTGCGAACGTGCGTAGCGGGCGGAAATCGTCCTGGTCCGGGCGAGATAGGAACTGGTTCCAAGCTTTTGTTTGAGCGTGATCTTTTGTGCAAACCACGCCCGTTATCCGGGAGCATGCTCTAACACGGGTCACCGGGCTGGAAAAGCAGCCGAAAGCCGGGCCGTCCAGTTGCATTGGCAACTTTACCCACTATATTCCGGCCAAATTTGGCGAGGCCGCCTTATGGCCTTCTTCGTAACCAGGAGTTCTTGATGTTCGTCACACCGGCATACGCCCAAGCCACCGGAACTCCGCTTGGCCCGTTCGGGGATATCGGCATGATACTCCCGTTCGTGCTGATCTTCGTAATCATGTATTTCCTCATCATCCGGCCGCAGCGCGCGCAGCTGAAGAAGCGCCAGGAGATGCTCTCGGCGGTGCGCCGTGGCGACACGGTCATCACCGGCGGCGGCTTCGTCGGCAAGGTGACCAAGGTGATCGACGACCATGAGCTCGAGATCGACCTTGGCGGCGGCACCAAGGTGACGGCACTGCGCTCGACGATCGCCGATGTGCGGGTCAAGGGCGAGCCGGTGGCCAACCAGAACGCGAAGAAGTAAGTCCAGAACAGAACCGGATTTTAGGGCAGGGTAAACCAGCAACGGGCAACGCCATATGCGGTTTTCGCGCCTTACGAAGATCCTGATCTGGCTGGCGGTTGCGGTCGTGGTGGTGTTCGGCGTGCTGCTCGGCGCGCGCTCCCTGAAGCCGGACGGCACGCTCGACGATCTTCTTGCCTGGCTGCCTAATCGGCACGCGAGCTTCGAGCAGCTGGGCGGCTCGCAGTTGCTGCTCGAGGTGGACAAGGACGATCTGATCAAGTCTCGTCTCGAGACGGTGCTTGCCGACATTCGCACGCTGCTGCGCGACGCTCGAGTTGGCTATAAGGGGCTTGGTCAGTCGGGCCGCGAGGCACATCTCGAGATTAGAGATCCAGCACAAGTCGATGCCGCCAAGAAAGCCCTGAAGATATTTACCGATCCGGTCGCCGGGGATAATCCGGTCAAGCAGATGCTGCTTGATGAGCCGGAACCAGGACTGCTCAGGTTCACGCTGACGGATGACGGTTTGAAGCTGCGGTCGTCGATGGCGCTGGCGCAATCGCTGGAAGTCGTCGAACGCCGGGTCAGCGACGGCATCGGTGTCGAACCGATCGTAAAGCCGCAAGGCAATGACCGCATCCTTGTTCAGGTGCCCGGCTTGCAGACGCCAGCTCGGCTTACCGACATTCTGGGGCAGCCCGGCAATTTGACCTTGCAGATGGTCGATACGACGATGCCGGTACAGGACGCCATCAATGGCCGTCCGCCGGCAGGGTCCTCCGTGCTTTATTCGCAGGACGATCCGCCGGTTCCGTATCTGGTCGAAAATCGCGTCATTGTTTCCGGCGACAGCGTCGTCAATGCCCAGGCAACCTACAACTCGGCCATGAACGAGCCGGTTGTATCGTTCGCCTTCGACGCCAAGGGTAAGACGCGTTTTGCCCAGGCGACCTCACAGAATGTCGGCAGACCCTTTGCAATAATCCTCGACGATCGCGTGATTTCGGCGCCCATCATCCGCGAGCCGATCCTGGGTGGTACCGGCCAGATATCGGGCAACTTCACCAAGGAGAGCGCCGACGACCTTGCTCTACTCCTGCGTTCGGGCCCGATGCCGGCAAAGCTGAAAATAGTCGACGTGCGCACGATAGCGCCCGGCGGCGTTCAGAATTAGAATGGAAACCGACAGAGGCGATTGACGCTGAAACCGCTGCCAACGGCAGCGCCGAATTGACCTTAGCGCGCTCGACAATCGACGATGTGCAGGGTAAGGGCGAGCCGGTGGCAAATAACAACGCCAAGAAATAACCGAATTGTCGGCGGAACGATCCGCCAGTATGCCCTGACGGACGACGCCATATGCTGTATTTTTCGCGCCTGAAGATGATCCTGATCTGGCTGGCCGTGGCCGCCACGTTCATCCTTGCCGCGCCCAACCTTTTCCCCGCCAGCACATTGGCGCAACTGCCAAGCTGGGTGCCGAAGCGGCAGATGACGCTGGGTCTCGACCTGCAGGGCGGCTCGCATATCCTCTTGCAGATGGACCAGAACGATCTGGTCAAGGCGCAGCTGGAGACGACGCGCGACGAAATCCGCACGCTGCTGCGCGACGCCAAGGTGGGCTATACCGGCCTTGGCGGCACCGGCAGGACCGTGCAGGTGCGCATCACCGACCCAAATCAGATCGACGCCGCGAAGAAGGCGCTGAAGCCGCTGACCGATCCGGTCGCTGCCGGCCTGTTCACCGGCGGCTCCATCCAGGAAATGTCGCTGGATGATTCCGAAGCCGGCCTGTTGAAATTCACCGTCACCGACGCCGGCATCAAATACCGCACCTCGGCCGCACTGGCGCAGTCGATCGAAGTCGTCGAGCGCCGCGTCAACGAACTCGGCACCACCGAGCCGATCGTGCAGCGGCAGGGCGACGACCGTGTGCTGGTCCAGGTGCCCGGCCTGCAGGATCCGCAAAGGCTGAAGGAGATCATCGGCCAGACCGCCAAGATGACCTTCCAGATGGTCGACACCTCGATGTCGGTGCAGGATGCGCTGAATGGCCGCCCGCCGGCAGGCTCCTCGGTGCTTTACTCGCAGGATGATCCGCCGGTTCCTTATCTGGTCGAAAACCGCGTCATCGTTTCCGGCGAAGATCTCGCCAAGGCGACGGCAACCTACAACTCGCAGACCAACGAGCCGGTGGTTTCGTTCACCTTCAACTCGCGCGGCGCGACCCGGTTCGGCCAGGCGACCCAGCAGAATGTCGGCAAGCCATTCGCCATCATCCTCGACAATCAGGTAATCTCGGCGCCGGTCATTCGCGAGCCGATCCTTGGTGGCAGCGGCCAGATTTCGGGCAATTTCACCGCCGAGAGCGCCAATGATCTCGCCGTGCTGCTGCGCGCCGGCGCGCTGCCGGCAAAGCTGACCGTGATCGAAGAACGCACGGTGGGCCCGGGCCTTGGCCAGGATTCGATCCATGCCGGCAAGGTCGCCGGCATTATCGGCTCCATCCTTGTCGTCGCCTTCATGTTCGTCGCCTACGGCTTCCTCGGCTTCCTCGCCAACATTGCGCTTGCCGTGCACGTGGCGATGATCGTCGGTCTGTTGTCGTTGCTTGGTGCGACGCTGACCTTGCCCGGCATTGCCGGTATCGTGCTGACCATCGGCATGGCGGTCGATTCCAACGTGCTGATTTATGAGCGCATCCGTGAGGAGCGACGGCTTGGCCGCTCCGTGATCCAGGCGATCGATACCGGCTTCTCGAAGGCGTTGGCGACCATCGTCGATTCCAACGTGACGTCGCTGATCGCCACCGTGGTGCTGTTTTATCTCGGCACCGGCCCGGTCAAGGGCTTCGCCATCACCTACGCCATCGGCATCCTGACCACGGTGTTCACCGCCTTCACCTTCACCCGTCTGCTGGTGTCGATCTGGCTGCGCCGCGCGCGCCCGAAGGAATTGCCGCGTGCGCCGGTGACCTTCATTCCGCCGGGCACAAAAATCCCGTTTATGGGCATCCGCCGCTGGACCTTCGCGCTGTCCAGCCTGCTGTCGGTCCTGTCGGTTATTGGATTCCTGACCATCGACATCAATTACGGCATCGATTTCAAGGGCGGCTCGATCATCGAGGTGCAGTCCAAGCAAGGCGACGCCGATATCGGCGATATCAGAAGCCGGCTGTCGGAGCTCAACATCGGTGAAGTGCAGGTGCAGCAGTTCGGCGCCCCCAACGACGTGCTGATCCGCGTCGGCACCCAGGAGGGTGGCGAGAATGCCGAGCAGACCGTCATCGACAAGGTGCGCGGTGAGCTGCAGGATAATTATGATTTCCGCCGCGTCGAAGTGGTGGGCCCCACGGTTTCGGGCGAACTGGCCAAGCAAGGCACCATTGCCATGCTGGTCGCGCTGATAGGCATCCTGGTCTATGTCTGGTTCCGCTTCGAATGGCAGTTCGCCGTTGGCGCCATCGTGGCGACGGTGCACGATGTGGTGATGACGCTGGGCTTCTTCGTCATCACCGGGCTCGAGTTCAACCAGTCGTCGTTGGCGGCGATCCTGACCATCATCGGCTATTCGTTGAACGATACGATCGTCGTTTATGACCGCGTCCGCGAGGATCTCAGAAAATACAAAAAGATGCCGCTGCCGCAATTGCTGAACAACGCCATCAACGAGACCCTGTCGAGAACGACGCTGACCTCGGTGACGACGATCCTGGCGCTGTTGGCGCTGGTGCTGTTCGGCGGTGAAGTGATCCGGTCGTTCACCATGGCGATGCTGTTCGGCGTCGTCTTCGGCACCTATTCGTCGATCTTCATCGCAGCACCCTTGCTGATCCTGTTCAGGCTAAGGCCGCAGGCGACGGCGGACGAGGAGAAGCCGGTGGGTGGCGGCAAAGCCGTGGCGACCTGACGGCCACCCCGGTGGCAAAAGGCATCGTCATCCGCGAGGCGCATTTCCCCGGCCGCGCCCCGATCGAGGCCTATGGCAATGGCGGCTTCCGCTTCGCCGATATGTCGCATCGCGGCTCGCTGCTGTGCCTGCCCTCGGGCATCCATGGCTGGGAACCGGCCGATCCGCTGGCGCTGACGGCGGCGGATTTCAGCCTACTTTTGGCCGAGGCCGGCAAGGTCGAGATCCTGCTGGTCGGCACCGGCAAGGATTTGCGACCGTTGCCGGCGGCACTGCGCGCGGCATTGAAAGCGGCGGGCATTGCCTCCGACCCGATGTCGACGGGAGCGGCGGTGCGGACCTACAATGTGCTGCTTGCCGAAGACCGCGCCGTGGCCGCAGCCCTTATCGCCGTCGACTGACGTGACCGATACCGCCAACATCGTCATGGAGGCGGTGCGCGCCGGCGACCACGACCGCTATGTCAGCGCGCTCTATGCACCTGCCGACAAGCGCCAGGCGCTGTTTTCGCTTTACGCCTTTAATGCCGAGATCGCGTCTGTCCGCGATCGTATTCACGAGGCGCTGCCTGGCGAGGTGAGGTTGCAATGGTGGCGCGATGTCATCGCCACTGAGGCCGCAGTCTCCGGCAACCCGCTCGCCGACGCGCTGAAGGCCACGATTGCCGATCGCGGCCTGCCGAAAGCTGCCTTCGACAACATGCTCGACGCCCGCATCTTCGACCTCTATGACGATCCGATGCCGTCGCGTACCGATCTTGAAGGCTATTGTGGCGAGACGGCGGCAGCGCTGATCCAGCTTGCGGCGATGGTGCTCGATCCCATCGAGGCGCCGCGTTTTGCCGAACTGGCGGGCCGGGCGGGCTGTGCGCAGGCGATGACCGGACTTCTGCTGTTGTTGCCGCTGCATCGACGGCGCGGCCAATGCTTTGTGCCGGCCGATATTCTGGCAGCGGCGGGGTCGTCGCCTGAGGAGTTTGTCAGCGGCGATGGCGGTCCCGGTGCGGAGCGAGCGGTGGCAGCGATGATGGCATTGGCGCAGGAGCATCTCAGCGCTTTCGAGCAAGGGGCTTCGGCCGTTCCAGAGACGCTACGCCCGGCTTTTTTGCCGTTGGCCCTTACCAGAGCCTATCTCGGCAAGATGAAGGACGGCCGCCGTTCGCCTCTGGCTGGAGCGGTGCGCCTTTCGGCATTGCGCCGGCATTGGCTGTTGCTCAGACGCGCGACGCGGGGCTGGCCAGCCATTTGACGTAAACGTCAATCGTGCTAGAGATTCTTCGGCCCGAAATCGTCGCCAAAAGACGCGACCGGTCCGGAGGAGATTCCTGTTCATGAGCCTGCCTGTGCTGGTCGCACTCGTCGTTGTCGGCATCGCGCTGTCGGTGCTCGCCGTGCACTTCACCGGCGGCAGCAAGATTGCGACGCTTGCCGGTGCGGATCAGGCGCTCAGCCGGTTTGCCGATGATTTTCCGGACGAGAAAGCGGGAGCGGTGCGCCTGACGGCGGATAGCAGGACGGCGTTCCTCGATCTCGGGCAAGGGCGCTGCGGCATCGTCCACAGCGTCGGCGACTGCTTCTTGACCCGCATCGTCACGCCGCACGATGTCCCGGCCGTCGACGTCGACGAAGCCGGCGCGATCACGCTGAAGCTGGCTGACTTCACCTGGAAAGGCGGACGCTTTGCCTTCACCGACAAGGCTGACGCCAAGGCTATCGCGGCAGCGCTTTCGCCGCACATTCCGAGCCTGGCGAGGGAGGCCGCGTGATGGACGACTACAATTTCCCTGAAGTGACCCAGCTTGCCATTCCGTTCTTCGTCGCCGCCATCCTGATCGAACTCTGGCTGGTGCGGACCGGCCGCGCCAAGGGCTCGTTCGAGACGCGCGACACGCTGACCAGCCTGATGATGGGCACCGGCAATGTCGTTGCCGGCCTCCTGCTCGGCGTCGTTTCCTACTGGGCGCTGTTGTGGCTGTGGCAGTTCCGCGTCTTCAATCTCGGCCTGTCGGTATGGGTGTTCCTGGCTGCCTTCCTGCTCGATGACCTGCGCTACCATGTCTATCACCGCATCGCGCACAGGGTGCGCTGGGTGTGGGCCGAGCATGTCAATCACCATTCCAGCCAGCACTACAATCTGTCGACGGCGCTCCGGCAAAGCTGGACCGGGCTGTTCACCTTCATGTTCGTGCTGCAGGCGCCTTTGGTGCTGCTCGGATTCCACCCGGCGGTGATCGCCTTCACCTTCGGCTTCAACCTGGTCTGGCAGTTCTGGATCCACACCGAAGCGATCGGCAAGATGTGGGGCTGGTTCGAATTCATCTTCAACACGCCCTCGCACCACCGCGTCCACCACGCCACCAATCCGCGCTATCTCGACGCCAACTATGCCGGCACGCTGATCATCTGGGACCGCATGTTCGGCACCTTCGTCGAGGAGTTGGAGGAGGACCGGCCGCGCTATGGCATCGTGAAAAATCTCGGCACCTTCAATCCGCTGAAAGTGGCGTTCCACGAGTGGATAGGCATGTTCAGGGATGCCTTCGCGCCGGGACTGACGATGCGCGACCGGCTCAACTACCTGATCAAGCCGCCGGGCTGGAGCCATGACGACTCGCGCGAGACTTCAGAGAGTTTGAAGGCGGCCTATGTCAGGAGGAACCCGGGCGAGGCGGGCAAGCCGGGGCTGCCGATGGTAAGGGCTGAGCTGGCGGAGTAGGGGTTACTCCGCGGCTTCGGCCGTTTCTGGTTGCGCCGGCAATCCCAGCCACTCCCGGCAATCAGCCCGCGCACGCGACGTGATCGCGTGGCGCTTGGCAACCGTTTTGTCCTTGCCGCGCAGGCGCTTGCCTTCGGTTTTCGGCGCCTCCACCGGCGGGAACAGGCCGAAATTGACGTTCATCGGCTGGAATGAGCGTTTGCCCGGCTCATCATCGGAGACGATGTGGCCGCCGGTGATGTGGTTGAGCAATGCACCGAAGGCGGTGGTGAGTGGCGGCAGCGATGGCGCATGGCCTAGCCGCTCGGCAGCAGCGAAGCGGCCGGCGAGGAGACCTATGGCCGCGCTCTCGACATAGCCCTCGCAGCCGGTGATCTGGCCGGCGAAGCGCAGGCCGGGCCGCGACTTCAGCTGCAGCGAGGCGTCGAGCAGGGTCGGCGAGTTGATGTAGGTGTTGCGGTGCAGGCCGCCCAGCCGGGCGAAGTCGGCGTTTTCGAGCCCGGGAATGGTTCGGAACACGCGCACCTGCTCGGCATGCTTCAGCTTGGTCTGGAAACCGACCATGTTGTAGAGCGTGCCCAGCGCATTGTCCTGGCGCAGCTGCACCACCGCATAGGCTTTGACCGTCGGATTGTGCGCATTGGTCAGCCCCATCGGCTTCATCGGCCCATAGCGCAGCGTCTCGACGCCGCGCTCGGCCATGATCTCGATCGGCAGGCAGCCGTCGAAATAGGGCGTGCCTTCCCACTGCTTGAATTCGGTCTTCTGGCCGTCGACCAGCGCTTGCACGAAGGCGAGATACTGCTCCTTGTCCATCGGGCAGTTGATGTAGTCCTTGCCGGTACCACCGGGCCCGACCTTGTCGTAGCGCGACTGGAACCAGCAGGTGTCCATGTCGATGGTGTCGAAATGGATGATCGGGGCGATGGCGTCGAAGAAGGCCAATGCGTCGGCGCCTGTCGCTTCGGCGATCGACTGGGCAAGCGAAGGTGCTGTCAGCGGCCCGGTGGCGATGATTGCCTGGTCCCATTCCGCCGGCGGCAAGCCCGGCACTTCCTCGCGCTCTATGGTGATCAGCGGGTGCGCTTCGAGTTTTTTCGTAACCGCGTCGGAGAAACCGTCGCGGTCGACGGCCAGCGCGCCGCCGGCCGGCACCTGGTTGGCGTCGCCGGCGCTCATTATCAGCGAACCGGCGAGCCGCATTTCAGCATGCAGCAGGCCGACGGCGTTGTTCTCGGCATCGTCGGAGCGGAAGGAATTGGAGCAGACGAGCTCGGCCAGACCGTCGGTCTTGTGCGCATCGGTGCCGCGCACGGGGCGCATCTCATGGAGGATCACTGGCACGCCGGCTTGCGCTGCTTGCCAAGCGGCCTCGGAGCCGGCGAGGCCGCCGCCGACGATGTGGATTGGATTTTTGCTCATGAACGCCGGAATAATCGCTTGGCGCGCTGTTTGCAATTGGCCGGCTGCGAGCGTGGGCGTTGCTGTCCCTCGTAACCACTGCGCCGGCTGTCTGTTTACACAGCAGGAAAATAGGGATATTTCATATCCTTAATATAAGCTTGATTGGTATCGACCCGGAATCCATTGATGATCCTGAAAAGCCAAGTCGAATGGGCGCTGCACTGCTGCGCCATTCTCGCAGGCCTACCTGCCGGGCGTTATCTCTCGACAAAAGCGCTCGCCGAATTCCACGGCCTTCCCAAGGAGTATCTTTCCAAGGCGCTGCAAAGCCTGTCGCAGGCGGGCCTGGTCGATACGACGCTCGGTCCGTCGGGCGGATACCGGCTGGCGCGGCCGCCGGCCGAGCTGACTTTCCTGGAGATCGTCGAAGCGGTGGAGGGCAAGGCGCGAACGTTTGTGTGCACCAACATCCGCGAAAACAACCCTTGCCGTCCGCAGGGCTATTGCGAAAGCGGTCCCTGCGCGGTGTCGCGCATCATGTGGGAAGCCGACGAGGCCTGGCGGGCAAAATTGCGCAGTGTCAGGCTTTCCGATCTCACCGAAGCGCTGGCGCAGGAGATTCCGGCGGAACTTTGGAAGAACAGCTTCGAATGGGTGCTAGAGCGCGCCGGATGAGCGCATGACCGTCGCTTGCGGCTGGTCTCCCGTCGCCGGCAGCAGGATGGCATAGCTCTGCGGCGGCATAGCCAGGGAAAGACCATTCACCTCGCAATGCCGATGGACAGAGTCGATCACCTCATTCCTCGCAAGCAACCGGTCGGCCGGACCGGCCACGCAAAAGAACAGGTCCACCCCGATTGCCACCGCGTTGATGTCCTTGAGCGCGACACGCGGTGCCGGGTCCTTGACGATCCGCTCGCAGTTTCCGAGGGCCTCGCGCATAGCTCCCTCGATGACATGCGGTGCCTGCGTCCTGGCAATCCGCACGTTCACGCTGATCAGCTGTCTCTCGTCGGGACGGCTTAGATTGGTCAGGCTGAGTTTCGCCAACACGCTGTTGGGCAGGACGACAATGTTGGACGCAGCGGTAAGCAGATGCGTGGAGCGCCAGGTTGTTTCGACGATGCGTCCTTCCGTGCCGTCGCCCAGCATGATCCAGTCGCCGAGCGTGTAGGGATGCCCCAGCGTCAGCGCTATGCCGGAAAAGACGTCGCCAAGCGTGTTCTGCAGCGCAAGCCCGACGATGATGGCAACCACGCCCGACGTTGCCGCCAGCGTTGCGACGGGAACGCCGAGGACGAAACCCGTTATCGACAGCGCCACGCCGAGATAGATGACAGCGACGACCAGTTCCTGGAGCAGGCGCGCTTCTCGCGGCCGATGTTCCACGACGATATAGAGGCGCACAAAGCCGACAAGCGTCCAGGCAAGGTGTATCCACCAGAGGATGCGCGCCGACTTTGCCAGATACGCGCCCTGAAGATCGGTCTCAGCCACCCAATGCGGCAGGATTCCGCTGAGCCAGAGCACTGCAGTCATGCTGGCGAAGAACAGGATCTGGACGATCAGGCGTGCCATCGGGCGCCCACGGCCCTGGAAATACCAGACGACAATGCCGGCAAGGCCCAGCAGATTGATCAAGACCAGGGCAACGGAATGATGATTGCCGAACATGGGTCCCCGATAGGATAAAGCTCACAGGCAAGTCCGGAAGCCAGGACTGCGTCCGGCCTTTTCGGCCTATTTCGTGACCGGATAGGTCAGTTCTTTCTGGGCTGTATCGACGACGAAGACGGCCAGCAGTTTTGCCGGCTTGGTCTTGCTGCCGTTCTCGCTCACGCTGTGGCGATCGCCCGGCATTTCCGAAAAGCTCTCGCCGGCCTTGTAGACCTTGGCCGGATCGTCATTGACCTGGCTGCGGATGGAGCCTTCCAGAACCGTCGCGTAGATGAAGGCCGAGCTCGGATGGGTGTGCGCCTCGGAGAAGCCACCGGGACCATATTCAACCAGGATGCCCTTGATGCTCTTGCCTGGCACATTCGGCAGTTCATGTTCATAGACAAGCGTGACTTTGGCGGCCTTTTCGCCGGCGTGAGCATCCTTGGCTCCGGCCGGGTTGGCCAGGGCTGCCGTCACGATGACGGCTGCGGCGATGGACTTGATCATTTCGAAACTCCTTTTCTTGTGTTGCGCAGTGCGCTGCGCCTGGGCTGAGGCGCAGCCTGACGGTCATTTCCGCGCCGAAGTGGCGAACCACTGCTCGAAGCTGATGTGGCCAAGGCGGGGATCGTTGTCGGAGACGAGCGAATTGTCGTTCAGCCTGGCGCCGAAATAGAGCGCCTCCGGATCGGTCACGACCTTGCGGGGATCGCCGGAAGCCTTGAGGTAACGGGCGACGAGCTCGCTCATGCGCACACGCTCAGGGCCGGAAATCTCGATCGTGCCGTTGATCGGCGCGGCGAGCGCGACATTGGCCATGGCATCGGCGACATCGTCGGATGCGATGGGCTGCACATAGGCCGGCGACAGATGCACGGCTTCGCCGACCGCGCCGGATTTGGCGATGGCGGGCAGGAATTCCATGAACTGCGTGGAATGAACGATGGTGTAAGGAATGCCGGAAGTCTTGATCAGCTTTTCCTGAGCGAGTTTGGCGCGGAAATAGCCGGCGTCTTGCAGGTGTTCGGTTCCGACAACCGAGAGCGCGATATGGTGCTTGACCCCGGCAGCCTTGCCCGCCGCCAGCAGGTTGCGGCCCGAAATCTCGAAGAATTCCATCGCGGCCTTGTCTTCGAAGGACGGCGAGTTGGCGAGATCGATGACCACCTCCGCACCAGCAAGCGCCTCCTTCAGCCCTTCGCCGGTGATGGTGTTGACGCCGGTGTTCGGCGCGGCTGCGATCACTTCGTGGCCCTGCTTGCGCAAGCGTTCGGTGGTTTTGGTGCCGATGAGGCCGGTGCCGCCGATGATGACGATTTTCATGATGCTCTCCGTTTGCGGCCGCGCTGTCACGCCGCATCGATTGATGGTTGGGGAAGGGTCAGTTCAGGCCAGCCTTGCCGAGCCCGTAGAGCTTGTCCGCCGAACCGGGCACAGTCTTGAAGGCGACGTTGAGGCGGTTCCAGGCATTGATGGTCATGATCGACAAGGTCAGGTCGGAGATTTCCTTTTCCGAGAGCTGCCCGCGCACACGCTCGTAGAGGTCGTCGGGAATGCCGCCTTCGGGGAGTTTCGTGACGGCTTCCGTCCAGGCAAGAGCGGCACGCTCACGCGGAATGAACAGGGTCGATTCCCGCCAGACGGCGACATGGTAGAGCCGCAGCTCGCTCTCGCCGTGGATCTTTGCTTCCTTGACATGCATGTCGAGACAGAAGGCGCAGCCATTGATCTGCGAAGCCCTGATATGGACGAGATCGCGGATCTTTTCCTCGATGGCGCCGTGCGCCTCGGCCATGCTGAGGTCGGAAAGCTTCTTGAACAGCTCGGGCGATTGTTGGGCGGCGTTCAGGCGCTGTGTCATGGCGAGTCCTTTTGAAGGTTTGAGGATATCTTGTGTCCTTAAGGACAACTAATATCCATAATAGCTGGACAGTAAAGCGCCTGCCGCCTAGGATGCGGACATAAGGCATATGTCGAAAGGTAATGAGGGTAAGGATGGACGTCGTATCGGCATTGCGAACGTTCCTGCGGGTGGCACAGACAAGGTCCTTCTCCGCGGCCGCGATCGACCTCAATTTGACGCAGCCGGCCGTGTCCCGGCAGGTCTCCGCGCTGGAAGCGCATCTGAAGACGCGCCTTCTGCATCGCACCACGACCGCGCTTGCCTTGACGGTGGAGGGCGAACAGATGCTGCCGATGGCGCTGCGCGTGGTGGAAGCGGTCGACGCGCTGAGCGAAGCGGGTGGCGCCGAAGGTGCAACCGTGTCTGGAAAAGTGCGGCTCAGCTTGCCGGCGCCGCTCGGGCTCTCCATTAGCGATCGCCTCGCAAGGCTTCTAGACGATCATCCATCCCTTGCCGTCGAACTGATCTTGCGGGAGGAAGCCTCGGATCTGGTCGCCGATGCCATCGATCTCGAGGTACGCCTCGGGCCGGTCAGTGACAGCAGCCTGATCTGCCGCCGGATCGGCTGGACGACGGCCTTTCTCGTGGCCTCGCCCAGCTATCTCGAGGCGCGCGGTACACCGCAAGGGCCGCAAGACATCAAAGGTCACAGCTGCATTTGCTACAGCCGCGCCGGCGATGGCCGGTCATGGTCGTTCTCCAATGGATCGGATGAAATGGTCGTGCGCGTTGAGCCTCGCCTGGTCGCCAACAATTCAATGGCTGTCCATCGGACTGCGCTGGCAGGAGCCGGGCTTGCGGTGCTGTCCCATATCCTGGCCGGGCCGGACATCGAAGCAGGCAGGCTGGTCAAGGTGATGCCGGATTTTCCGCCGACGCGGCTGCCGATTAATGTCGTTTATCCATCCCGCAAGAACATGCCGCTGCGGGTGACGACGGTGCTCGACTTTCTTGTCCAGTCCGTCCGTGACGATGCTTTGATGGCGGCATAAGCGCCTTGGTCGACTGCTTGCTCAGCTGAAAGCCTGCCCCAGAAACAACAACACCCGCCGGGGGAGGATCCGGCGGGTGTCGTTTTGGGGGCCGATCCTCGGGAGGAGTGGGGACCGGCCGTATTCGTCATCGCCGGGGAGGAGGTCGGCTTTGACGAAATTCTTTTCGCCGGATGAAGGGGGCGAAACCCTGGAAGACGAACTACGTTCGCTTTGGAAGACGAACTGCGTTCGCTTCGGAAACAACGCCCGCCGCGGGAGGAGGTGCGGCGGGCGCCGTTTTGGTGGTCAACCCTTGGGAGGAGGTAAGGGTTGGCCGTATCCGTCAGGGTCGGGGAGGAGGTCGACCCTGGCGAAATTCTTGCCGTTAGAAGGTCGCCTTGCGGGCGACGATCTTGATCTCGTCGCGGACGATGCCGAGATCATGGAGCTGGCGGTTCGAAAGGCGACCCAGCTCGGTAACGGTGTCGCGATAAACGCGCCAGTTACGGTAGTTGCGGATCAGGTTCATTGTCGTTCTCTTTTTCAAAACTGGTTCGGACCATTTGCGGCCCGAAGAGGATTAGACTGCCTTGCGGGCGACGTAGTGGATGTCGCTGCGGCTGATGCCGAGGTCGGTCAGTTCGCGGTTCGACAGGCGGCTCAGCTCGGAGACGGTGTCCCGGTAGCGGCGCCAGTTGCGGTAGTTGCGGATCAGGTTCATGGTAGTACTCGTTTCGTCTTTCTTCGGATCATTCCGTTTGTGTACGAATGGAAAATAGGCGGGGTTATATCGATTTAAAAGTGCCATTGACGCATGGCAGCAATGCAAATTGTGCAATGCAACATTAACGGCCGTTCACGGCTTCGACATAAAGGAACCCGAATCGGAAAATGCCTAGAGTCGGATGATTTCAGGTCTGTTCGACCTGAAATCTGAATCCGCCTCTAAACTAAGAGATAGAGCATGATGTCGCCCGAAAACCGCGTCACACTTTTCGGCATCATGCTCTGGCGTCAGCGGTTTGACCGCATCGGCTGACAAAAGGCCAAAACTGGGGGAGAAGCGGCATGGCGAGCTATTCGTCACGGGTGAGGACGGATATCGGGCGTTGGCTGCAGGCCGGCCTGATCGACGCGAAGACGGCCGATGCGCTGACGCGCGACATCGAAGCAAACGAACGCAAATCGCTGAGCTTTGGCACCATCCTGGCAATGATGGCGGCGCTGCTGTTCGGCGCCGCGATCCTGCTCTTCGTCGCCGCCAATTGGGAGGCCATCCCGCGCCTGGTGCGGGTCGCGGCACTGTTTGCCGTCATTCTCGCCGGCTATGTCGGCGGCGCGGTGCTGAAGACGCGTGACCAGACGGCCATCGGCGAGGCGCTGTGGATCGTGGCGGCCGCGGCGTTCGGTGGATCGATCGCGCTGATCGGCCAGATGTACCATCTCACGGGCGACGAGGCCTCGGCCATTGTCACCTGGGGCATCGGCACAGCACTTGCCGCGGTGGCGTTGCGCTCGAACCCGCTGACCGTCGCTGCCGTCGGCATATCCGTGGCCTGGCTGTTCGTGCGCGAGTTCGACTTCTACAACCGCACCGAATTCCCGAATTTCTTCGTCATCATGGCACTGGCGCTGTTTGTCGTCTCGTTCTGGACGCGCAGCCAGCCGGCCCGACATCTGATTATTCTCTCGGTCATCTTCTATATCGCGGTGCGCGGCATGGACCACAACACGCTTCTGCTGGCTATCCCGTTGGTCGTGGTGTCGGCGTTGCTGTTTGCCGTGGGAATCTTCGCCGCTGGGCCGGTCGACCGGGTTCTGCAGCTCGGCGGGCGGCTGCCATTGCACGCCTTGATCGGCTTTCTGACAGGCTTGGCAATGATTCAGTTCGAGCTTGGCGATCACAGCACCTTCAACGGCGGCTTTGCCATCGCCTCGGTCGTGGCACTGGCCGGCATTGCTGCGGCGGTCATGCTGGGCGGGCGCGAGAGCAGGGGGCTGCGCTGGGTCGCCTATGCCGGCTTTGCCTTCGAACTCGCCGTCATCTACGTGGTGACACTGCAGTCGATGCTCGACACGGCCGGCTTCTTCCTGGCCGCAGCGGTGCTGTTCGGCATCCTGGCCCTCGTCATCATCCGCGTCGAAAAACGCATGAAGGCCCCGGAAGGAGCGGCAGCATGATGTCGGGAAAGAAACTTGTCATCTCGGCGCTGATCCTGGCGCTGGTGCAGATCGGCTTCCTGAGCTGGATCATCGCCGGCCGGGCCGCGATCCTGCGCAACGGCAAGGAGGTCTTGCTGAAGATCGAGCCGGTCGATCCGCGCGACCTGTTGCGCGGCGACTATATTATACTCGGCTACGAGATATCGCGCCTGCCGGTGAAGCTGATCGCCAACATTCCGGCCGGACAGCTCAGCACCGAGAACACGCCGATCGTGGTCCGGCTGAAGCCGGGCGCCGACGGCTATTGGCATGCGACCACTGCCTGGTTCGGCAAGGCGCCGACGCCGCCGGCCGCCGACGAAGCCGATATTGTCGGCCAGGGCGCGCCGGGCTGGACGCTTGATTCCGAATCCACAATCGCACCGCAATATGGCATCGACCGTTTCTACCTGCCGGAGGGACAGGGCATCGCGATCCAGAACGACATGCGGGTGCGGCCATTCGGGGTGCGAATCGCGCTCGCCGCCAATGGCGAGGCGCAGATCAAGGCGCTGATGGACGGCGACAAGACATTGTTCGAGGAACCGCTCTATTAAACGACGTTACCCAGGGCACGGATTTCGGTAGACATCGATCGCTTCGCCCAGATCCATCCAGACCAGGCCGGGCGAAGAACCATGACGATTACGCTGACGACGCGCGACGACATCAATCTCGATGCGGTTTTGCGCGTCGCCTGGAAAAACGACACGGTCGCCATCAGCGACAAGGCCTTGCGACGCATCGCCGAATGCCGCGCCTCGTTCCTCCAACTCATCGAGTCCGATCCGCCGCCGGTCATCTATGGTGTCACCACCGCCATGGGCGAACTGGCTAGCCGCAAGCTCGAACGTGACGAGCGCGTCCGCCATGCGCGCATCAAGGCTTTTGCTGCGGCCACCTCCTTCGGCGAGCAGTTGCCCGAGCGCGTCGTCAGGGCGATCGTGCTTGCCCGGCTGACCAATTTCATCGAAGGCAATGCCGCCACCACGCCGCGTATCGCGCAGGCTGTCGCGGCGATGCTGGATGGCCGACCGATGCCGGTGGTGCCATCGCAGGGGCAGGGCGGCGCCGGCGAGATCCTGGCGCTCTATCCGCTGTTTGCCGAGCTTACCGCCGGCTTGGAGCTCGAAGTGAAGGAGCGGGGTTCGTTGATCAACGGCTCGCCTTGCGCGGCGGCACTGGTGGCTGACGCGGCACTTGCCGCACGCCGCCGCGTTGCGATGGCGCACAAGGTGTTTGCGCTGTCGATCGAAGCGTTTCGCGCCCCGCTCGAGCATTATGATGCCGCCCTCGACGGGCTCTGGGGCGACGAACACGAGGCGGCGGCCTTGCGCGGGTTGCGGCAGTTTCTGGTCGGCGCCGGTGACGGGCGGCGCAACTATCAGGCGCCGGTCAGCTACCGCATCGTGCCGCGCGTGCTCGGCCACGCGCATCGGGCGCTTTCGGGCGCCGAGCAGGCGGCCACCGTGTCGCTGGCCTCGATATCGGACAATCCGGTCTATATCCCGCCCGACGCCGCGCATCCGCTGGGACGCTGCATCTCCACCGGCGGCTATCACAATGCGATGGCGACGCCGGCATTGGACGATCTGGCAGCGATCTGGGCCGATCTCTGCCTGCTCTGCGACCGCCACGCCTCGAAACTTCTCAACGGCAAGGTGTCGCTGCTGCCGGACCTGTTGATGACCGGTCGGCATTGGGCCGACAGCGACGGCCACGGCAATGTCGGCTATGTGCCGATGGCGATCACCGGCTATCTCGAACAGGCAAAGCTTGCGGCACAGCGCACCTTCATTCCGGGCACCGAATCGGCCGGGGCCGGCCAGGACGACGTCGCCACCACGGCATTCTTCGCCTGGACCAAGGAAGCGACCGCCGGCCGCTGCCTAGATGCGGCGATGGCCATGCTGGCTATGATCGCCTCGCAAGCGCTGCACGTCACCGAACGGACCGCGCCGCCGGCGTTGCAGGACTTTGTCGCGAATATCAGGAAGATCGTGCCGCCGGTCGATGCTGACCGGGTGCTGGGGCCGGAACTGGCGAAGCTGGCGGAGTGGTTCACGAGCCAAGCGTTTGAAGTGTAGGGCGTCGCGCCAGTCCTCCTACGCCAAGGCTTCGGAGGACACCCTTTGCTCTGACGAGCCTCAGGTGGCCTGCCACCCGAAGCTCGTCAGAGCAAAGGGTGGTGCGGGTAGAGGGACTCGAACCCCCACGCTTTCACGCCAGAACCTAAATCTGGTGCGTCTACCAATTCCGCCATACCCGCGTGGCCCGGCAATCCCATGTAGCCATCATTCTGTCAATGTCGGGGCGAAAATGACGGTCATTCGCTGCAACGCGAAGATGGTTGAAAATTAGCCTCGCCTGTGACAAAAGGCGTGTCAAATGTGACGGGACGCGCCGATCCGCTTCTGCAGAATGTGATAAGAAGTAGGAAAAACAAGAACTTATTCACATCTTGGAACGCAGTTTGGAAGAATTTGAGCCGTAATTTCGGTCAAATCGCCAGGTTCCGTACCAAAAGCCATTCCCGGCAAGATTGTACCGGCAGGCTGTGAACGGCAGAAGGCCGTGGCAGTCTCTTTGGTGAAGATAAAGGTTTTACGATGCAGGTCACCGAAACGCTCAACTCCGGTCTCAAGCGCGAGATCAAGATCACCGTGCCGGCCGGTGATATGGAAGCCAAACTGATGGCGCGGCTGTCCGACGCCCGCAACAAGGTCCGCATCAACGGCTTCCGTCCGGGCAAAGTGCCGGTCCAGCACCTGCGCAAGGTCTACGGCAAGTCGTTCATGGCCGAAGTGGTCAACGAGATCCTCAACGATTCGACCCGTTCGATCATCACCGGGCGCGGCGAAAAGGCCGCCATGCAGCCCGAAGTGATCATGACCGAGGACGAGAAAGAGGCCGAGAAGATCCTGGCCGGTGGCGCCGACTTCGAATTCCGCCTCAACTACGAGGTCATCCCGGCGATCGAGATCAAGGATTTCTCCGACATCAAGGTGACGCGCCAGGTGTTCGAAGTGCCGGACAGCGAGATCGACGAGCAGGTCCAGCGCGTCGCCGAATCGGCACGCAGCTTCGAGCCGAAGACCGGCAAGGCCGCCGAAGGCGACCGCGTTTCGATCGACTATGTCGGCAAGATCGACGGCGAGGCCTTCTCCGGCGGTGCTGGCACCGACCAGCCGCTGGTCCTGGGCTCCAAGGAATTCATCCCGGGCTTCGAGGACCAGCTGATCGGCTCCAAGGCCGGCGACGAGAAGCAGGTCACGGTCACTTTCCCGGAAAACTATCAGGCGGCGCATCTGGCCGGCAAGGAAGCCACCTTCGACGTCACCGTCAAGGAAGTGTCCAAGCCCGGCGCGCTGGAAATCAACGACGAGATGGCCAAGAATCTCGGCCTGGAATCGCTGGAACGCCTGCGCGACGTGGTGCGCGGCCAGATCGAGAACCAGTTCGGTTCGATGACCCGCCAGAAGGTCAAGCGCCAGCTGCTCGACCAGCTTGACGCAGCCTATTCGTTCGAAGCGCCGTCGAAGCTCGTCGATGCCGAATTCAACAACATTTGGACCCAGGTGAACCGCGATCTCGAAGCTGCCGGCCGTACCTTCGCCGACGAAGAAACGACGGAAGAAGAGGCACGCGCCGAATATCTGCGCCTTGCCGAACGCCGCGTGCGTCTCGGTCTGGTTCTGGCCGAGATCGGCGAGAAGGCCGGCGTCACCGTTTCGGACGAGGAATTGCAGCGCGGCCTGTTCGAGCAGGTGCGCCGCTACCCGGCCAACCAGCAGCAGGAAGCCTTCGAGTTCTACCGCAGCAATCCGGAAGCGCTGAACACGTTGCGTGCGCCGATGTTCGAGGAGAAGGTCGTCGACCATCTGCTCGGCCAGATCTCGGTCACCGACGTCAAGGTCAGCAAGGAAGAGCTGATGGCAGACGACGAGGAGACCGACACCGCTAAGGCCAAGCCGGCCAAGAAGGCCGCTGCCAAGAAGGCCGACAAGGCTGAAAAGGCCGACGACGCGGAAGAGCCCAAGAAGAAGGCCGCGCCCAAGAAGAAGGCCGCCAAGGACGCCGAATAAGCGCTTGACGACAAGATCAGAAAAGGCCGCCCTCGAGGCGGCCTTTTTCGTTGTGGCGGATGTGCCTTGAGCCACCGCAGATCACCTAAACCTTTGTACGGTCGACCTGTTCTACCTGCCGGCCAAATTCTGTGGTACACAGGTGCCGCAATTCCATTTGGGGGGAGAAGCGGAGAATCCGTTCTGCCGTGCAAGGCGCATGCTGGCGGTATCGGCATGCGCAGATCGTCTCGGGCAAATTTGACGACCAGGGAGGAAATGCCATGCGCTTGGTTGCGTTTTTCGCCGTCGTGTCTGTTGCAACCTTCATCGCCAATCCATCGCGGGCACAGGATGCTGCGGCGGGCGAGAAGGTCTTCACCAAATGCAAGGTCTGCCACGTCGCAGACCAAGACACGAACAAGATCGGCCCGTCGTTGCACGGCGTTATCGGCCGGACGGCCGGCACGCATCCGGATTTCAAATATTCCGAGGCCATGATCGCGGCCGGCGCATCCGGCGTCAAATGGGATGAACCGACGCTGACCACCTACCTTCACGATCCCAAGGCCATGGTCAAAGGTACGAAGATGGCGTTTCCCGGCCTCAAGAAGGACGAGGATGTCGCCAACGTCATCGCCTATCTGAAGCAATTTTCCCAGTAGCTTGGCTCTTCGGTCGGCCAGGCCGCCCGTTTTCCATTGATGGTCGTCTCAAATGTCGGTCAAGGAAAGCCTCAAGGATACCGGCGTCCGCTTCTCGGAAGCGACGGCCGGCGATTTCTTTGCGCTCTTGAAGCCGCGGGTCATGGCGCTTGCCGTCTTTACCGCTTTCGTCGGTCTGATGGTGGCGCCCGGCGCGATGAACCCGGTCATCGCCGTGATCGCAATCGGTGCGATTGCGGTTGGAGCGGGAGCGGCCGGGTCGCTCAACATGTGGTACGATGCGGACATAGACGCGCTGATGTCACGCACATCAAAGCGGCCGGTTCCGTCAGGCCGTGTCACGCCCGGCGAAGCTCTCGGCTTCGGCTTGGTGCTTTCCGCGTTTTCGGTCATGACGCTCGGCGTGCTGGTGGGATGGCTTGCCGCGTCGCTGCTGGCCTTCACCATCTTTTTCTACGTCGTCATCTATACGATGTGGCTGAAGCGCTCGACGCCGCAGAACATCGTCATCGGCGGCGCGGCGGGTGCCCTTCCCCCAATGATTGGCTGGGCGGCGGCCACTGGCGCCATCGGCATTGAAAGCCTCATCCTGTTCCTGATCATTTTCCTGTGGACGCCGCCGCATTTCTGGGCGCTCGCGCTGTTCAAGGCAGGCGACTACGCCGCTGCCGGCATCCCGATGATGCCGAACGTGGCCGGCCAGGCCTCGACCAGAAGGCAGATCTTCGCCTATTCACTACTCCTGGCGCCAATCGGCGTGTTGCCCTGGGCGTTCGGATTCACGAGCGGGTTCTATGGGGTTGTTTCGGCCGCGTTGGGCACGGGTTTCATCTGGTGCGCCTGGAAGGTTCTGGTCATCCCCGACAAGGAGATGAAGCCGGCAAAGGCGCTGTTTGCCTATTCGATTTTCTATCTTTTCGCGATCTTTGCCATGCTGCTTGCCGACACCATCGCGATGCGCGCGTTCATGTCAGCCGGAGGTTGACAGCGTTGCACATCGGGATCGGCTCACGCTGGCAGAGCACAGAATCCCAGGACCAGCAGAGCGACGACGCCAAGGCCGAGCAGCAGAATGGGTTTTCTGTCCATGACCTACACCTTCGATTGGACAGGATATCGAAGAAGGGCCGCAAGAGCCAGCGCATGACCTTCCGAGCCTTTGTGACAAAAGGGCGACAAGTTCCAGGCAATGGAGTATGTTGATTTCGGTGCAGGTCGCGGTTTTGCGTGGCCAGTCATGCAGAACGTCAGCACCGTGAAACCGCGACCGTACCGGACCTGGTCTGGAGGAACGGGCATGGCAAGTTTTCACGTCATTGCAGGCGCCAGCGAAACGCTGGAACACACCAAAATTCGAAAAATCGGTATTTCCGATCTTTTCGATGCGCTCAAGCGCGGTGTTGACGATTTCATGGTCAAACCGTCGCACATCGTCTTTCTCTGCCTGCTCTATCCGCTTGTCGGCGTCGTGCTTGCTGCCTGGACTTCGGGCGCCAATGCGTTGCCGTTGCTGTTTCCGCTGGTATCCGGCTTTGCGCTGATCGGTCCATTCGCAGCGATCGGCCTCTACGAGATCAGCCGCAGACGAGAAGCCGGGCTCGACACCTCCTGGAGGCACGCTTTCGAGGTCAGGAATTCTCCGGCCGTGCCGGCCATCGCGGCGGTCGGGATCATGCTGTTTGCCATCTTCATCACCTGGCTTTTGACAGCGCAGATGTTCTATCAATATCTCTTCGGCCCGGCTCCGCCGGAATCGATATCCGGCTTCATCAATGAGATATTTGCCACCGGGCGCGGTTGGACTCTGATTATCCTGGGGCACGCCATCGGCTTCGTCTTCGCGGTGGTGGTGTTGTGCACGACAGTCGTCGCCTTCCCATTGTTGCTCGACCGCGATGTCGGCGCCTACGAAGCCATCCACACCTCGGTGCGAGCGGTGCTGGCAAATCCGATCACCATGGCTGTCTGGGGACTGATGGTCGCCGTCGCCCTGATCATCGGCTCGCTGCCGGTGTTTGCCGGGCTGGCGGTCGTGCTGCCGATCCTCGGTCACGCCACATGGCATGTCTACCGGAAGGTTGTGGAACCGCCGTCGCCGGTCAGGCCGTCGAGTTGACGATATCCGGCTGGTCTGCACCGGCAAGAGTACCGGTGCAGACGGTTGATTTTTTCAGTAGGCAGCGTGGCTGAAGCGGGCGTGACGTGCGTCCATGGTCAGGTTGCGGAAATCCTTGCCGCTCACATGCACCAGCGTCCTGTGGTCGCCGCCCTCGAAATAGATGTCGGCGGCTTCGCCGAGGCTGTCGTCGAGGATCACCGGGACATCATAGGCCGCGCCGATCGGCGGAATGGCGCCGGTGTCACAATCGCCGAAGAGTGAGACCACCTCGTCTTCGGAGGCGAGTCCAAGACGCCTGTCCATGACGTCCTGCAGTCTACCGAGCTCGATTCTGTGCGTGCTTGGGACCACGGCCAGCGCATAACCGAGTTCGTGGTGCACGACCACCGATTTAGCCATCATGCTGCCGGGCACATGCGCGGCAATGGCGGACTGCCTGCTCGTCGATGTGCGATGATGGGCGACGGTGTCGTAGGAGATTCCTCTCCCGTCAATGTAGTCCTTCAGTCTGTTTGCGATCGTCATCTTCGGCCTCCCTGCTGGAGTTCGCGGCGCATTGGAAACGAAGGCAATCATTCCCCTCCGATCGTTTCCGATAATAGCAAGATGGATCAGCCGCCGCTTGTTTCAAGGCAGCAGCACGTCGGCCGGACCACAGTCAGGATCCTGCGGTTCCTGACTGGAAATGCCGCGGGCGAAGCCTCAAACCCGGATTGCGCGTCAGGGCCCCGGCCCGAAAAACACCATCCTGGTGAGAAGCGTGTAATCCGCTTCGAAGAGCATCATCGCCACGAACACCAGTATCAGAACCGGCGGCAGGATGATCGCATAGGTCAGTGCCAGCCGCTCCCAGGCCATGTGCATGAACACGGCGACGATCAGCCCCGCCTTGAGGATCATGAAGATGAGGATCAGCGACCATCTGAGATAGCCGTGGAGGCCGAAATAATCGACCAGATAGGAGCAGGTGCTGAGGATGAACAGCCATGCCCAGACCACCAGATAGAGCTTGATCGGGTGTTCCTGATGAACCTCCGCCTGGGCGACGCCAGTCGCTGGCGCGTCATGCGCATGACCAGCGTGAAGTGCGTGTTGCCCCAGGCCGTTTGCGGTTGCTTCAGCCATGTCAGCCTCTCACCAAAGATAGAAGAATGCGAAAATGAACACCCAGACCAGATCGACGAAATGCCAGTATAGCCCCATGATTTCGACGTTCTCGTAGCGACCCCGGCGGCTGGTGAAGAAGCCAGGACGTCCGACGTCGTAGTCTCCACGCCAGACCTTTCGCGCCACGATGATGAGAAAGATCACCCCGATCGTCACATGCGTGCCGTGGAAGCCGGTGATCATGAAGAAAGTCGAACCGAACTGCGCCGCGCCCCACGGATTGCCCCAGGGCCGTACCCCTTCGGTGATCAGCTTGGTCCATTCGAAGGCTTGCATGCCGACGAAGGTGGCTCCCAATGCTGCCGTCAAAAGCATGAGGATTGCCGTTTTGCGGCGGTCGCGGCGATAGCCGAAATTGACCGCCATGGCCATCGTTCCGCTGCTCGAGATCAGCACGAAGGTCATGATGGCGATCAGGATCAGTGGGATGTCCGAACCGCCGATACGAAGCGCAAAGACCTCGCTCGGATTTGGCCACGGCACGCGTGTGGAGGCGCGCGCGGTCATGTAGGAGAGCAGGAAGCAGCCGAAGATGAAGGTGTCGCTGAGCAGGAAGATCCACATCATGGCCTTGCCCCAGGACACGTTCTTGAACGCGCGCTGATCCGAGGACCAGTCGGCGGCAATGCCTTGCCAGCCTGCGGGTCGCGACTCCGTTTGGCCGGTATGCGTCAGTGTCGTTTCTGCCATGCTCCTCGACCTCCTAGGTCAGCAACTGCCGGCAAATATCGATGAACGTCGCGGCCCAGCCGGCCAAAAGAGCGAAGATGGCGAGCCAGACGAAAAGCAGGAAATGCCAGTACATGGCGCACAATTCGACGCTGAGGCGAAGCCGTTCCGGCCGTGCTCCGTTCCAGGCGCCGGCGGTTGTTCTGCTCAGGCCCACCAGCCCTCCCACTATGTGCAGGCCGTGCATCCCGGTTATCAGGTAGAAAAAGCTGTTGGCCGGATTGGAGGCCAGAAAATAACCATCGGCGGTCAGGTCCCGCCATGCCATCAGCTGCCCGACGAGGAAGGCGATCGCGGTGAGCCCACCTGCGGCAAGGCCAAGCCTGACCGTGTCCATCTGGCGCTTGCGCGCCGCGACCGAGGCGCATTGCAGCGCGATGCTGCTCAGGACCAGCATGCCGGTGTTGAGCCAGAGCAGGCGCGGCATGGGTAGCGGCTGCCAGTCCGACAGCGCCATACGCATGAAGTAGGCGCTGGTGAACAGCGCGAACAGGCAGCCGACGACGGCGAGGAAGACACCGAGGCCGATCTTGGCGGTCGGCAGGCCCGACCGGTCGAAGGCGACAAAATCTCCCGCCGCACCTTGCTCGAGCCATGGCTTGGTCATCAGCCGCTGATGCGAAAGCCACCAGCCGGCAAAGCCGGCGATCACGAGCAGGAAGACCAGGATGACGCTCATGCTGGCTCCCTGGAGGGGCCGAAGGTGCCCGGCATGTTTTGCGGAATGAAGTCCTCCTTGGCGCCTGGCACGCTGTAGTCATAGGCCCAGCGATAGACGATCGGCAAATCCTTGCCGAAATTGCCATGCGCAGGTGGTGTCTGCGGCGTCTGCCATTCGAGTGTGGTGGCGCGCCATGGATTGCCACCGGCCTCGCGGCCATGGCGGATGCTCCAGATCAGATTGAACAGGAACACCATCTGGGCAAAGCCGACGATGAACGCCATGATGCTGATGAACGAGTTCAGGTGGTGGGCCGACTCCGTCATGACAGTCATGTCGGTCAGTTCGGCGTAGCGCCGCGGCACGCCCATCAGGCCGAGATAGTGCATGGGGAAGAAGATCAGGTAGGCGCCGAGGAACGTGACCCAGAAATGGAAGCGGCCGAGCGTCTCGTTGAGCATCCGGCCGGTGACCTTAGGGTACCAATGGTAGATCGCGCCGAAAACCACGACGATTGGGGCGACACCCATGACCATATGGAAGTGGGCGACGACGAACATCGTGTCCGACAGCGGAACGTCGACGACGACATTGCCGAGAAACAAGCCGGTCAGCCCGCCATTGACGAAGGTGACGATGAAGGCCAGGGCAAACAGCATCGGTACGGTGAGATGGATGTCGCCGCGCCATAAGGTCAGCACCCAATTATAAACCTTGATGGCGGTCGGGACGGCGATTATCAACGTCGTGGTGGCGAAGAAGAAGCCGAAATAGGGATCCATGCCGCTGACATACATATGATGTGCCCAGACCACGAAGCTCAGCGCGCCAATGCCAACGATGGCCCAGACCATCATCCGATAGCCGAAGATATTCTTGCGCGCATGGGTGCTGATCAAGTCGGACACGATGCCGAAGGCCGGCAGCGCCACGATGTAGACTTCGGGATGGCCGAAGAACCAGAACAGGTGCTGGAACAGGATCGGGCTGCCGCCATTGTGCGGCAGTTGCTCGCCCATCTCGGCGATCGCCGGCATGAAGAAGGAGGTGCCGAGCACGCGGTCAAGCAACATCATTACGCAGGCGACGAACAGCGCGGGAAAGGCCAGCAGCGCCATGACGGTCGCGGTGAAGATGCCCCACACGGTCAAAGGCAGGCGCATCATTGTCATGCCGCGCGTGCGGGCCTGCAGCACCGTCACGACATAGTTCAGGCCGCCCATGGTGAAGCCGATGATGAACAGGATCAGCGAGACGAGCATCAGGATGATGCCCCAGTCCTGGCCGCCCGGCGTGCCGCTGGTGATGGCTTGTGGCGGGTAGAGCGTCCAGCCGGCGCCCGTCGGTCCGCCGGGCGCAAAGAAACTCGACACCAGAACCAGCACGGCAAGCAGGTAGATCCAGTAGCTCAGCATGTTGACATAGGGAAAGACCATGTCGCGCGCACCGACCATCAGCGGGATCAGATAGTTGCCGAAGCCGCCGAGGAAGAGCGCCGTGAGCAGGTAGATCACCATGATCATGCCGTGCATGGTGATGAATTGGTAGTAGGCTTCCGGGGTGATGAAGTCGAACGTGCCGGGGAAGCCGAGTTGCAGGCGCATCAGCCATGACAAGACCAGGGCGACCAGACCGATGGCCGTTGCGGTCCCTGCATACTGGATCGCGATGACCTTGGCATCCTGCGAGAAGACATACTTCGTCCACCAGCTGTGCGGATGGTAGAGCTCCATTTCCGCGACTTCGGCGGGCGGGACGGCATCTGCAGGCGTGACATCGACCATGGGCGGAGCACCTCCGTGCCCTTTTCAGCGGGACCCGACAGTTTCGAGTTTTACCGCAACTTTCAAAGCTGACGCCGTCGCGTTGACCGGCGCCTGTTCCGCCGAGCCGGTCTGCTGGGGCGCCGATAATTGCGCGAACGTCTGCTGCTGGCCGAGCCAGGCCACATAGTCCTGCTCGGTATCAACCATGACGATGCCATGCATCATCGGATGGCCTTGGCCGCAAAGCTCGGCGCACAGGACCTGGAAGGTTCCGGTCTTGGTCGGGGTAAACCAGAAATAAGTGACCGAGCCCGGGATCATGTCCATCTTGGCGCGGAATTCCGGGACATAGAAATCATGCAGCACATCGATCGAGCGGAGCAGCATCTTGACCGGCTTGCCGACCGGCAGATGCAGGTCGGCCGCTTCCACCACGACATCGTCCTGGCCGTTGGGATCCTTGGCGATCACGCCCAGCGGGTTTTCGGCGGTGACGTCGCGGGTGTCGGATGTGCCGAGCTTGCCGTCCTTGCCCGGCAAGCGGAAACTCCACTGCCATTGCTGGCCGACGACTTCGACCACGGTTGCGTCGCTTGGAACGTTGACGAACCGGCTCCAGACAAACAGGCCGGGAACCAGCAACGCCGTGACGCCCACTCCGGTGACGATCGTCAGCCACCATTCGAGCCTCTTGTTCTCCGGTTCGTAGGCAGCCCGGCTGCCTTCGCGATGACGGAAGCGGAAGACGCAATAGGCCATGAACAGCACCACGGCGGCGAAAACGACGCCGGTGATCCAGAAGGTGATGATGATGGTGTTGTCGATATAGTCCCAGTTCGAGGCAATCGGAGTCCACCACCATGGGCTCAGGAAGTGGAACAACACCGAGCCCAAGACGATCAAAACGAGTACAACCACGATGGGCATGTCCCGTTCCTCCCGGTATTTCAGGGGGCGCGAAGCCGTCCCGGGAAAATACCAAGTGCATCATGCGTGATTTGCGATCGAAATTCTAGAGCCGGCTGTGGAAGGGGCAAAAAATCGCTTTTGCGGCGGCGGCCGGGGCTCGGCACGGGATCAAAGCGCCTTGATGACAATGCAGCCGGCCAGCAACAACACGACGCCGGCGAGCCGCATGCCCGACACTAGCCGCTGCGGCAGCCGGAACCAGCCGAACGTGTCGACGAAAATGCTGGCCACCTGCTGCCCGGCCACCGTCAGGCTGACGGCAGCCGCTGCGCCAATGACGGGGATTGCGGTGAAGACCGTCGTGACATAGGTGGCGCCGGCGAACCCGCCGAGCCAGCCCCACCAGGGCACCGACGACAGGCCTGCGAGGCGGGGGCGAGGCGCCTTGCTCAGGGCCAGCGTGGCCAGAAGCACCGCAGCCATGGCCAGCATCGCCACCAGGAATGAGATGGTGCCGACAGCAAACGGCGCGCCGCCAAGGTCGTGCCTAAGCAAGGCGTTGACCGCACCTTGCACCGGCAGCACGGTGCCGGCCAGCAGCGCCAGGCCGATCCAGCCCAGTTTCGACGGCGCGAGATTGTCGGCCGCGCCCTTCTGTCCGAGAACGATGAGGGCCGCGCCTGCAAGCACGACAAGCATGCCAAAGGCAGGCCCGGGGCGCAGGCCGGCCTCCGGAATGCCGAGCCAGCCGAATGTGTCGAGGGCGAAGGACACAAGCATTTGCCCGGCGATGAAGAGGCCGACCGATACGACAGCGCCGAGGCGAGGGAACAGAAGAATGGTCGACACGACGTAGAAGGCCGAAGCCATGCCGCCAATCGCGTGCCACCATTCGGCGTTGCGAACGGCCAGCAGCGCAGGCGCCGTTCCTGTAAGGGCCGTGACCGACAGCAGCACGATTGCGCCGACGGCGAGCTGAAGCGTCGTCGCGGCGAAGGGCGAGCCGACCGCCTTCGACAGTTGGGCGTTAGCGCCGGCCTGCACCGCGAGCAGACTGCCGGCAACAAGCGGCAGGGGTATGAAGAGGATTTCCACGATATCATTCCTTGAATTTGAGGCGTGCGACTGTTGCGACGGCTTATATGGCGTGCGCGGATTCGCAGATCGATCTGCTGATTTGCCCATCCGCTGTGCGTTTCTGCAGAGCTCCGTTGGCTTTTAGTTCGCAACCTTCCGTGTTTTCCCTTATCATTCTGCGGAAATGCACAGCTCACGCGACCAAATCGACTGGGAAGACCTGCGGATGGTGCTGGCTGTCGCGGAGGGCGCTTCGCTGGCGGCGGCAGCGCGAATCCTGGGGGTGAACCACACCACTGTGCTGAGGCGCGTCAACGCGTTCGAAGCGCGGCTTGGCATCCGTCTTTTCGATCGGCTGCCGACGGGCTATGCGCTCACCGCCGGCGGCGAAGAGCTGCTGGGTGCGGCGCGCACAATGGCCGAGACGGTCAATGAGTTGGCGCGCAAACTTTCGGGGCAGGATCTCAGGTTCGAAGGCACGTTGCGGGTCACGACCACGGACACGCTGATGGTGTCGGTGCTGCCGCCGATCCTGGCTGCGTTTCGTGAGTTCCATCCCGGCATACGGGTCGAGGCGATGACGCAGAATACCATCGCCAATTTGACGCATAGGGATGCGGATGTGGCCATCCGGCCGGTGTCGCAGCCGCAGGGAATCCTGGTCGGCAGGCGCATCTCGGGCGTCGCCTTCGCCGCCTACGCGGCGCGCGGCTATGCCGAGACGCTGCCAGCGGAGCCGAAATTCGGTTCGCTGCGCTGGATTGCGCCCGATGACAGCCTGGCCAACACCGGTGTTGCCCGCTGGATGCGGTCGTCACTGCCGGATGCCGAGATAGCCATGCGCGCCGATTCCCTGGTGACGATGTCGCATGCAGCCGGCGCCGGCATGGGGATCGCAGCGCTTCCCTGTTATCTCGGTGACAGCCTGCCCGGGCTTGTACGCGTCGGCGGACTGATCGAGGAAATCGGCTCTGCGCTGTGGGTGCTGGTGCATGACGATCTGCGCCGCACGGCGCGCGTGCATGCCTTTACCAAATTCGTCTCCGGCGAATTGCAGCAGCGGCGCGACCTTCTGGAAGGCAGGCTCGGCGGCGTGCGTGACGTGGACGCCAACGGAAGCGCGTGCGTTCGGGCCCAGCAAAAAGCCCCAGAGCTTCGGCGAGAGCCAAGGCGCGCGATCGCGAAGCGGTGACGGCCGTAACGAAGGCTCGGCAGGCTGCGAAGACTGGACATAGGCGCCGGGCGAAGCATTTGCGGCGCGTCCCAGCCGAAGTCTGGGCGCGATCCGCCAACCTCTCGAGGAATCCACGATCATGATAAATCGGCGTACTTTCTCCACCGCGCTCGTCGCCGGGGTGGCGACGAGCCTATTGGCCGGCTCCCATACGACGCGAGCGCAGACGGCCCCCAAGGTTCGCAATGTCGTTCTGGTCCATGGCGCCTATGCGGATGGCTCATGCTGGTCAGAGGTGGTCGGCCTGCTGCAACAGGCCGGCCTCAACGCAACCGTTGTCCAGCATCCGCTGACCACGCTGGAGGCTGGTGTCGAGGCAACGCGGCGTGCGATCGCACTCCAGGATGGACCGACGGTCCTTGTCGGACACTCTTTTGCCGGCATGATCGTCAGCGAGGCAGGGATGGATCCAAAGGTTTCCTCGCTCGTCTATGTCGCGGCGCGCGCGCCGGATGCGGGCGAAGATTACACGGCGCTCGCCAAGACTTTTGCGGCGCCGCCCGCCTCCGCCGGGCTCGTCTGGTCCGAAGGCTATGGCAAGCTTAGCGAGGAGGCCTTCCTGCGGGATTTCGCGGGCGATATTCCTCGCGACAAGGCGCGCATCCTCTACGCCGTCCAGGGGCCGATCTCGGACAAGCTTTTCACCGGAAAGACAACGCAAGCGGCCTGGCGCTCGAAGCCAAGCTGGTATGCGGTCTCGACCGAGGATCGCACGATCAATCCCGATCTCGAGCGCTTCATGGCAAAGCGCATGAACGCAAAGACCATCGAAGTGAAGGCAAGCCATTTGTCGTTGATTTCCCACCCCGACGTGATCGCCGGGCTCATCTCGCAAGCAGCCGGGTCGCTCAGCTAGTGGGATTGGGCGGATCTGGGGCGGCATGGATATCAGCCGCCTCATGCTCCGTCCGCGCTACTTTGGGTCAGGCTTAGATCAGCAGCAGGCCCTTCATCGAGGCATTGCCCTTCTTGCCGATGATGATGTGATCGTGGACGGCGATGCCGAGCGGCTTGGCGCTGTCGATGATCTGCTTGGTCATCTCGATGTCGGCGCGCGACGGCGTCGGGTCGCCTGAGGGGTGGTTGTGCACCAGGATGACGGCGCTGGCCGACAGTTCCAGCGCGCGCTTGATCACTTCGCGCGGATAGACCGGCGTGTGGTCGACGGTGCCGACCTGCTGCACCTCGTCGGCGATCAGAACGTTCTTCTTGTCGAGGAAGAGGATGCGGAACTGTTCGCGGTTCTCGAACGCCATGGCCGAGCGGCAATAGGCAAGAAGCTGCGTCCAGTTGGACAGCACCTCGCGGTCGCGGACTTCGGTGCGTGCCATGCGCTGCGCGGCAGCGACAATCACCTTCAGGTCGACGGCCACTGCGGGGCCGATGCCCTTCACCTCCTGCAGCAGTGCCACCGGTGCGCCAAGCACTTCGCCGAATGTGCCGAAGCGCGCCAAAAGCGCCTTGGCGATCGGCTTGGTGTCGACGCGCGGGATCAGGCGAAACAGCAGCAGCTCGAGGAGTTCGTAGTCGGGCAGGGCGTCCGCGCCGCCGGCAACGAAGCGCTCGCGCAAGCGGTCGCGATGGCCGTGATAGTGCGGTTTCTCCGTCGGTTTGTCTTTTGGCGCCTTGTCCTTCGCCGGCGGTTCAATCCACCGCTCGGAGAAGAACCCTCTTTCGTCGTCGCCACTCTTCCCCATCCATCCCCCCGAAGGCTTCCGCATGAGACTAGAGCGACAGGCTGGCAGCGGTCGAGTGCTTTTCGGCGACGAGCGTAAGGCCGGGGGTGAACGGCCTGCGCCTGGCCAAGCTGAGGCCTCAGAGGATCAGGCAGCTGCTGTGGTCCGGCGCTTCATTCGGCCGGCGCGGTTCGATTGCGAAACTGCTGTGCCATCCAGTCGATGAATACGCGCAGGCGCGGCGACAATTGGCGTGTGGGCGAATAGAGGACGTGAACCGGTAACGGTGTCGGCGGAAAGCCTGTGAGCACCTCGACCAGCGCGCCGCTGGCCAGCTCCGAGACGACCCGGTAGCGTGGCACCTGGATCAGCCCGAGACCAAGGCATGCGGAAGCGACATTGGTCTCGGGGCCGGTCACAGTCACATTGGCAGGCAAGGTGATCCGGCGGGGCTTGCCGTCGATGCTGAAGACGAGCGGGATGATCTCTGCTGCCTCGGGCGACATCAGCCCGACCATTTCGTGGCCCGCAAGATCGTCGGGCGTCTGCGGCGTGCCGAAGCGGCCGAGGTAGTCGGGGCTGGCGAAGGTGCCCCTTTCCAGCGTCGCCAGGCGTCGCTTGATCAGCGGACTGTCGGACAGTTCGCCGGCGCGCAGGAGACAATCGAACCCCTCACGGATCATATCCAACGGCTGGTGCATCTCGCTGATATGCAGCCGGATGTCCGGATACAGCTCGCGGAAGCGGGGCAGGCCCGGCAGCAGGAAATACCGCGCCTGGGTGCCGTGCATGTCGACGCGGACAAGGCCTGATGGCTTGGCGCCGACAAAGGCGCCCTCGGCGTCTTCCAGATCGGCGACTAGGCTGACGCAGCGCTGATAATAGGCTTCGCCATCCAGTGTCGGGCTGACCTGACGGGTCGTGCGCTGCAAAAGCCGCACGCCCAGCCGCGCCTCCAGACCCTTTACCGCGTCGGTGACAGATGAGCGGGGCAGTCCAAGATCGTCCGCGGCCTTGGTGAAGCTGCGCCGCTCGACGATGCGGATGAAGACGCGCATGGCTTCGAAGCGATCCATTGTTCGAAATCTCGAATGATGATGTCGGATTATGCCCAATTATCCGCAGCACGGGAAGGCGCATCTTGCTGTCAGCCGATCAACGGCACTCAACAAGGAGACTGACCATGACCAACCAGATCAATCAGACTGGCAAGATCGCCCTCGTCACCGGTGCCTCGGGCGGCATCGGCGCTGCTGTCGCCGAGCGCCTCGCCAAGGACGGCTTCACCGTCGTGGTGAACTATGCCGGCAACGCCGCCTCGGCAGAAGCGGTCGCCGCCAGGATCGAAGCGGCCGGAGGCAAGGCCGTGACGGCCAAGGCAGACATTTCGGACGCTGCCGCGGCGACCCGCATGTTCGACACGGTCGAAACCGCTTTCGGCGGCATCGACGTGCTGATCAACAATGCCGGCATCATGAACCTCGCCACCATCGCCGACAGCGACGACGCGCTGTTCGACCGCACGATCGCCGTCAACCTCAAGGGTACCTTCAACACATTGCGCGAGGCGGCGAAGCGGCTGCGCGACGGCGGCCGGATCGTGAATTTCTCATCCAGCGTCGTCGGCCTGCTGCAGCCGACCTATGGCGTCTATGCCGCCACCAAGGCTGCCGTGGAAGCGATGACCAGCGTGCTGGCTAGGGAATTGCGCGGCCGCAACATCACTGTCAACGCCATCGCGCCGGGGCCGACGGCAACGAAACTATTCCTCGACGGCAAGCCGCAGGACCTCGTCGACCGCATGGCCAAACTCGCCCCGCTCGAACGTCTCGGCCAGCCCAAGGATATCGCCGACGCCGTAGCCTTCCTCGCCGGGCCGGACGGCGCCTGGATCAACGGCCAGACCTTGCGGGCCAATGGCGGGATCATCTGATCCTGCCGCCCGCCCGCACACCCAACCTCAACCAAGGAAACCTCGTCATGTCGAAATTCGTCATCCTCGTCACCGGCGCGTCCTCGGGCTTCGGCCTGATGACCGCCAGGTCGCTGGCCGAAGCCGGCCACACCGTCTACGCCACGATGCGCGAGACGACCGGGCGCAATGCACCCCAGGTCGCCGCCGTCGCCGCCTGGGCCGCTGAGCACAAGGCCGATCTGCGCACCGCAGAGCTCGACGTTCAATCGGACACTTCGGCCGAGGCCGGCATCGCCCACATCATCGCCGAGGCGGGCCGGCTGGATGTCATCGTCCACAATGCCGGTCATATGGTGTTCGGTCCCGCCGAGGCCTTCACCCCCGACCAGTTCATCCAGCAGTACGACGTCAACGTCCTGGGGGCGCAGCGGGTCAATCGTGCCGCGCTTCCGCATCTGCGCGGGCAGGGCAAGGGCCTGCTGGTCTGGGTCGGCTCATCCTCGACGCGCGGCGGCACCCCGCCGTTCCTGGCGCCTTATTTCGCCGCCAAGGCGGCGATGGATGCGCTGGCCGTGTCCTACTCCACCGAGCTCGCTCTGTGGGGGATAGAAACCACCATCACGGTTCCCGGCGCCTTCACCAAGGGCACCAATCATTTTGCGCATTCGGGCAAGCCGTCCGATGCGGCGCGCGTTGCCGAATATGAAGCCGGACCCTATGCCGGTATTGCCGATCGGGCGCTGAAGGGACTGGCCGGGCTCGAGCCTGCCGATGCCGATCCGTCGGAAGTGGCGCGCGAGATCGTTCGCGTCGTGGACATGCCGTTCGGCAAGCGGCCGTTCCGCGTCCATGTCGACCCGTCACAGGACGGCGCCGAAATCGTCAACGGCGTTGCCGACCGCATGCGCCGCGAGATCTACCGCAACATTGGCCTCGAAGAGCTGCTTCACCCGGCTGTTGTCGGCTGAGGTCGCTAGCCACAAGAACAAGAAACACAAAACGGGCCGGCGCTGTGTCGCCGGCCCATTTGCGTATTTGGATCGCTAGGCCGGCAAGCCGGGGCGGTCGAGCTTGTTTGGCGAGAGCGTAAAAATCTCGCAGCCAGTTTCGGTGACGCCGATCGTGTGTTCGTACTGCGCCGACAGCGAGCGGTCGCGGGTCACCGCCGTCCAGCCGTCCGAGAGCACTTTCACATGCGGGCGGCCGAGATTGATCATCGGCTCGATGGTGAAGATCATGCCTGGCCGCATCTCGACGCCTTCGCTTGATGTCCCGTAGTGCAGGATGTTGGGCGCGTCATGAAACAGTTGGCCGACGCCGTGGCCGCAGAAGTCGCGCACCACCGAGCAGCGCTCGGCCTCGGCATAGGTCTGGATGGCGGCGCCGATGGCGCCGGTGCGGGCGCCGGGCCGGACCGCCGCGATGCCGCGCATCAGGCATTCATGGGTGACTTCAAGCAGGCGCTCGGCAGCGCGCTTGATGGTGCCGACCGGATACATGCGCGAGGAATCACCGTGCCAGCCGTCAAGGATGTAGGTGACGTCGATGTTGACGATGTCGCCATCCTTCAACGGCTTGTTGTCGGGAATGCCGTGGCAGACGACATGATTGATCGAGGTGCACGACGATTTGGTGTAACCGCGATAGTTCAGCGTCGCCGGCAGCGCGCCATGGTCCATGCCGTACTCGAAAACGAAACGGTCGATGGTCTCGGTGGTGACGCCCGGCTGGACCATCGGCACCAGCTCGTCGAGGCAGCGCGCGGTGAGGTCGCAGGCCTTGCGCATGCCGGCAAAGCCTTCCTCGCCGTAGAGGCGGATCTGGCCGGTGTTCCTGAGGGGTGCCGTGGCGGCGTCGAGATAAGTGACCATAGTGTCCGTTTTGCCTGTAAGCGGGCGATGCATATCAGCGCCGTTCGAAAATCTCTCCAGATTTGGCATTGGAAGCCGCAAGGTTCAAGGAAGAACTGCCGGCGAGGGGCTTGCGCCGGCGATATTCATGCCTTTCGGCGGTGTTGTTCCTTGTTCTGCTCGGGCGACCGAAGCTTTTCTTTTGGGGCTCGGTCGGCTAGGTCGGTGGAGATATCAGGAGATCTTGCCTTCCAATGGCGGTCAAGCGCGCAAAATCAGTCATGACGCCGATCAGGGCGATCTGCTCGGGCCTGATGGCGTTGCTGCTGCTGTCGCTGCTCAGCCTGTTCCAGGTGGAAGCAACGGCATCGGCGACCCGCAAATTTGGGCGGACCGAGCATCAGTACTGCGCGCCAGGGCGATGCCGTGGCGCTGCTGCGCGTCACAGCCAAGGCGCAAGGGCTCGAAATCCGCGCCGGCCGGCCGGTGCCGGCCAAGGCCGTCAGCGGCAATGCAGCGGCGATCGCGCCTGCTACCGGCTTGTTCCTGCTGGACCAGGCTTGGCCGGTCCCGGCAGCGGCGCCATCGGCGTTTATCTCGGCGCCGCGCGTCCATGCCAACCAGCCACGGGCGCCGCCATCCGTTTAGGCTGAGCGCGGCTTAAAGCCCGCATCTTTCAATCATCCCATTGTTTTCGCGTCGCGATTCCGCGGCGGCCGCAGGCCGACCATGGATTCGCGTGACGCGCCGTTTTTCGGAGTCTTCCATGCAACGCATAAAAACAGTCAAAACGCTCACCCGCGCGGTCTCGGCCGCCTTGTTCCTTTCGGTGCAGGCGCTCATCTGCATCGGCACGCTCTACTGGGCGATCGCCGAGACGCTCGGCATGGCGGGAACGGCCGCACTGGTGCTTGCCGCGATCTTCGCTTTGCCCTCGGCCTATGTGCTCTTCATCGCCGTGCGTATGGCCTATGAGGCCGAGACCGATCCGGCGAACCAATAGGGCCAAGCGCTCCCCGAATGCCGAGACCGCACTGACGACACATTTTTGGGCGAAAGGCGGTCGAAGCAACTTTTCGGAACGAACGGCGTTGCTGTGGTCGACGCCAGTTCGGGAGACTTGGAAATGGACAGATTGCAATTCGAAGTGCCGGTGCGTATCGCGCCCGCCCCCGGGCTGCCGGTAGAGGAGATCTACAGCGTCGAACAGGCGCTGGATGTCCTGCATGAGTGGCCAAAGAAGCGACAGGGCAAGGTCTATGAAGCGGCGTTCAATGCCTGCTTTGGTGCCACGGTGGATGTGGTCAAGACCGAGGACGCCTGCCGCGCCTTCATGGCGTTCTGCCGGGTGAGTGGCCTGCTGGCCAGGGACATGATGATTACGGCCAAGCGAAGCGGCGGCGAGGCGAGGGGCCTGCGGTTCTAGAGCCCTTTGATCTGGAGGCATGCCAACCGACTCGCTCAGATCGACGCGGACTCCGCAGCGTTAAGGTTCCGTTTCCGACTTCAGAGCTAGGCATGACGCATAGAGCAGCGTCTGATTCGTTGCGTCAGTGTCATGGTGCAGAATATGTCCTCAGCAAATGTGCGCGCCTTTCCGCTAGACCGGCAGACCATGCTGGTACGCGAGGTGGCGGCCAGGCTGGGCAGGCTACATGGCGACACGGCCACCTCCTTCTGGAAGGCCACCGCGCGCGAACTCCTCGACAAGGCGATTGCGGCCGGCAGCGACGCGGCTTCCGCCGCCAACGATGTCCGCCGGTTTTTTGCCGCCGTCCAGGACGAGATGCATTTTAAGGCGGACGATGCCGCACCGGGGCAGCGCCAGACGCGCACCCGCTTCTAAACCTGCGCAGACAAGCCCGCCGCCCGACATCACTGGCTCACAGGCGCTGATGCCAGCCGTGGCCCGGTCTTGGCGTCGATAATTTCAGGTTTTGTACTGTCGATCATGCCATCCCAGCCGCCGCCGAGCGCCTTGTTGAGCGCGACATAGTCGGTGGCAATGGCGATGCGGCTTAGCAGCAGACTGTCCTCGGCCGAATAGAGCGAACGCTCGGCATCGAGCACGTCGAGAAGGCTACTTTCGCCGGACTTGAACAGCGTGCGCTCGAGATTGGCGGCCTCGCCATAGGATTTTACGGAAGCGGCAAGCTTGCCGTTGCGGATGCGCTCCTGGCGCAGCGCAACGATGGCGTTTTCGACATCTTCCAGCGCCGTCAGCACGGACGCCTTGTAGGCAATGAAATACTGGTCGCGCTCGGCCCTGGCGACGTCGACCGCAGCCTTCAACTGCCCGGCGTTGAAGATCGGCACGCTGAGCGTCGGCCCGAACGACCAGCCGATGGTGGAATTCTTGCCGAGGTCGCCGAGTTTGAAGGCCGAGGTGTCGATGTTGCCGGTGAGGCTGACCGAGGGATAGCGGGCCGCCTCGGCCTGGCCGACCTTGGCGGTGTATTGGGCGTACTGCCGCTCGGCCATGCGCACGTCCGGCCGGGTCAGCAAAATGTCGGCCGGAATGCCGGTCGGCAGCGGCAGGCGCGGAGCCGGGATCGGCGCGCCGCGCTTCAACCGCTCGTTCAGCGCCGCCGGCGGGCGGCCGGTTAGAACGGAAAGCCGGTGTACGGCTTGGGCGTAACTGGCCTCGAGCGAGGGGACATCGGCCGCCGTGGCGCTTGCCTGTCCCTGGGCTTTGGCGACGTCGGCGGCCGTCCCCGTGCCGGCCAAAAGCATGGTGCGGGTCAGCGCCGCGGTCTGCTGTTGCGAGGCAGTCGTGCGCCGTGCGAGCTGGATGCGCGCCTGGTAGCCGCGTGCCTGGGCATAATAGGATGCGACGTCGCCAACCAGGGTCAGCAGGGTCGAACGCAGCTCCTGCTCGGAAGCGTCCACCCCATAGCGGGCGACCTCGACGCCCCTGCGGTTGGCGCCGAACAGGTCGAGCTCCCAACTGGCGTCGAAGCCGGCCTGGTAATAGCTGTAGGCATCTCCGGCGCTTCCGCCTTCCGTGGTCGCGGCGGTCTTGCTGCGGGTGGCCGAGCCGCTGCCATCGGCCGTGGGGAACAAGGTTCCGACGCTCTGGCGGTAGCTGGCGCGTGCCTGGCGGATTTTTGCCTTGGCGGTGGCGACATCGAGATTGCCGGCAACCGCTTCCTCGACAAGCGTATTTAACTGCGGATCGCGCAGCCGTTGCCACCATTGCGACAGTTGCGGCGGCTTGGCCGGTCTGGACGACTTCTGGTCGCTCCACGCAGCCGGCATCGCCAGGAACGGCTTCTGATAGTCCGGACCGACGACACAGCCGGAGAGCACGGCGGCGGTAAGCATAGGCAAAATTGTCCGCCTCGCGGCCCGCGAGCCACGTTCAAAACCTGTCATACGAAAACCCTTATTGCTGGTTGGCTGCTGCTGTCGCTTCGCCCTGTTTAGCCGCCCCGCCCTTGAAGATGCGCCGCACCGTGACGAACAGCAGCGGCACCAGGAACACGCCGATCACCGTCGCCGCGATCATGCCGCCCATGACGCCGATGCCGACGGAGTTTTGCGCGCCCGAGCCGGCGCCGTTGGCGATCGCAAGCGGCGTGACGCCGAGGATGAAGGCCAGCGACGTCATCAGGATCGGCCGCAATCGTTGTCGCGCCGCCTCCAGCGTCGCCTCGACCAGACCCATGCCGGCCGTCTGCCGCTCGATGGCGAACTCGACGATCAGGATGGCGTTCTTGGCGGCAAGGCCGATCGTAGTCAGCAGGCCGACCTTGAAATAGACGTCGTTGGTCTGGCCGAACAAGCTGGCCGCCAAGAGCGCGCCGAAGATGCCGATCGGCACCGACAGCATGACCGCGAACGGGATCGACCAGCTCTCATACAGTGCTGCCAGGCACAGGAACACGACCAGCGCCGAGATCGCATAAAGCGACAGCGCCTGGTTGCCGGAAAGCCGTTCCTGGTGCGACAGCCCGGTCCATTCATGGGAGTAGCCGGGCGGCAGCTGCGCCACCAGCCTGTCGATCTCGTCCATGGCGGCACCCGAGCTGATGCCGGCGGCCGCAGCACCCTGGATCTCGACCGCGGCCGAACCATTGTAGCGTTCAAGCCTCGGCGAGCCGAATGTCCAGTGGCTGGAGGCGAAGGAGGAGAACGGCACCATGGTGCCGGCGGAATTGCGGACCTGCCATTTGTCCAGATCCTCCGGCTGCATGCGGAAGTTCGGGTCCGACTGCAGGTAGACCGGCTTCACCCGTCCGCGATCGATGAAGTCGTTGACGTAGTCGCTGCCCCAGGCCGCCGATAGCGTGTTGTTGATGTCGGCAAGGTTGACGCCGAGCGCGCTGGCTTTCTCCTGGTCGATGTCGACCGAGAATTGCGGCTGGTCCTCCTGGCCGTTGGGCCTTGTGGCGGTGAGCACCTTGCTCTGCGCGGCAAGACCCAGCAGTTGGTTGCGGGTCTGGATCAGCGCGTCATGGCCGGCGCCGTTGACGTCCTGCAGGTAAAAATCGAAGCCGTTGGTGTTGCCAAAGCCCTGGATGGCGGGCGGGGCGAGCGCGAAGACCTGCGCGTCCCTGATCTTGCTGAAGGCGCCCATGGCGCGGCCGGCAACCGCTTGCGCAGCCAAGGCCGGCGATTTGCGCTGGCTGAACTCCTTCAGCGGCACGAAAGCAATGCCGACATTCTGCCCGGCGCCGCCAAAGCCGAAGCCGGAAGCGGTGAACACCCCTGCGACCGCGTCCTTTTCGTCGTTGAGATAGTGGTCGGTGACCTGCTTCAGCACGCGCTCCGTGCGGTCCTGCGTCGCGCCGACCGGCAGCGACACGCTGGTGATCAGGATGCCCTGGTCCTCTTCCGGCAGGAAGGAGCTCGGCAGCCGGGCAAACATCCAGCCCATGGCGATGACGATGGCGAGGAAGACGGCGAGGAAACGCCAGGAGCGGTTGATGATGCCGTGCGAGCCGTCACGATAGGCCGTCGTGCCGCGGTCGAAGACGCGGTTGAACCAGCCGAACGGACCGGTCTGTGTCGCATGGTCCTTGGGCCGCCGCAGGATGGTGGCGCAGAGTGCCGGCGTCAGCACAAGTGCGACCAGTACGGACAAGATCATCGCCGAGACGATGGTCACCGAGAACTGCCGGTAGATGATGCCGGTCGAGCCGCCGAAGAAAGCCATCGGCACGAACACCGCCGAGAGCACGGTGGCGATGCCGACCAGCGCGCCGGTGATCTCGTTCATCGATTTGCGCGTCGCCTCTTTCGGCGACAGGTCTTCCTCCTGCATGACGCGCTCGACATTCTCGACCACGACGATAGCGTCGTCGACGAGCAGGCCGATGGCCAGCACCATGGCGAACATGGTCAGTGTGTTGATCGAATAACCGAAGAAGGACAGCACACCGAACGTACCGAGCAGCACGACCGGCACGGCGATGGTCGGGATGATGGTGGCACGCAGATTCTGCAGGAAGACGAACATCACCAGGAAGACGAGCACGATGGCTTCGAGCAGCGTCTTCACCACCTCCTCGATGGACAGCCGGACGAAGGGGGAGGTGTCGTAGGGGTAGACGACCTCGACGCCCTGCGGGAAGGTCGGGCTCAGCCGGTTGATCGTCGAACGCACCGCTTCCGCCGTGCTGATGGCGTTGGCCCCGGTCGCCAGATTGATGGCGACGCCGGCTGCCGGCTTGCCGTTGTAATTGGCCTGCGTCGTATAGCTTTCGGCGCCGAGCGCGAGGGTGGCGACATCGTTGAGGCGGACCAGCGAGCCGTCGGTCTGGCTCTTCAGGATGATGTTGCGGAACTGTTCGGCGGTCTGCAGCCGGCTCTTGGCGGTTACCGTGGCGTTGAGCTGCTGGCCCTTGCGTTGCGGCAGGCCGCCGAGCTGCCCGGCCGACACCTGCGTATTCTGCGCCTCGATCGCGGCGGCCACGTCGCTTGGCATCAGGGCGTATTTGGCGAGCTGGTCGGGGTCGAGCCAGATGCGCATGGCATAGCCGGATCCGAAAAGCTGCGTCGAGCCGACACCCGCGACACGCTTCAGCGTGTCGTTGATGGTGGAGTCGACATAGTCGGCGAGATCGGTCGAATTCATCTTGCCGTCGCTGGAAACGAAGCCGATGACCATCAGGAAGCCGGTCGAGGATTTGGAGACAGTGATGCCGTTGCTCTGCACCACTTGAGGCAGCTGCGACTGCACCAGCTGCAGCTTGTTTTGCGTCTGCACCTGCGCGGTATCGGGATCGGCCGCGGTGGTGAAGGTCAGCGTGATCGAGGCCGCGCCGGTCGAGGTCGACGTCGCCGTCATGTAGTCGAGATTGTCGATGCCGGTCATGCCTTGCTCGATGACCTTGGTCACCGAGTTTTCCACCGTCTGGGCGTCAGCGCCGGGATAGGTGGCGCTGATGTTGACCGTGGTCGGCGCAATCTGCGGGTATTGCGAGATCGGCAGCGTGGTGAGGGCGAGCAGGCCCCCCAACATGATCACGATGGCGATCACCCAGGCGAAGATCGGCCGGTTGATGAAGAATGCGGACATCGGGTCAGTTCCCGGTCTTCGGGGCGTTGGCGGCCACCTCAGAGGTGGCAGGCACGGCCGATGAGGTCTGCGCGCGGTCCTTGACCTCGCCGGTCGCCTCGTCGATCGTCACCTCGACACCGGTCGCGTCGCCACCTGGGCGCACGAGTTGCAAGCCCTCGACGATGACGCGGTCGCCGTCGCCAACGCCCGAATCCACCAGCCAGCTGTTGCCGACGCTGTTGCGCACGGCGAGCACGCGCTGCTCGACCTTGCCGGCGGCGTTGATGACCATGGCTGTCGCTTCACCCTTGGTGTTGCGGCTGACGGCGCGCTGCGGCACCAGGAAGCTGTTCTGGGCGACGCCTTCTTCGATGAGCGCGCGCACATACATGCCCGGCAACAACAGGCGATCCGGGTTGGGGAACTGCGCTCTAAGAGCGAAGGTGCCGGTGGACTGGTCGACATTGGCGCTGGCGAATTCCATCTTGCCGGTCTGCGTATAGACGGTGCCGTTGTCGAGCTTCAGCTTGACCGAGACATTGGGGCCGCTGAACTTCAGCCGGCCTTCGTTGATCGCCTGGCGCAAATTGAGCAGATTGGTGCTCGATTGCGTGACATCGACGTTGATTGGATCGAGCGCACGAATGGTTGTGAGCACGGTGTCCTGGTTGGCGGTGACCAGGGCCCCCGGCGTCAGCGACGACTTGTCGATGCGGCCGGCGATCGGCGCGGTGATCTTGGTGTAGTCGAGATTGATGCGCGCGGCTTCGACGCTTGCCTTGGCCGACGCCACATCCGCCTGGGCCTGCGCCAGCGTCGCGGCGGCATCGTCGTAGTCCTGCTGCGAGACCACCTTTTGCGCCAGCAGGCCGGCGTAGCGGTCGAACTTGGACTGCGCGGTCGGCACCGCCGCTTCAGCTTTCTGCTGGGCTGCTTTCGCGCTATCCAGGGCTGCCTGGTAGCTCGCGGGGTTGATGAGATAGAGCGGTTGGCCGACCACGACCTCGCTGCCTTCCTGGAAAAGCCGGGCCTGGATAATGCCATTCACCTGCGGGCGCACATCGGCGGTCAGCGAAGCGCTGGTGCGCCCAGACAGTTCGGCGGTGATGGCCACCGACTGGGGATGCAGGGTGACGACACCGACCTCGGGCCGGCCAGCAGCGCCCATGCCTGCCGGAGCCTTTGCTCCCTCCTGCGAGCAGGCCGCGAGAAGGAGTGCGGCGCAAAGGGCGGCCCAGGATGCGGACCGACGCGACGGTAAAAAGGACTGGCTGGACGGGAACGGCATGGCGTCGGTCATCTTTCGCTGGGGTTGCGGTCGCGTTGTCGGCAGCGGGTTTTTGCGCCAGGGCTTGCGCGCGGCGTCGAGCAATGCCTCGAAGCGGCTCATCCTGCGCTCCTTCTCGGCGGCCAGGGTGTATTCGACAAGCACAATGAGTCTTTGGCAGAATGAAGTCTTGGCCGCGATGCCCAGCACCACCAATAGGCCAATAGACAGCGTTTCGCCAAGCGCCTTGCCCGTGATCGGCAATGGGCGGCCCTTACGCAATTTTCTTGTCATCAAGGGCGGCACTCGACTGTGTCGAAAGCGGCAGCGACAGGCGCCAGGCGGCGAAGCTTAGCCGGATCGCGCCCTTGAGCGTGTCTGCCGGCAGGGCCGGCTGCATGGTTCGAGCGCCGCGGCCGGTCGAACTGAGCGAGCCGCCGACTGGGCCAAAGGCTGCGATCAGCCGCAGCATCATCAGGGCTTCCCACATTGTCGTGCTTTCGTTGCTTGACGGCGGCCGGGACGAGCCGGCTGCCCATTTTGGGGAAAACAAACCGGCCGGCCCGAGAACGGGTGTGTCAGCGGGCCGGCCGGCGCAGCCGGTCAGAGTTGCTCATCAGTCCGGGGTAGGGCATCGGGAGCATGTCTGTCATGGCCAGGCAGACCTCCGGGGCCGGCTGCGTCCGGCAGGTGGCCCCAGGGACCGGGGGGTGGTCCGTGAGGCTCCGCCGAGGCAAGAATTTCAAGCTGTTCGGGCGTCAGTTTGATGCGAAGGGCTGCGATGGCGTCCTTCAGTTTGGTGGCTGCGACCGCGCGCTCGGTAACATCGTCGGCCAGCCTTTCCTGGAAAGCGAAGGGATCGCGGGGACCCTGATCGGCTTTGCCGCCGGAGCCATCCGCGGCTCCAGGACCACGATTGCCGGAACCACCGGGGCCATGATCGGGCCCGGGCGGTGCCAGCACCGCCTGCAGCGCGCTGGTATAGTCGCGCCAGGCGTCGAGCTGTTCGCTGCGCACCCCGATGCGGGTTTCAAGCGTAGCAAGCCGGGCCGCGAGCACAAATTGTGGCGGCGGGCCCATGCGATGCGGACCGAAGCTGTCCGGGCGATGCCATGCCGGCCGGTGCGGCCAGGGACCTTGACCCGGGGGACCTTGGTCCGGGTCGTCCTGCAGCGCCAGGATTTGCGGCTGCTCGCCGGGCGCGGGGCCGGCCTGCTGCGCAAGGGCGGGATGAATGGCGACCGCGGAGAACAGGCCGAGCGCCAGAAGTCTGCTTTGCATGACGTAATCCTTTCCCACATGCATCGGATGGCAGCAGGATAGGGGGCCTCTTTTTCCGCTTTGCTTCGGTGTGTTGCCGAAGGTTTCCAGCAAAGGGAGATTTGTTTCGGAATGTTTCTGCCGGATTGCCGGCAACATTCGGTTGCAATTTTATCTGCTGTGCGCCGGCGGCTTGCCTATAATCGGCGCGGTAAATCGGCAAAGGGCACATCGCAGGCAATGCAATCGCAACCCCACATCCTCGTCGTCGACGACGACCGCGAGATCAGGACGCTTCTCGGGCGCTATCTCGACGGCCAGGGCTTCCGCGTGTCGATGGCGGCGGACCGGCGCGAATGCGAGCAGAAGCTCGGCGCTGGCCAGTTCGACCTGATCGTGCTCGACGTCATGCTGCCCGATGGATCGGGGCTCGATATCTGCCGGGGGTTGCGGGACCGCAAACCGCATATCCCGATCATCCTGCTGACGGCGCTGAAAGAGGACGTCGACCGTATCATCGGCCTGGAACTCGGCGCAGACGATTATATCGGCAAGCCGTTCAACCCGCGCGAACTCTCCGCCCGCATCCGCGCCGTGCTGCGGCGGGCGGTGCCGGAGGAGTTTGCCGCACCACGCGCGCGCATCTACCGCTTCGCCAGCTACACGCTGGAGCCCGACATCCGCAAAGTGACCGACGCTGAAGGTGCCCTTGTCGATCTCACCGGCGCCGAATTCGACTTGTTGCAGGTGTTTCTCGACCGGCCCGGCCGGCTGTTGTCGCGCGACCAGTTGCTCGATCTCACACAAGGGCGCGAGCGCGAACCGCTTGATCGCTCGGTCGACGTTTTGATGAGCCGGCTGCGCCGTAAGTTCGGCGAGACCGGCGAGGGGCCCTTGTTCAAGACAGTGCGCAATGGCGGCTACCAGCTTACCGCGCGCGTCGAGGCCGTGGAGGCGGAGATATGAACTCGCTGCGCCGGCGGCTCATTTTGTTGCTGGTCGCTTCGATCGTCGGCGTAGTTGGCCTGGCCACCGCCGCCGTGATCAGCGTGCGCGGCGGTGGGCCGCCGCCGGAACTGACCGTGCCCTGGATTGCGCAACAGATGGAACTCGTGGTGCGGCTGCAGCCCGGTCCCGTCCCTGATGTGCTGAACGTGCAGCTCACCGATCATCCCGCCGGCGGCAAGGTCACTCGTGCTGAAACGGCGATGCTCAACGACATACTGCGCCGCCGGGGCTTCGACCTCCGGGCCATCGTCAGCGACAAGGCGGACGAACCCGGACAAATTGCATCGGTGCAAATGCCCGACGGCCGCTGGGCGATCATGGAGGTGCCGCACGTCAAGCCGCCAAGGCGCGAATGGCTGGTTCTGGCCGGCTGGATCTCGCTGATCGTGGCCGGCGCCACGGCGGTGTCCGTCTATTTCACTTCCGTGTTGATCCGGCCGCTGGAAATGCTGGAGGCCGCCGTCTCCAAGATCGGCTCGGACGGTGTGCTGGCGTCGGTGCCGGAAGTGGGCTCGGCCGAGGTCAAGGCGACCGCGCATGCGCTGAACCAGCTCTCCGCCCGGCTGAAGACGGCGATGGAAAGTCGCATGCGGCTGGTCGCTGCCGCCGGTCATGATCTGCGCACGCCGATGACCCGCATGCGGCTGCGCGCCGAATTTCTCGACGACGACCGCGAAAAATGGCTGCACGACCTCGACGAGCTCGACCGCATCGCCGATAGCGCCATCCGGCTGGTGCGCGAGGAGGTCAACCAGGATGCGGTCGAACCGGTCGACCTGGAACGGCTGGTGCGCGACATCGCCGCCGAGATGCGGTCGCTGGGACACCAGGTGTCGGCCGACCACCTCGACAAGGTCTCGGTGCGGGCAGGGGCGCTCGGTCTGCGCCGGGCCTTGCGCAATCTGATCGTCAACGCCGCCACGCACGGCAAGGGTTGCAGCGTTTCGCTCACCGCTGCCGACGGCCGCGCCGCCTTGGCAATCGCCGACCATGGCCCCGGCATCCCGCCGGAATTGCTAAACAAGGCGTTCGAACCATTCTTCCGCGTCAACCCCGCCCGCTGGCAATCCATCCCCGGCGCCGGTCTGGGCTTGGCCATCGCCAAGGAAATCGTCGAACGCTATGGTGGAACCATCACGCTGGAAAACCTGCCGGGCGGCGGGCTTTTGCAGACGGTTGGGTTTGAGGCGGTTTAGCGCGCGGCCAGACCCCTCGGCGATCCCGGTGCCGGTCCGGCCCGAATCGGCTATGCCTGCGCCATGCAGGAAACGTCCCTCTACGTCCCGGTGAAGCGGTTTCTTGAGAGCCTGGAATTCACGGTCAAGGGCGAAATCGGCAATTGCGATATCGTGGCGGTGCGCGATGGCGAGCCGCCGGTGCTGGTCATTTGCGAACTGAAACTGCAGTTCAACCTCGAACTCGTCCTGCAAGGCGTCGATCGCGCCGCCGCTTGCGACGAGGTATGGTTGGCGGCGCGCATGTCGGCGCGTGGCAAGGGCCGCGAGCACGACCGCCGTTTTCGCGCGCTCTGCCGGCGGCTCGGCTTCGGGCTTCTGGCTGTCAGCAGCAAGGGCGAGGTCGAATTGCTGCTCAGCCCGGCCGCTCTGCCGCCGCGCCGCGACCCGAAGCGGCGCTCGCGGCTGATGGAGGAACACCGGCGCCGGCGCGGCGATCCGGTGATCGGCGGCGGTTCGCGCGCGCCGATCATGACCGCCTACCGGCAGGATGCGCTGGCCTGCGCCGCCGCCATGACTGATGGCCCGAAGCGGCCGCGCGATCTGAAGGCGATTTCGCCACGGGCGGCCAGCATCCTTCTGGACAATGTCTATGGCTGGTTCGCTCGGGCCGAGCGTGGGGTCTATGCGCTGACCGAAGGTGGCCACGCCGCCCTGCAGCGCTGGCCGCAGGTGGCGCACGACCAGGGGTGAGGATTTTTCGCAGTGCCTGCAGCGTTACTCCTTGGCGGCGCTCAACCGCCGGTAGGAGACGCCATCGAAACTTGCCGTCACAAAGTCGGTGGCCGACATCTTTCGTTTGCGGCCGTCGCTGCAGCTGTAGAGCGGCCAACCGACATCGCTGCATTCGCTGGCGGCGCAAAAGCGGGCAAGGCAATTTCCGACGGTCACCCGGAAGCCGCCAGTGCCTGCAAAACCCTGCAGCAGGCTGCCATCCGCCGCGCGCCATGTCCGCGCCCGGAATTCCGTTCGCAACGACCATGGCTCGAGCGGGACCGCCAGATTGGTCTCACCGGTGCGCCCGGCAAGGTTCAGGCGGCTGCGCGCCATGCCCGACGTGTAGGCAGTTACAAGGTCCGATTCGGCCGCATAGGCCGAGGCTGTGCTGGTGCGATCAAGCAGATGCGAGATACGGTCGCCTGCCTCTGCCGTCTGTACGAAGGCCGCCGTCAAGGCGAGGAAGGCAAAGCAGGCTTGCAGACCATTCCAGCCGCCGGCCTGCCACCGGTCCGTATGCGATGTCTCCCAAGCCAGCATCCTGCCGATCCCGCCCGTGGCGCCTGCCACAATCTGCCATCATCGATGAAGGCACAATGACGGCTGGATCCTGACATCCGCCGGTAAAGACGGCGTTGCCATTCGGATGATGGATGCATCACGGACTGGAATGCCGCGCTTTACTCCAGCCCCTACGCCGATGCGCCCCCGGAAGGCTGCGAGAGTTTGCTGATCGCCAGGGATTTTCTGTCGCCTGTCGCGACGAAGGAATTGGCCGGCGCGCTGCGCACCCCCGCCGACCTGCTCGGCGCTTCACTCATCCATGACCAGCGCCCGACCGGCTGGGTGGACTGGCTGCGCAGCGTCGGCGTCGAGCCACAGGCGGGCGCCAGGACGGGCGAGGCTCTTCGCCGGCGGTAGGATGGCGGCCCACGGAAACGCTCGCTGGTGGGGCTAGTAGCGGCCCAGCGGTCAAGGGCGGGGGCTTGGGGGTTTTGACCACCGGGCCTAACCGGCGTGAGGGCGCCGGCTGGCAAGGGATCATACGCCGACATAACGTGTTGTAGAATGGGCTCCTTCCGTTCCCGAACCGTGCAGGAGACGTTTCTTTACGTAAGGGAAGGCTAAACAAACCCGCCGTCGCCTGGCGATGGTCCGGGCGCCGCGCTATATCAGCCGGATGGGCCACCAGCAGTCCGCCGCGTGCCCCCACGCGACGGACCTCTGATGGGAGCGGCTACATCCCTAAGGAATCGACCGCTTGTAGATGTATTGTGAACTGCCGGGATCGCGTAAGCCTATGGTGTGATCGCGGAAGCCCGAGCGAGGAGATTGGCGCCTGGGGCGAAGGGGCTAGGCGATCACGACATTGTCTGGTGGGCGGCTCGCGTGCTGCATTTTCCGAAATTGAACGTCTCGACTTGGTTCGAAGGGTCCGAGATCATGGGCATCACGCATGGGGCGCACACGGTGCTGGGCAAAGGTGAACGCGCGCTGGCGAAGGCGGCTAGTCGTTAACCCGCCCTTGATTTTCTTGGATCCAGCTTAGCGTAGCGCTACATCTCATTGGAGCCGATCACACCCGACTCCCCTTCAGAGAAGTTAGTTCGTGACGGCCCCGCAGCGGTGAATACTACACCAGCCACCTCAAACGCATGAAGTAGGGCGGCGAGCTTCGTGGGACGCGGAATCCTCCGCCCGTTTTCAAAGTCGCGTATTGTCCCTTCGCTCAAACCGCTCTTGGAAGCGAGCCGCACCTGAGACCAGTTCAATAGCGCCCGTGCCGCCCGCGACTGCTCTGGTGTCATCACCAGGGTCGAAGTGCTTTCGCCTCTGCCGTCCTGCTGGCTGACGCCGTGGTTCCTAATGTCGTCGGCCATGACCGTTCCTCCTGGCAAAGAACAGCGGCTGACAGCGAATGTTCCATCTCGCTTACATAAGAGACAGCTACGGAGCCGAACCAGACAATGAGACATTAAGCCCGCCGTCAGGTCTTAGTCAGCAGCCTGACTTTTGAGAGCCTTCGCCGAGCGAGTTTGCGAGCCGTATCTGCGAGGTGATTGCCAAAGACTTCTGTGACGAATGCAAGGGTCCATCAAGTCGATCAAAAATCGCCGATCGCGCCCGAGACAATGTAATCGGACCTAGGTCCCATGTGCAATGCGCCTGACGTCGGAACGCGGAACGTTTGCTGAAGCGCTACGTTCGGCAGTGTCATTCGCGTCGTTGTATTGGGGAGGTGGCTTAACGCCAATTTCGAATGAGTTGAAGGACGAGTACCTGGAATTTGAGTGCCCCAACTGTTCCCATGTAATGGTGAAAAAGGGCTCGTGGTTCAAGGTTATATCGAGCTTCAACTGCGACCAATGCGACGCGAGGATAAGGCTTGGCTATCCGGCAGTGCGTTGGGGTGGCGGGTTGAACGTCGGGCCCTGACCGGCCCCGGGGGCCAGGCCGGTTTGGTGGAATCGTTCATTAAGCGATGCTTATAGAGCCTGAAGGTGGCCGACGCGATCTTGGCCGGTGAGAACAGTGAAATCCGCGCCGGCCACCGCGGAATACGGGAACCGCCCACCGAAATTAGCGCTCTCCGAACGATCGGTAACGATTGGTTAAGGACGTACAGTGAGTCCTGGTTGAAGCCACCTCTGAGCGCATTAAATCCCCCAAGGTCACCGGCGACGCATCGGTGCTTGGAGTTCGTTGCGCTTTCGCCCCGGGATTAGAGGTGGGCATCATGACCCAGCCAAGGATATCGGCTTCCGACTGCAATGTCTTGCGTGGCGCCTTCCTAAAATGCGTCATCGAAAAGAACATCCCAGAGGACCGATGGCGTGACGAGGCTGCCCTGTTGATCCGAGACTATACGGATAGTGATGACGTAGATTCCAACTTGCTGGAATGGATCATACGGACTGGCACTATCTAGCTGATGCGGCTGCCCGTCAAAGGAGCTCGGCCGGCTTTTTGCTATATAAGCGGAACCTGATATTTTGCGCCTGGTTTCAGATACGGCAGCGGCCCCCCGCTGCTGGCCGAGGGCCCCAACCCTTGGCCGGGCCCGCATCGCCCCCAGCGGTGCAGGCCCACTCACTCTCCAAAGTTGCAATGGTCTTTGCCTTGGTTCTGCAGGGCCGTTTTGCAGCGATGCGAGCCGTTTTCATGCCCGCGGCGCGAGCCAGCAGGTCGGGCTTTCTCTCTTGCCGCTTATGTCAACCGCCCGATGAGCTTCCTGCCTTCCCTTGCGCGAGCCGGAATGCGTAGTTGTTACGGATGTGGTTGTTGAAATAGCGGCCCTTAGCAAACGCAGATTGAAACGCGGCAAAGGCCTCAACCGGTACGTCCAAGAACTCGTAGTGCTTCCCGCTGGCTACAAACCAGACTGAGAGAACCCGGGTGTTTGGGTCATAGTCGAACTTGCTGATCGAGGTCGACGGCATGGTTGGTTGAGGGTCTTCGGCAACCGCCCCGCTCCTAGTTGTTCATTTCAAGCGGCTCGTGATCCGGCTGCTCGTGCCACATCACCTGGCGAAAGTCGCGCCGGTCGACCTTCTGGCCGCAGATCGGGCATGTGTGAAAATGGTCGTGGCCGTCTGCCTTCGGCTCGTGGGGCTTGCCGGGCTTAGGTGGTCCAAGGTCCGCAATTCTCGTCATTTGGCAAAGTCCCGGGGCACGCCATCCTCAAGACTGAATTCATGCGTGCTTCTCGCATCCTCATCGACCACACGAAACCAGTGTTCCTGAAGAGTTCGAGGCGACACTCGTTGCCCAGTGACTTTCTCTACCGCTGATATCGGATCATCGGCGTTTGTGGCATGGGACGAGACACGCTCGTCTCCATGCCACTCTTCCACTTGGTATTCTGGCATGCTGGCCTACCTTTCGCTTCCCATTGCCTTCGCTTCCCGCTCCAGCGTCGCGCGAATGTTCCCGTGCTTGGCGATCAGGTCTTTCACCTGCTGGGGCGTGATCCCGACCTTCTTGGCGAAATACTGGACCTCATAATCGTCGCCGGTTTCGCTGGGAGGATACCGGCCGATGCTGTTTAGTTGACCTGTTCGACCTCAGGAGCAGGCGCTTGGTCGGTCGATGGCACCGGCGTGCAATCTTGCCCCTTGCACTCCTCGACGTGGTCCTCGGCCGGCGGCAAGCAATTTTGCCCCTCGCAATGAACCGGCGGCTGCTCTGGTACCGCTGCGGCGTTCGGCGACACAGGCTGATCTTCGGCGCGAACCGACACCACGCCTGCCAGGCCGATCATGGCCGCGCACAAAAGCGCTGTTCGCAGCAAGTTCATTCCCGACCTCCACGGCTGAGAGCGAATGGAACTTACACTTTCGAACCGGGGCCGACATACCGTCACCCGCGAACGACGTTAACAGCGCGTTTCCGCCGGGATGTGACGCGCCGCTGCCGGCGGGTGTGGCTTGTGGGCCTCGTAACCTAAGCGGCGCGCCGTTGGGGGATATGGAGACCCGAACGGGCTCGACGAGGGTCCACGGCGGTCACAATGTTGTGGTGGTGATCGCAGTAGACACGATCTGGCGAAGTTGGCCCGGCACAAAAACGGTAGCCGCCAGGTACTGACGGGTCTTCGCTCACCGGGAAGCGGCACTGATAGACGCCGAGCTGAATGAGGGGAATGTCTCTCGAAGTTAGTCTGGTATTTTCAGGCATGATGGTTTTCAGGTTCCTTGGTTCATAGCCATTTCTGGCTGACAGCCGCAGTGCGACCCGTCGGGCGAGCTTCTCTCGATTTGGAGGGCTTTGGATCACCATATGGTGCTGGTCGCACCGTCAATGAAGCCCGACGCCCTGCTTTTGAAGCCAATAGTTTGCGACTTAAGGCCACACCTGCGCCACTAGTTGTGCCGCTTTTGCGTTCGTTCAGAGCAAAAAGGAATGCTGGCTTAAATCGGACATTGGTTAACCGCGAGCGGCCGACGGGATGGTAAGCGGCGCTAAAACGGTCGTGACGGTCCACCCATTCAAAATAATCGACCTGAACTAACGAGCCCTGCTTCGCGAAGCCCACCTTGGTGCGGAGACTCACCGACGCGGAGATGCATTTCTGGCCCTTATCGAGTCCGCAGACATCAGATCACAATCAAGTCCTTGAAATATCTGGTACGCCCAAGGGGAATCGAACCCCTGTTACCGCCGTGAAAGGGCGGTGTCCTAACCGCTAGACGATGGGCGCGCTCAGACGAAGCGGCTTATAATTGCGTTGTTGCCAACCGGCAACCCATCAGCCGCAAGATGCGACAACTTTTTTCAGGAGGGCTAAGAACGGCTGTTTCGGTAGGGCAGGCGGGCTCCGTAGTCGCGCGGAGATCGCATGCCTGTGGAGATTGGCCGAAGCGTTCCTCACGGTCGTCATCCACGGGCGGAGCAAGGAGCGTAGCGACGCGGCGCAGACCCGAGGATCCATGCCGCGACGTTTGAGCGTCGCCACGGTGCAGAATTCTGCACCGCTGCGTTCTGCGGCTGGAGTCCCGGCATGGATCCTTGGGTCTGCGCTCCGCTTCGCGTCGCTGCGCCCAAGGATGACGAAGTCGCGGAGGCTTCGGCTAATCTCGAACGTTGCTCATAGCTAGCCGGAAGGAACGGTGGGCTGCTGGCAGCCCTCAACCCGTTTGCCGTATGGGGGCTTAGCCCCGCCGGCGGCAGCGCCAGTTCCAGTCGCGCTCGGGGCCGACGTCGACGTGGACGGATTCGGTGTGGCAGTAGGTGCCGACGCCGCCGCGGCCGGGCATGGTCCTGATGTAGCTCGCCAGCTCCCATTTGGAGACGCCGGGAACCTGGATGTCGGCGGCGGCGCAATACATGTGCAGCGAGTTCTTGGCGCCGTTGGCGCGGCGGTTGCGGGCCGGGTCGCGATAGCCGGAGGTGACCATCATCTTGCGCCCGTAGTGGCCTTCGATGGTCTTCAGCACGCGCACCAGCGACGGCTTCAGGCAGGCAACGTCGACGCTTTCGTTCTGCTTCAAGAGGCCGTTGGGCGCCAGCCGGGCGAGGCCGGCGGCGGAAGCCACCTGATAGGCGCCGCCCGAGCCTTCGTCCTCGTTCAGATCGACGTCGCTTTCGTCGTCGATGCCGGATTTGCGCTTGATCTCGAACAGCGCCGTCTGGCGCACGCCGGGCAGCGCATCGGCGCCGGTGATATGGCTGCTGCTGTCGTCGCCGAGCGAGGCCAACTGCACCGGCTTGTCGGCCGAGGTGGCAGAAGCCAGCGTGACAATGGGCTTGGCGGGCGCTTCCTTGGGCTGGGCAGCAACCGCAGGCTGTTCGCCCGAGCGGGAGTTGATCAGCGGAGCGGGTGCAGCCGAGGCTGGTGCCGTGCTGAACAGCGAAGCGAAGAAACCCCTCTTCGGCGTGTCGACCTGCTGGGGTGCGGCGGCCGTCACGTAGACTTCATTGGTCGCGGGGGTCGCGGGTGCTGCGGCCGTCGGCTTCGGTGCGGTCACGCCGGCATCGGCATCGGCAATCTTCTGCGCCGCGTCGTCCGTTGCGGCCGCAGTCTGTGCCGGCTGCTGCAGCGCCTGCGGCGCCTGGCCGACGATGGCTTCGGCGCCCGCGGGAATAGTGACCGGGAAGCTTGTGCCGGGCTTGGCCACCGGCACATAGGCGACCTGCTCGGGCAGCGTCGCATCGCCCGCGGCCGTCATCATCATCTGTGGCGCCGTCGACGTGATCTGCGCGGTCGATGTGACCTGCACGGTCGAATCGCCCGGCGCCGCAGGGCTGGTGCCGGAAGCCGCGGCGATGTCAGAAGCAGTGGCGTTGTAGCCAGGCATGCCGACCGACATTGTCGGGTCGCCGGCGGAGGTGCAGGACGCCAGAAGCACGGAGAAAAGTGCTGCCGCTATTGTGCGACCCTCTCTCCCCGCGAGACGCGATCCTACTGATCTCAAAACTAAATTCCCCCTCGGTGTCCGGTCGGCCTGCTATTGGTGCGGCGTCGAAACGTTCACGTCCAATAACCCTATGTTCCCAAACCGGAAACGAGACTTGTGTCAATTCTGCAAGCCTCTGAATTAATCGCTCGTTGTAGGCGAATTGAGGCTACTTGATGGTTGACGACACCATTTCGCCCCGTTTTGCCGGTCCGTCAACTCACCAGACATTACAGTCTGTTACACACGCACCTTGACATAGGTGCCGGGGGCATCACCCAGGGTTTTCATATGGTTGCCCGGTTTGCGGGCCGGAACGAGGGTGTCGTCCTGGGTCTCGATCCAGTGCTGCCAGTGCGTCCACCAGGAGCCGGGATGCTCCACTGCATTGGCGAACCACTGGCCAAAATCGCCCACCGGCTTGCCGCCGGTCCAGTACTGATACTTCTTGGCCGCCGGCGGATTGACGACACCGGCGATGTGGCCGGAGCCGGCCATTACATACTCGACGTCGCCGCCGAAATATTGCGAGCCGAGGAATACCGAAAGCGCCGGCGCGATGTGATCTTCCTTCGATGCCAGATTGTAGACCGGGATGGTGACGTCGGCGAGCGAGACAATGCGGCCGGCGAGTTCCATCACGCCTCGTGTGAGATTGTTCTCGAGATAGCAGTTGCGCAGATAGAAGGAATGGTTGGCCGCCGCCATGCGGGTGGAATCGGCGTTCCAGTAGAGCAGGTCGAAGGGCAGGGGATCCTTGCCGCGCATGTAGTTGTTGATGACATAGGGCCAGATCAGGTCGCCCGAGCGCAGCATGTTGAAGGCGGTCGCCATCTTGGTGCCGTCGAGGTAACCCTTTTCGTTCATCGACTTTTCGACCGCCGCCACCTGGTCCTCGTCGACGAACACTTTCAGGTCGCCGGCATGGGTGAAGTCGACCTGCGTGGTGAAGAAGGTCGCCGACTTGATGCGGTTGTCGCCTTCCTGCGCCAGGAGCGCGAGTGCGGCCGCCAAAAGCGTGCCGCCGACGCAATAGCCGATGGCGTTGACCTCCTTCTCGCCGGTCGCCTTCTCGATCGTGTCGAGCCCGTATTGCAGGCCTTCGCGGATATAGGCTTCCCAGCCCTTGGCGCCGTGGCGCTCGTCGGGATTGATCCAGGAAATGACGAAGACGGTGTGGCCCTGCTCGATCGCCCAGCGGATGAAGGATTTTTGCGGGTTGAGATCGAGGATGTAGTATTTGTTGATCCAGGGCGGGCAGATCAGCAGCGGGCGCTTGAGCACGGTCTCGGTCGTCGGATCGTATTGGATGATCTCGGCGACATCGCTGCGGCCGACCACCTTGCCGGGTGAGGTCGCGACGTTCTTGCCGATCTCGAAGGGCGAATAGTCGGCTTGTCTCAGCTTCAAGTCGCCCTTGCCGGCGGCGATGTCCTCGGCCAGCATCTTCATGCCGCGCACCAGGTTTTCGCCGTTGGAGGCAACGGTTTCGCGAAACAGCTCCGGGTTGGTCAGGATGAAGTTCGACGGCGAGATGGCGTTGGACACCTGCTTGACGTAGAAGCTCGCCTTGTGGCGGGTGTGGTCGTCGAGGCCTTCGGCATGCTCGACGAGGTCGGCCGCCCAGCGCGAGGTGACGAGATAGGCCTGTTTGAGGAAATCGAAGAACGCGTTACGGCCCCACTCAGGGTCCTGGAAGCGCTTGTCGCCGCGCTCCGGCTTGACCGCATCGTCGGGCGCCTCGGCATTCGGGCTGATGCGCTGGATGGCGTTTCCCCAGACGGTCATGTAGCCGGCGAACAGTCGCGTCTGCGCTTCCAGCGCGCGCTGCGGATCGGCAAGCCAGTATTCGCTGAGCTTGGAGAAGGTTTTGACCATGTCGACCACGGGCTCGGCGACGTGATCGCGCACCTCGCCCTTTTCGCGCGGCTCGGCCCAGGCGGAGGCCGCCTTGCCGGCCTGCTCGACCATGCGCGCCATGTTCAACGCGAAGCGTTCCGGGTCTTTCACCAGATATTGCTCGACGGTCGAAGATTGATCATCTTCCGCTTTGCTCGAATCAGGTGTTTTGGACATGGCTCGCGGGGTTCCTCCCGAGGCGTTTTCTTGACATATTATCATGGGACATCTGACCGGGTCCAATGCGCTGTACCCCGGCTGCCAGGAAAACAATATGACGATTAACACCGGCAAGACCATTTTTTCAGGGGCAGGTCGCTTTTGCCGCATCGCTGTTGCGACAGCTTTTCTGGCGCCAGGGCTGTTGGCAGCAGGCGGCTGCACCAGCGCCAACACCGGCAACGGGATGAATACCGGCCTGACACAGGGCGCGCAGGACACCGGCTCCTACCCCAATCTGAACATCCCGCCGCAGGTCGCGGCAAAGCAGCTCACGCCTGAGGAGACCCAGGCCAAGCTTGCCCTGCTGAAGGGTGAACAGCAGGCGCAGGCGGGCAAGGGAGGCGGCGGTGTTCCGTCCACCAGCCCGGCGGCCCTGAACTCGCTGGCGAAGAACCACGGCAAGGATACGCTGAAACAGATCGAGGCCAAATGCGATCCCGCCCTCGACCCTACCTGCAAATAGGGCTATATGGCGCGCCGAAAGCCCACCTTTGCCAAGGTCCGCTTTGCCAAGCCAACTCTGCCAAAGCCAATTCTAATCGTCTGGAACTGACATGGAAGAATTTCACAAGGTCCGCCGGCTTCCGCCCTACGTGTTCGAGCAGGTCAACCGGCTGAAGGCCAGCGCCCGTTCGCGCGGCGCCGACATTATCGACCTTGGGATGGGGAATCCGGACCTGCCGACGCCGAAGGCGATCGTCGACAAATTGTGCGAAGTGGTGCGCGATCCGCGCACGCATCGCTATTCCTCCTCGCGCGGCATTCCCGGTTTGCGCCGCGCTCAGGCCGCCTACTATCAGCGCCGCTTCGGCGTGAAGCTCAATCCCGACACGCAAGTGGTGGCCACGCTCGGCTCGAAGGAAGGCTTCGCCAACATGGCGCAGGCAATCACCGCGCCCGGCGACGTGATCCTGTGCCCCAACCCGACCTATCCGATCCACGCTTTCGGCTTCATCATGTCGGGTGGCGTCATCCGCTCGCTGCAGGTCGAGCCGGACGATGGCTTCATTCCGGCGCTCGAGCGCGGTGTCCGCCATTCGATCCCGAAGCCGCTAGCGCTGATCCTCAACTATCCGTCGAACCCGACGGCGCTGGTCGCCTCGCTCGATTTCTACAAGGACGTCGTCGCCTTCGCCAAGAAGAACGACATCATCATCCTCTCGGACCTTGCCTATTCGGAGATCTACTTCGACGGCAATCCGCCGCCTTCGGTGCTGCAGGTGCCAGGCGCCATCGATGTCTGCGTCGAGTTCACCTCGATGTCGAAGACCTTCTCCATGCCCGGCTGGCGGATGGGCTTTGCCGTCGGCAATGAGCGGCTGATTTCGGCGCTGACTCGGGTGAAGTCCTATCTCGACTACGGCGCCTTCACGCCGATCCAGGTGGCGGCGGCATATGCGCTCAATGGCGACGGCGCCGACATCGCCGAAGTGCGCGAGGTCTATCTGAAGCGCCGCGACGTCATGGTCGACGCCTTCAGCCGCGCCGGCTGGACCATTCCCGCACCAGCGGCCTCGATGTTTGCCTGGGCGCCGATCCCGGAGCCGTTCAAGCATCTCGGCTCGCTCGAATTCTCCAAGTTGCTGATCGAGCACGCCGACGTGGCTGTGGCGCCGGGCATCGGCTTCGGCGAACATGGCGACGATCATGTGCGCATCGCACTGGTCGAAAACGAGCACCGGATCCGTCAGGCGGCGCGCAACATCAAGCGCTTTCTGGCGTCCAGCGCCAAGCAGCCGAACAATGTGGTGCCGCTCGCCGCGCATCGCTGAGGTCGTCGCACATCTTAATTGAGCAGAGTTTGAGGGGCGTCGCCGGACATGGCTGAAGCGTTGCGTGTTGGAATTGCGGGTCTCGGCACCGTCGGCGCTTCGGTAGCGCGCGTGCTGCGCGACAAGGCGGCCGAACTGACACGCCAGTGCGGCCGTGACGTCGTTGTATCAGCCGTTTCGGCACGCGATTCGAAGCGTGACCGCGGCGTCGATCTCGGCGCCGCCAAATGGTTCGACGATCCGGTCAAGATGGCGCAGACCGCCGACATCGACGTCTTCGTCGAACTGATCGGCGGCGACGAAGGGCCGGCGCGCTCGTCGGTCAAGGCAGCGCTTGAGGCCGGGCGCCATGTCGTCACCGCCAACAAGGCGCTGCTGGCCAAGCACGGCGTGGCGTTGGCCGAAATCGCCGAGAAGAAGGGCGTGCTGCTCAACTACGAGGCGGCGGTCGCCGGTGGCATCCCGGTCATCAAGACGATGCGCGAGGCGATGGCCGGCAATTCGGTGACACGCGTCTTCGGCATCCTCAACGGCACCTGCAATTACATCCTGACCCGTATGGAGGCAGAGGGCATTTCCTTCGACGAGTGCCTGAAGGACGCGCAGCGGCTGGGCTATGCCGAGGCCGATCCGACCTTCGACATCGAGGGCCATGATACGGCGCACAAACTGTCGATCCTGACCAGCCTGGCCTTCGGTACCAGGATCGCCGCCAACGACATCTACATGGAAGGCATTTCCAACATCAGCCAGGCTGACATCCGCGCCGCCGGCGATCTCGGCTACCGGATAAAACTGCTCGGCGTTGCGCAGCGCACCGACAGCGGCATCGAGCAGCGCGTGCATCCGACCATGGTTCCGACCGCCTCGGTGATCGCGCAGGTGCACGGCGTGACCAATGCGGTGGCGATCGAAACCGACATTCTGGGCGAACTCCTGCTCTCCGGCCCTGGCGCCGGCGGCAACGCCACCGCCTCGGCGGTGGTCGGCGACATCGCCGACATCGCCAAGAGCCGGCCGGGCTTCCAGCATGGTCCGGTGTTCGGTCTGCCGGCCAAGGAATTGCGCCCCTACAAGAAGGCGCAGATGCGTAGCCATGCCGGCGGCTATTTCATCCGGCTTACCGTGCACGATCGCATCGGCGTGTTTGCCGCAATCGCCAAGCGCATGGCCGATAACGACATTTCGCTGGAATCGATCGTTCAGCATGCGGCCGGACCGGAAACCGATGCGCAGAAAACAGTGATCCTGGTCACCCACGAGACGACGGAAGCGGCGGTGCGCAAGGCCGTCGACGGCATCACCAAGGACGGCCATCTCACAGACAAGCCGCAGGTCATCCGCATCGAGCGGGCTGGGTAGCCTCTTTTTGTTTGACGCAATTCCCAAGGGAAAGCGCTACGCGCTTTTCCCGGGAAAACCGCCTTGCTCTTTTCCTGGAATTGCTTTTGAGGAAGTCATCTTTCCTCTTTAATCGATTGATATTGCTGCGATTTCGAAAAATTGACGCGGCAAGTCTTGCCCTTGTCATGGAGCTTTGACACAAGAAGCGCGCCCCTGGCGGAGGCGTGTGTGAACGAGGATTTCTCCCGATGAATGTGGCCCAGAACATTGTCGCCGGTCTCGACCGGATACTCACCATGGAAGTTGTGCGTGTCACCGAGCGCGCCGCGGTCGCGGCCGCCAGACTGCGCGGGCGCGGCGATGAAAAGGCCGCCGACCAGGCCGCGGTCGACGCCATGCGCCAGGAACTCAATCGCCTCGCCATAAAGGGCACGGTGGTGATCGGCGAGGGCGAACGCGACGAGGCGCCGATGCTCTATATCGGCGAAGAAGTCGGCAGTGGCATCGGTCCGGCGGTCGATATCGCGCTCGATCCGCTCGAAGGCACGACGATCTGCGCCAAGAACCTGCCCAACGCACTGGCCGTCATCGCCATTGCCGAAAAGGGCAGCCTGTTGTTTGCCCCCGATGTCTACATGGACAAGATCGCCATCGGCCCGGGCTATGCCGAAGGCGTCATCGACATCGATGCCTCGCCGGCCGAAAACATCGCCAGCCTGGCTAAGGCAAAGGGTGTCGCGGTCTCCGAAATCACCGCCTGCATCCTCGACCGGCCGCGCCATGAAAGGCTGATCGAAGCGGTGCGTGCCACGGGTGCTGCGATCCGGCTGATCGGCGACGGCGATGTCGCCGGCGTCATCCACACCACCGATCCGGAAGAGACCGGCATCGACATCTATCTCGGGACCGGCGGTGCGCCGGAAGGCGTGCTGGCCGCGGCAGCGCTGCGCTGCACCGGCGGCCAGATGCAGGGCCGGTTGATCCTCGACACAGCGGAGAAAGTGGCGCGCGCGGCAAAAATGGGCATTGCCGATCCGAAGCGGGTCTATCGCGCCGAGGACATGGCGCGTGGCGACGTGCTGTTTGCGGCGACCGGCGTCACCGACGGCAACATGTTGGCCGGCGTCAAGTTCGGCGGCAATTACATCACCACGCACACCATCGTGCTGCGCTCGTCTTCGCGCACCGTGCGCGAGATCAAGGCGCGTCACCAGGATCTGGAAAAGTTTTGAGACTTTCCTGTTTAGCCGTCGCATATTGCCGGAAATGACAATCTGCAGACGACGCGTCCTATGACGGGCGACAAACGCCTCTTCCTCGATGTCAGGCAGTCCGCGACCGGTGTTTCCTGGGAACACCGGTTGAGCGAGCGGCAGGACATGACGGCGCTTGCCATCGCGCAGGGCCACGGCGTGCCCGACATTGTCGCGCGCGTGCTGGCCGGGCGCGGCGTCACCGCCGACCAGGCCGAGCGCTTCCTCGATCCGACGATCCGCGACCTGTTGCCGGATCCGGCCTCGCTGACCGACATGGACAAGGCCGCCGCTCGTATCGCCGAAGCGGTCATGGCCAAGGAAAAAGTGGCGATCTTCGGCGACTACGATGTCGACGGCGCCGCCTCGTCGGCACTGCTCAGGCGCTTCCTGACGCATTTCTCGGTGCCGTCTGAAATCTACATTCCGGACCGCATTTTCGAGGGCTATGGCCCCAATCCGGAGGCCATGCGCGAACTGGTCTCGCGTGGCGCGACGCTGATCGTCACCGTCGATTGCGGCACCAACAGCGCCGTTTCCATCGACGCGGCAAAGGCGGCCGGCGCCGATGTGGTGGTGCTCGACCACCATCAGGTCGGTGGCGCGCTGCCGGAAGCGACCGCGGTCGTCAATCCCAACCGCGAGGACGATCTTTCCGGACAAGGCCACCTTTGCGCCGCCGGCGTCGTCTTCCTCGCCCTGGTGCAGACAGCCAGGATCCTGCGCAGCCGCTTGCCCGATGCAACGCACCCCGACCTGCTTTCGCTGCTCGACCTGGCGGCGCTGGCGACCGTCTGCGACGTCGTCCCGCTCGTCGGCGTCAACCGCGCCTTCGTTGTCAAAGGGCTGCAGATGGCGCGTCAGCAGAAGAATGAGGGGCTGGCCGCCCTGGCGCGGGTGTCGCGCATCGGCGAGCCGATCAGCACCTTTCATCTCGCCTATCTGATCGGGCCGCGCATCAATGCCGGCGGCCGCATCGGCGACGCAGCCCTTGGCAGCCGGCTGCTCGCCACCGACGATCCGGTCGAGGCAGGCACGATTGCCGAGACGCTCGACCGGCTCAACCAGGAACGCCAGCAGATGGAGCTGGAGATGCTGGCCGCGGCGCGCGCCGAGGCCGACGCCGAGCTTGCCGGCGGCAATGGCCCGGCCGTCATCGTCACCGCCAGCACCAATTGGCATCCCGGCATCGTTGGGCTCATTGCATCGCGGCTGAAGGATCATGCGCGCCGGCCGGCCTTTGCTATCGCCTTCAACGCCAATGGCATCGGCACCGGATCGGGCCGTTCGGTGTCGGGCTTCGACCTGGGGCGGCTGGTGCGCGAAGCTGCCGATGCCGGGCTGATCGTCAAGGGCGGCGGCCATGGCATGGCGGCCGGCATCACGGTGGAGCGCGCAAAACTCGGTGAACTCAGAGCCTTCTTCGAGGAGCGCGCGGCGGCCGAGGTGTTCCGCCTGCAGGACGAGGAAAGCCTGGCCATAGACGGTGCGCTCGCCGCCGAAGGGGCGACATTGAGCCTGCTCGATGCCCTGGAGAAGGCCGGTCCGTTCGGGGCCGGCCATGTCGCGCCGGTGTTCGCGCTGCCACGCCACCGGCTGGCCGACGCGCGCGCAGTCGGCACCAACCACATCCGCGCCGACCTGCAGTCGGAGAGCGGCGGCCGCATCCAGGCGATCGCCTTTCGCGCGGTCGATACCGCGCTCGGCGAATTCCTGTTCAAGAACCGGGGCAAGACGATCCATGTCGCCGGTTCGTTGTCGGGCAATTACTGGAACGGCAACCGTTCGGTGCAGTTTCGCATCAGCGATGCGGCCAAGGCCTGAGATTACTGGATTGGTTTAGGCCAGAACCGTCTGCAGCCGCTTCAACTCGCCGATCTGCGCCATCGTCGCGTGGTAGCCGAGGCTGATGGCCTCGTCGGCGCGGTGGAATTCGGTCAGGCCGATATGGCTGAGCTTCGGCTGCAGCGACATGTCGGGCGGATCGCCGGCCAGCCTCGCGCGCGAAATCCGATCCTGGATGATGTTGAAGGCCTCGACCATGACGCCGGTGATGCCGAGGCGCGTCTGGTGCGCCTGGTGGTCGGGGTCGGCCTGCCCCGGCCGAGGCGCGTCCTTCTCGATGAGCAGTTCGCCGGCGCTGTGCTTGATGACGGCGGCGCGGCCGAACAGATCGTAGTGAAGGTTGACCGCGACGACCAACGGCTGCTCGTAGGCGCGGCAGACCGAGACCGGCACCGGGTTGACCAGCGCGCCGTCGACCAGCACGCGGCCGTTGCAATTCACCGGTTCGAACACGCCGGGCAACGCATAGGAGGCCCGCATGGCGGTGATCAGCGATCCGCTCGACAGCCAGATCTCGTGGCCGGTGCGGATTTCCGCGCCAACGGCGACGAAAGGCTTTGTCAGGTCTTCGAAACGGATGCCGGCCATGTGCTCGCGCAGCCTGGCGTCCAGCTTCATGCCGCCGAACAGGCCGCTGCCGCGCAGATTGAGATCGAGCAGGCCGAAGATGCGGCGCTTGGTCAGGCTGCGTGCGAATTCCTCGAGCTCATCCAGCTTGCCGGCGATGTAGCAGCCGCCGACCAGCGCGCCGATCGAGGTGCCGGCGATCATCGAGACTTCGATGCCAGCCTCGTCGAGCGCGCGCAGCACGCCGATATGCGCCCAGCCGCGTGCGCAGCCGCCGCCCAGCGCGAGCGAAATGCCTGTCTTCCCCGCAGGTTGCGGGTCAGGCACGCCGCCGGACGATGAGGGGCCATTGGCCTCCCGCGCGTCTGGTCTGCTACGCAATGACGCCCATTCGAGCATCATGATCTCCCATGTCCCATGTCCGTTCTAAAGGAAGGACGTTTGAAAATAGTGAATATGGGTGGTTTGTGACTGTTGAATGGTTCACTTCCGATACGTCTGGTCCGCATCGAATAGCGGTTTACTGCCATCGTCGGCAAGCGTCGCCTTGCCGTCGTTGAGCCCCACCGTCCGATAAAAGCATGAACGCCGGCCTGTGTGACAGGTTGCGTCGTGGCCCAACACTTTCACGCGAAGCCATAAGGCGTCCTGGTCGCAGTCAGTCCGCATTTCGACGACATGCTGGAAATTGCCGGAGGTTTCGCCCTTTTTCCAAAGTGCGTTGCGGGAGCGCGACCAGTAATGGGCGATGCCGGTCTCCAGCGTCAGCGTCAACGCCTCGGCATTCATATGCGCGACCATCAAAAGCATGCCGTCTTCGGCGTCGGTGACCACGACGGTGACGAGACCGCTGGCGTCAAAGCGCGGTGAAAACACCGCGCCTTCTTCTAACGCCTTCTTGTCGGATGGAGCCTTGGGGAACGTTAGTGCCGACATCGCCGGTTTGTCTTCTTGTTTGGCCATGATCTTATCCGAAAACCGGTCTCCACTTTTCGGGATCATGGCTTGGCGATGCCGGCGAGGGGGCTTACACCCCGAGGCCGCGCACCATGGTGACGAAACGGACCTGTTCCTCAGGCGTGTCCTTGAACACGCCGGTGAAGGTCGAGGTCAACGTGGTGGAGCCTTGCTTGCGGATGCCGCGCATGGCCATGCACATATGCTCGGCCTCGATCATGACGGCGACACCGCGCGGATTGAGCACGTCCTGGATGACGCCGGCGATCTGCGCGGTCATGGCTTCCTGCGTCTGCAGGCGATGGGCAAAGATATCGACGACGCGGGCGATCTTGGACAGGCCGACGACCTTGCCGTCCGGCAGATAGCCGACATGCGCCTTGCCGATAATTGGCACCATGTGATGCTCGCAATGCGAATGGAACTGGATGTCCCTGACGATGACGAGATCGTCATAGCCGGCGACTTCTTCGAAGGTGCGGCCAAGTTCTTCGGCCGGGCACATGTCGTAGCCGTTGAACATTTCGAGGAAGGCCTTGGTGACGCGCTTGGGCGTGTCGATCAGGCCTTCGCGGTTCGGATTGTCGCCGGTCCAGCGCAACAGCGTGCGCACGGCGGCCTCGACCTCGGCCTCGCTCGGTCTGTCGGTGACCGGCTTGTCCAGATAGTCGGAGGGGGGCATGATCTTCTTGATGACGGCATCCATAAAGGCGTCTCCCGTAGTTCCTCTCTCAGGAGGAACGAGTTGAACGGACCACGACCTTTCGGGTGCTGGAAATTCGCCCGGCTTCCAGCCCGCAAGCGGCGTGAACGAATGGGCAAGGACGGCGGCTTTGCGTTGCCTTGTCGATACCCGACTGCCAGCATTATATATGGTCGTGCCCAGCGAATGAAAGACGCCACAGCGGCAATCGCTGTTCGCTTGGCGGCGACGGATTGGAAAAATATGATTGACGACGTCTACAATGCGAAAATTCTGGGTTTTGCCGGAAACATCGCACGCATCGGCCGGCTCGATGATCCGGACGCGACGGCACGTGCCCATTCCAAATTGTGCGGCTCGACAGTGACTGTCGACCTCAAGATGGACGATGGCGTCGTCACCGATTTCGCCCATGACGTGAAGGCCTGCGCGCTTGGCCAGGCCTCGTCCTCGATCATGGCTCAGCACGTCATCGGCGCCAGCGCTGACGAATTGCGGGCTGTGCGCGACACCATGCTGAAGATGCTCAAGGAAAACGGGGCGCCGCCAGAAGGTCGTTTCGCCGATCTGAAATATCTGGAGCCGGTGCGCGACTACAAGGCGCGCCATGCCTCGACCATGCTGACCTTCGACGCGGTCGTCGACGCCATCGGCCAGATCGAGAAGAAACGCGCCGAAGAAGCCGCGTGACATAGCGCCGGTTTCGCGCCGGCCATGATGGAGGAACCGCTTGCATTGGTTGACGGTGGCTTCGGGCCTTGCGGTTTCGCTGGTGACGAGCGGTTATGCGGCAGGAGCAGAAAGCGCTTCGAAGCAGAAGGGCTGCCGCCTACCTTTCTGACAAGCTGGCTGGCTGCTGGACTATCCCAGTCGACGACGGATACGTGATCACGATCACGCGCGTCCAAATCAGTCTGAACCCGGATGGCTCGCTCGCCGGACCGCCAAAGATACTCAACCCCGCGACAGAACCACAGGGCAAGAGGTTCAATGATAGCGCAGTTCGGGCAATTACCCGTTGTGCGCCCTTCACTGGCCTTGCAGCTTTTGCCGATAGCTACCAGGCTTGGCGCGAGACGACGGTCAATTTCGACGCCCGAGTGATGTCATCCAGCGCGCAGCAGAAATAGAAACCGAAGGCTTAAGAAGGACGCCGGCTTAGGTCTGGTGTTCCTGCGCGCGTCTGCTTTCGGCAAATTCGCTTCTCACCCAATCGGCAAAAGCCTTGGCCGGTTCCGGCAGGTCCTTCAAACTCCTGGCGACCAGCCAGTAGGCGCCGGATGCGACGTCGATGTCGAACGGCTTGACCAGCGCGCCGGACGCAATCTCCTCGCCGATCTGCAAAAGGTCGCCCAGCGCCACGCCGTGGCCGAGCAGGGCCGCCTGCTTTGACAGCGACACATCCGCCAGCATCGGGCCGCGCGCCGGAATGGCGTCGGCGGCCACGCCGGCCGCCTCGAACCAGCGCGCCCAGCCTTGACGGTTTTCCTCGTGCAACAGCGTGTAGCGGGCGAGGTCGAGCGGCTTTTCGAGAGGAGGGCCCGACGCCAGCAAGGCCGGCGACAGGACCGGTGAATCGACGGTCGAAGCGAGCCATTCGGCCTCGCTGCGCGGCCATGAGGTGGCTCGCGCACTGAAGCGCAATGCAAGTTCGGGCTGATCGCTGCGGAACTCGATCGGCCTTGGGTCAACTTCGAGGGAAACGTCGATATCGGGCCGCAACTGGCTGAAGCGGTTGAGCCGCGGCAACAGCCATACCGAGGCCAGCGAAGGCTCGACGCTGACGCGAACCACGGACTGCGCCGGGGCCGCCACCAGGTCCGAAAGCAGCCTGTCGATGTCGTCGAAACTTCTGACCAGCTGATCGAGCAGGCGCTGGCCGGCCTCGGTCAGCTCGACGCGGCGGTGATGGCGGTGGAACAAGGGCCGGCGCAGGAACTGCTCGAGTTCGCGGATCTGCCGGCTGATCGCGGCCTGCGAGACGAACAGCTCCTCGGCGGCCCGGCTGAAGCTCAGTTGTCGGCCGGCCGCCTCGAAACTTCGCAACGCTGTCAGAGGCAGCCGGCCGCGCTTCATTCGCATAACCCAAAGTTATCCGAAGCGGAAATTATACTCGTTTGAAGGCGAAGACCAGTGGGCGTCTAATCCGCTCTCAAAGGAGACACGGACATGATCCAGTTTCTGGAAATCTTTGGCGATGTGATGCGGATCGCGACGTTTCAATGGCAGGGCGACAGGCGGCATCACGCCCCGCGCATCGAGGAACGGCCGGCCACCCGCTGGGCGAGTCCAACGGAGCGGCATCCCTTTCGTCGCTCGCGACCCTGATGCCGACAGGGAAGCAAGTGAGTGAACGGGATTGCGTTTGCCTGCCGAAGCTCACATCTATCGGCTTGGAAGCGCAAGCCGATCCTGAAAAACGGGTTCGGATCACGTTCAGAAAGAGATCGCCGTGGGCGACCAGCACCGGCATGTGCATGCCCCCGGACAGACCCAGCGCGGGCGCAACTGGCCCGGTCCCTGGCGCAGGACGCCCGGCCGCATTTTCGGCACGTCGCTGGTGCGGCTGTACCAGCTGACGCTGTCCGGCTTTGTCGGCAACTCCTGCCGGCATCTGCCGACCTGTTCCGAATACGCGCATGAGGCGATTGCCCGGCACGGCTTGTGGGCCGGTGGCTGGATGGGGTTGTTTCGCGTGCTGCGCTGCGGGCCGTTCGGAACGCATGGCATAGACCGTGTTCCGGAGGTGCTCGCCCCACGCTATGTCTGGTTCATGCCTTGGCGGTACTGGCGGATCGGCAAGAAGCGCGGCGAGGCCTGACGGCGACCCTCTTGGCCCTTGATTCAGATCGCCAAGGCCGCATTTCTTTACGGTCCGGTAGGGTTAACAACGGCCTGCACAAAGACTGCGCATTTGAGTCAAAATCGAGCCAAGACAACTCGCTAAGCGCCTGTCATTCCCAGGAGAGCTCACATGCGTCGGATCGAAACCCATCCCTTTATCATTGCCGCGGTCCTGTTCCTTCTGGCCTGGTATTTGGGGTTTCCGATGCGGGCGCACTCGGCGCCGCTCGGCGATGTCGCATGCACGCTGATCCAGGACGCGGCGAGCGGCGAGACGCTCTATCAGAACGGCGTCTGCGACCAACGCGTCAGCCCGGCTTCCACCTTCAAGGTGCCACTGGCGCTGATCGGTTACGACAGCGGCATCCTGAGTGACGCGCATACGCCGCGCTGGGACTACAAGCCTGAATTCAAGGCCGTGAAGCGCGACCACAAAACCGTCGACCCGACGATCTGGGAGCGCGACTCGATCGTGTGGTATTCGCGCGAGATCGTGCGCCGGCTCGGCGCGAAAAGCTTTGCCGGCTACGTCTCGAAATTCGGCTACGGCAACATGGATGTCTCGGGCGATGCCGGCAAGGACAACGGGCTCACGCAATCCTGGATAAATTCCTCACTGCAGATATCGCCGGTCGAACAGACAGCCTTCCTGCGCCAGCTGCTTGCCGGCAAGATGCCTGTTACGGCCAAGGCGCATGAGATGACCCAAGCCATCCTGCCGAGTTTTCAGGCCGGCGACTGGACGGTGCAGGGCAAGACCGGCAGCACAAGGCTCGGCAACAGCAAGGACAAGCGCTCGCTGGGCTGGTTCGTCGGCTGGGCCGAAAAGGGCGGACGCCGGATCGTCTTTGCCCGGCTGGTGGTCGATACCAAGCCGGTCGACACGCCGAAAGGCCCTGCGACGCGCACGGCGTTCCTGAAGGATTTGCCGCAGCTGGTGAAGTGACCTTGCGTGGCTTAAGCGCTCCGGCGGGCACGGATGAGGTGGCCGCCGGAATTCCTTGCCTCTGCCTTTGGCGCCCTGGAGAATTGGGCGGCGATCTCGCTGCTTTCCAGATCTTCGATCTCATCGAAGCCGAGTTCGCGCAGCGATCGCGCCAGCGCGGCGGGGACGAAGAAGCTGATCCAGGGCTCGCCGACAGCGGCGACGCGCGCTGCATGGAAGGAGAGGGCAGCCTGACCCGCCGCATCGCGGTTCTCGGCCGGCTCGCTATAGTCGAAGACGACCTCCGAACCGGGCATGCCGGCAATCCAGGACAGGGTGCTGAAGATCGCTTCCTGGCTCAGATACGGAACGACGCCCAGCCAGATGAAGAAATTGGGCTCGGCTGGCCTCAAGCCGGCTAATGCCAGTTCGTCCGCCGGGTTCTGCCGCTCGAAATTGACTGGCACGAACGTGGTGGCCGGCGGTTCGGCAAGGCCAGCATCGGCGAGGCATTTGCGTTTCCAGGCCTGCGTTGCCGGATGATCGACTTCGAACACCGCGACATTCGGGTACGGATTGCGCAGCGAGAAAGTGTCGAGACCGGCGCCGAGCACCACCACTTGCCGAACGCCCCGGCGCACCGCCGCAGCCAGCCAGTCCTCGGCGAGACGGGCACGCGAGGCCACGAACAGGCGCATGCGCCGGCTGCGCTCATCTTCCTGCTCGAGCTCCTTTGCCGTCGGTGCGGCATCGCCCAGTATCGCACTCGCATACGGGTCGCGAAACAGCGCCGCCTGCGGTGAGAACTGGTGGAGGGCCCGCATGCGCGCGACGCCCATGGCGGTTCGGCTGGGTTTTGCGTCTTTCATGCCGGGGATTCCAACCTCGTGTCGGGGAAATTCGCAAGCCTGTGCGACTGGCCTGCGACATCTGTCGCGCCAATTCCTGACGGCTGCGCCATCGACGGCTCTTTACCTCTTACCGTGCTGCCTCTAAAACCCGCCCGCTGCCGGATGCCTCCGGCTTCACACCACGACCACCCGCGCTCGTTTGCGGGACTGGATAGGAGATACCTGATGCTGAATTCCGTTTCCCTGACATTTCCCGATGGCTCCGTCCGCGACTACGACGCGGCGATGACCGGTGCTGGGCTGGCCGAATCGATCTCGAAGTCGCTGGCCAAGAAAGCCGTCGCCTATGCCATCGACGGCACTGTGCGTGATCTTTCCGACCCGCTCGGCAAGCCCGGCAAGGTCGAGATCATCACCCGCACCGATCCGCGCGCACTGGAGCTCATCCGCCACGATGCGGCGCACGTGCTGGCGGAGGCCGTGCAGGAGCTGTGGCCGGGAACGCAGGTGACCATCGGGCCGGTGATCGAGAACGGATTCTATTACGACTTCGCCCGCAACGAGCCGTTTACGCCGGACGATTTCCCGGTGATCGAAAAGAAGATGCGCGAGATCATTGCGCGCAACAAGCCGTTCACCAAGGAAGTCTGGTCGCGCGACAAAGCGAAAAAGGTCTTTGCCGAGAAGGGCGAGCGCTACAAGCTCGAGCTGATCGATGCCATTCCCGAGGACCAGGATCTCAAGATCTATGCCCAGGGCGACTGGTTCGACCTCTGCCGCGGGCCGCACATGGCCTCGACCGGGCAGATCGGCAACGCCTTCAAGCTGATGAAGGTGGCCGGTGCCTATTGGCGCGGCGATTCGAACAACCCGATGCTGACCCGCATCTACGGCACGGCGTGGGCCGACCAGGCTGAGCTCGATGCCTACCAGACGATGCTGGAGGAGGCGGAGAAGCGCGACCACCGCAAACTCGGCCGCGAAATGGATCTGTTCCATTTCCAGGAAGAGGGGCCGGGCGTCGTCTTCTGGCACGCCAAGGGCTGGAAGATGTTCCAGAACCTGGTCAACTACATGCGCCGCCGTCTTGACGAACAAGGCTACCAGGAGGTCAACGCGCCGCAGGTTCTGGACAAGAGCCTGTGGGAGACGTCGGGTCACTGGGGCTGGTATCGCGACGCCATGTTCAAGGTGACGGTGGCCGGCGACGACACCGACGACGACCGCGTGTTCGCGCTGAAGCCGATGAATTGTCCGGGCCACGTGCAGATATTCAAGCATGGGTTGAAATCCTATCGCGATCTGCCCGTAAAGCTTGCAGAATTTGGCAATGTGCATCGCTACGAACCGTCCGGCGCGCTGCACGGGCTGATGCGCGTGCGCGGTTTCACGCAAGACGATGCGCATATCTTCTGCACCGAGGATCAACTCGCCGCCGAGTGCTTGCGCATCAATGACCTGATCCTGTCGACCTATGCCGATTTCGGGTTCGACGAGGTCAGCGTGAAGCTGTCGACGCGACCTGACAAGCGCGTCGGCACCGACGAGGCCTGGGACCACGCCGAAGCGATCATGAACAGCGTGCTGGATACGATCAGGACGCGGTCGGGCAACCGCATCAAGACCTCGATCAATCCGGGCGAGGGCGCCTTCTATGGGCCGAAGTTCGAGTATGTGCTGAAGGACGCCATCGGCCGCGAATGGCAGTGCGGCACCACGCAGGTCGACTTCAACCTGCCGGAGCGTTTTGGCGCTTTCTACATCGGTTCGGATTCGGAAAAGAAGCAGCCGGTGATGGTGCATCGCGCCATCTGCGGCTCGATGGAGCGCTTCCTCGGCATCCTGACCGAGCACTATTCCGGTCATTTCCCGCTGTGGTTCGCACCGCTGCAGGTGGTGGTGGCGACGATCACCTCGGATGCCGACGACTACGCGCGAAAGGTTGTCGCACAGCTGAAGGCGGCGGGGCTTATCGCCGAAGCCGATCTGCGCAACGAGAAGATCAACTACAAGGTCCGCGAGCATTCGCTGGCCAAGGTTCCGGTGATCCTCGTCTGCGGCAAGCGCGAGGCGGAGGAGGAGACGGTCAACATCCGCCGGCTCGGCTCCCGCGACCAGGAATCGCTGACGCTGGCCGATGCGCTCAAGTCGCTGTCCGACGAGGCCACTTCGCCCGACCGCAGACGGCGCGCGGCCTGAAGCATCAATATCTGCAGGAATGGCGGTGGAGCGATCCACCGCCATTTTCACATGCCTGTCACGCCAACCCTGTAACGAGCCCACATGCTCAAGCTGAAAATGCGGGAAAGACCGTTTCCCGAGCTGTCCTACGCCAATGCGAGCCAGCCCGCGCTGACGCGCTGGTTCATCCATTCCATTGAAGGCCTGTCGGGACGTGACCGGTATGCTGCGCTCTACGATTTTTGGCGCCGCCAGGTGGCGCCGACCGGCGAGCGCGTGTTCAGCCGCATGCTGGAGCTCATCGACGTCAAGGTGCGCAGCGCCGATCAGTGGCCGCCGGCGAAGCTGCCGGACACGCCGTTGGTGATTGTCGCCAACCATCCGTTCGGCATCGGCGACGGCATTGCCGTGCTGTCGCTGGTCGAGCAACTCGGACGTCCGTTCCGCGTCATGATCCACAAGGATCTGCTCAAGATCCGCGAGATGGAACCGTACTCGCTGCCGATCGACTTTTCCGAGACCAAGGACGCCGTGAAGAACAACATGGCGGTGCGCCACGAGGCGGTTCGGCTGTTGAAAGAGGGCGTCACCATCGTCGTGTTTCCGGCCGGAGGCGTCGCCACCGCGCCGAAAGGCTTTGGCCGGGCGCGCGATCTGCCGTGGAAGATGTTTCCGGCGCGCCTCGTGCAGGATGCCAAGGCGTCGGTGGTGCCGATGCATTTTTCCGGACAGAACGGCCGGCTGTTCCATCTGGTCAGCGGCCCGATGAACATGGCCGAGCGCGAGGGAAGGGTGGCGAAATTCGTCGGCAAGGCGTCGCTGACGCTGCGCCTTTCGATGCTCATCCGCGAATTCGCGCGGCTGTCCGGCAAGGCGATCGACGTGCGCGTCGGCAATGTGCTGAACTGGGCCGAACTGGAGCCGCTGCGCGACCGCGACCTTGCTCGACCGTCTTCATCGCGGCGTCTTCGATCTGGCGCCGGATGCACCGCGTGGCCGCGTCCACTTTCTGCCGCGCCGCCTGCGCAAGGCCGCCTGAGAAACGCTAACTAGTCGGCGCCTTCCTCGGGATCGATCGCCGAGGCCTCGGTGGCCAGGACCTCGATCTCCTGGTTCTGTCCGGCAACGACGGTAAAATCCTTCTGGTAGATGCGGTCGCGGTTCTTGGCGATGATGGTGTATTGGCCTTCGGCCAGCACCATCGAGGCGAAGGCGCCGACGGCTTCCTTGATCGGATCGCCGGATTCGTTGAGCAGCGACCAGGATGTATCGGCGATGGCTTCGCCGCCAGTCTCGCGCACCAGCTTCATGGTCATTTCAGCCGCACGATGCTCGACCGTGGCTTCGGTCAGCTTGCCGGCCTCGACGCGTATGTCGGAGCGAATGACGGCATTCACCGCGCCATAGGTGGAGACGACATGGTAGACGCCGGCGTTGAGCCGCACGACGCTGTTCGGCTCGACATCGGGGATGATCAAAGCGCGGTCGCCATTGGCCTCGGCGGTGCCCTCATAGATGGAAAAGCGCAGCTTTTTCGGTGGAATGCGCACGCCGCCGGACAGCACCGCGTCGAGCTTGAGGCCGCCGGCATCGAGCACCAGACTTTCGCGCTTGGCGTCCTTACCGACGGTGATGCGCTTGGTGGCGCCGGCGCGTCCGTAGGAGGCGTGCACCAGATAGCTGCCCGGTTCGAGCTGGAACACCGCGGTGCCGCCATGCGCGGACGCCACCATCGGCAGCTTGCCGTCGCTGGCGGCCTCGGGCTTGAACACGCGCCAGACGATGCCGCGGGTGATATCGGCGCCCTTGTCGGTAAGTTGGGCCGACAGCGTGATGGCGCCACCGCCACTAAGCGCCAGCGACGTCTCGCTCTTGGGCGATGTATAGCTCGAAATATCGGGGAGTTTCAGATTGGAGATGCCGTCGGCATTCTGCGCCATGGCCATCGAGGCCGGCGCCATCAACAGCGCGGCGGCGAGCCAAATCAGGAAAAGGCGCAATGTCCCCTCAAACATGCCTTGCGTTGAAGCCCAAGGCGGTGGCAATTTCAAGGCTTAAGAGTCCGGTCCGCCTTGGCAACAGGCTCTTTCGTCCGGCGCGTCCGCGCCAATGCCCGAGCCGCCCCCGATCCGCAATGGCGCGCTTCAGCTCAAAATCGAGTGCTTTAGGAGACCAGGCCCCCATGGCGTCGCCGATCATCGACTTCCTGCTGACCCGAAATTCCGCACCGATCCCTGAATTGAAGGAGCCGGCGCCCAGCGATGCCGATATCGCGACCATGATCGCGGCTGCAAGCCGTGTGCCTGACCACGGCCGGCTGGAGCCCTGGCGCTTCATCCTCTATCGCGGCCAAGCGCGCGTCGAGATCGGCAGGAAGCTCGCCGCCCTTGCCGAACAGCGCGAAGGGCCATTGCCGGAAAACCGCCACAACCAGGAGCTGGCGCGGTTTTCGCGTGCGCCGCTGGTGATCGGCGTGGTGTCGGTTCCGAAGGACAACCCAAAAATCCCGCAATGGGAAATGTTCCTGTCCGGCGGCATGGCGGCGATGAACCTGATGATCGCGGCCAATGCGCTGGGCTACGGCACCAACATGATCAGCAACTGGTATTCCGACGTGGCCGAGGGCAGGGCGCTGCTGGGGCTGGCGCCGCAGGAACGCATCGTCGGCTTCGTCCATATCGGCTCCTACCAGGGCCCGGCGCCGGAACGGCCGCGGCCCGATCCGGCAAAGCTCTATGCCGACTATACGGGGCCGTGGAAGGCTTGAACGCGTGCCGTCGTGAGCCGGCGCATCCGTGCCGACGAGCGGCCGTTGGGCGGCGTTACACTCAACGGACTAACTAGAAACGCCCGCAGCGCCGGCCCGGGCCAGGAGCCGTTCGGCCAGCCGCAGATGTGGCCGGTCATACATCTTGCCGTCAATGCCGACCACGCCGGGATTTCCGGCAGCTTCGAACGCTGCGACGATGGCCTGCGATCGTTCAATCGCCTCGGCCGAGGGTGTGAAAGCGGCATTGATGACCGGCACTTGCGCCGGATGGATCGCCATCTTGCCGGTAAAGCCGTCGCGCTCGGCCTCGGCGCATTCGGCTTCGAAGGCAGCCATGTCACGAAAGGCGGGGAAGACCGTGTCGATCGCCGCGACTTCGGCCGCGCCGGCGGCGAGGATGGTCATGGAGCGGGCAAGACGGAAGACATCGGTATAGCGGCCGTTGTCGTCGCGCGCGGCGCGCGCACCGATCGCAGCCGACAGATCTTCCGCACCCCAGGTGAGGCCGGCAAGCCGGGCGCTTACCCCCGCATAGCTCGCGGCGGCAAGCACGCCGGCAGCGGTCTCGGTGATGATCGGCAGGATTTTTATGCCGCCGTCCGGCAATCCGTTTTCGGCTTCGTGCACGCGGAGCTTTGCGGAGAGCTGCTGAACATCCTGGCCGCTGTTCGACTTCGGCAGCATGATGCCGTCCGGTTTGACTGCCACCAGCACTGCCAGATCGTCGTCGGTCAATCCGGTCGAAAGATCGTTGACTCTGATATAGATGGCGGAGCTTGTCTGCTGCCTGTTGCCGGCAATGAAGCGTGCCGCGATCTCGCGCGCCGCCACCTTGTTTTGTGGCGCGACGGAATCCTCGAGGTCGACGATGACCACGTCGGCGTCGGCGCCAAAGCCCTTCTCCAGCTTCTTTTCGGAATCGCCCGGCATAAACAGCAGCGAGCGCATCAGATCGCCTTTTTCATCATCATCGCCTGGCGCGTGCATTTGGCGACAAGCACATCGCTCTGATTGTAGGCGCGATGCTCGAACTCGACGATGCCACGGTCCGGCTTCGATTTCGATTCCCTGACCGAGAGCACCGTCGTCTCGACACGGATAGTGTCGCCGTGGAAAACCGGGTGGGGAAACACCGTCTCCTTCATGCCGAGATTGGCGACCGTGGTTCCGACGGTGATGTCATTGACGGAAATGCCGATCATCAGGCCGAGCGTGAACAATGAATTGACCAGCGGCTTGCCCCATTCGCTTTTGGCGGCGAAGTCGAAGTCGATATGCAGCGGCTGCGGGTTCAGCGTCATCACCGAAAACAGCATGTTGTCGCTCTCGGTGACGGTCTTGCGCAGGGTGTGCTGGAAGACATGGCCGACGACGAACTCTTCGAGATAAAGCCCGGCCATTATCGTCCTCCTCTGCTGCCTGACGTTGATAGGCGCTGCCCATGCCACCCGCAAGCCAGTTAATAAACATGGTGAACCGTTCGTAAACCTTTTCTGCCTAGGGTCATTCCTGGGGCCGGAAGCTTTCCGGCAAGGGGCATAAGCAGGCAGTATGGTTGTCTCGCATTTTCTCAAATGGATCTACACGGCGAGGGTTTCGGAGCGTGCCGCGGCGGCGAGCGCGCTCGCCCGCGCCTATATCAATTCCGACCTGCCGTTCGAGGACCGCTGCGCCGCCGAGGCGGCGCTGACGCTGCTGCTTGACGACGCCTCGTCGAAGGTGCGGCTGGCGCTGGCCGAGGCACTGTCGATGAGCCATCACGCCCCGCTGCAGATCATCAGCGCGCTCGCCTCCGATCAGCCGGAGGTTGCAGCCCTGGTGCTGGCACGCTCGCCGCTGCTCACCGATGCCGATCTGATCGACCGCGTTGCGGCCGGTCACAAAGCGACGCAAAAACTGATCGCCGACCGGCCGGTCGTCTCGATGGCGGTTGCCGCGGCCATTGCCGAGATCGGCGAACCGGAAGCATGCGCCGCGCTGCTCGCCAATGACGGTGCCGATATAGCATCGCTCAGCTTTCGCCGCATGGCCGAGCGGCATGGCCATATCGCTCATTTGCGCGAGGCAATGGTCACCGATATCAGGCTGCCTGCCGACTGCCGGCACATGCTGCTGGTCAAGCTCGGCGAAACGCTGAAGGGTTCACCGCTGGTGATGGCGCTGATGGGGGCGGCGAGAGCCGAGCGCGTCACGCGCGATGCCTGCGTCAAGGCTTCGGTGCGGCTGGTCGAAGGCACGCGCACGGAAGAACATGCCGCACTCATCGAGCATCTGCGCCTGCGCGGTGACCTGACCGCAAGTTTCATCATCCGCACGATTGCCCACGGCAAGGTCGACTTCTTTGGCTCGACCCTGGTCGCGCTCAGCCAGCAGTCGGAGCAACGGGTGCGGGCGCTGCTTGCCGGCGGACAAGACGTTGCGCTGCAGGCGCTGTTTCGCGGCGCCGGTCTTGCCGCTCCGACCCATGGTATCATCCTGCGGGCGCTCAAGATCTGGCGCGAGGTCGCCAATGGCAAGCGCGTCGCCGGCGTGCAGGAAGTTAGCTGGCTGATGCTGAAGGAACTCGGCGGCCAGTCCACTGAGGGCGATCTCGCCGGCCTGGTCAAATCGATCCATCTCGACGCGCTGCGCGAAAACGCGCGCGGCCATGCGCTGGCGATCGCCGCAGCATGACTTCCTAGTCCCGATCCTTGGCGAAAAAATCCGGGAAATCCTCGATCGCCGCGGCGATGATGCGCAGCGAGGCTGCAATCTGCAGCGTTTCGGCACTGTCGCCGCGCTCGCTGAGGCCGGCTGCATATTGCCGGGCGACGGCGACCGTCGCCGTCTGCGGATCGCCGGATGCGCGAAAGAGCAGTTCACGCGCCAGGCCGCGCAGGAAATTGCCGATCGAAAGCGCGGTTTCGGAAGGCGTGGCCGGGTTCTGCTGTGCAGTGCGCAGCCGCAGGATCTCGAGACCGACGGTGACGGCGGCAACGCTGCCGCCGAGGACGGCATCGCCTTTCCTGCCGGCGTTCTGCAAGAGCGGCATCAGCTGGTTGATACGGTCATAGGCCAGGCTCTCGAAGGCCGAACGCCGCGGCACACGCTCATGCAGGCAAAGCCGGGCCAAGTCCTCTCGCATGGCGCGGACGATGCGGTTGGCCGCAAGCCACGGATCGGCGGGCAGCACAACGATGAAGACGCCGATCGCCAGCAGGATGCCGACCAGCACTGACGCCGAGCCGGCGAAGAACGGGCCCGGAGCATAGGTCATCGCCTGATGCGGGCTGAGGAAGGCGAGGAAGTTGATGGCAAAGGCGGTCGCCACCCCGACGGTGCGCGGATTGGCCATGCCCAGCGCCGTCGGAATCAGGATCGGCACGACAAACAGCGTGAACCAGCTGAAGCCGGGCAGGGCGGGCAGCGCGATCTGGCCGACAAGGAAGGCAAAGGGCAGGGCCAGCAGCGTTCCCCTGAAGAAGCCCCATGACACCTGCACCGGGTCAGGCCGGGCGGCGAAAAGACTGGAGACGACGGCCACGAGAATGACGGTGCCGGCAGCGTCGGACCATTTCGTCGTCAGCCAGAAGGCGGCGACCGCCAGCGTGGCGAGGGCCGCGCGTATGGCATTGCGCGAAGCACCGGGGTAGTCGCGGTGCACCACCAGCGCGGGCTGCTGCCTGTTGCCTTGACCAGGACGGGTCACCGGTGCGCGCAGGGCATCGAGACCGCGCAACACCTGCTTGAAGGCTTCTGCGAAATCGGCGGCGATGGTGAGGCGCGTTATGGAGCCGACCCTGTCGTCGCGTTGATCGGTCGAGGCGTCGGGCATTTGCCGGGCCTTGCCGGCGATCGCCTCAAGCCGCGTCACCCAGGGCGACGTGTCGTCCAGCGCCTTGGACGTGGCTGCAAGTTCGCTGACCAGCGACTGCAGTTCGGAGCGCACCGGGATGAGTGCAGCGTTTTTCGGCGCGGCGTGAGAATGCAGCGCGCGCGCCGCCGACAGCGCCGACAAAAGCTGGCCGATGGTGCGCCGGACCGGATGGGCGCGGGTGGCGAAGCTCGGTGCTTCGAGCCGGGCATAGGTGCGCATCTCGGCCAGCGTCTGGGCGTCGCTGATCAGCTTGCGATGCAGGCCGGCCAGCGTCGCCGGGTCGCCGCCGGAAAAAGCGCCGCCGGCATAGGTGGCAAGATCGAGGATGCTGCGCTTCAGCCGCGATATGATGGCATCGGCCGCCAGCTTGGGCAGGATCAGCCGGCTGGTCAGCCCGGCGCAGACGATGCCGAGCACGATCTCGGCGCAGCGCGCTACAGCGAGATCGACGATCACATGCGGTTGGCCGAAGGCCGGCAGCCCAATGATCATCGCGGTATAGCCGGCAAGTGCGGCGCCATAGGCTTCCGGGTTGCGCAGCAGCGACGAAACCAGCGTGCACAGGCCGATCCAGACGGACAACGCCGTGACCAGCAGCCAGGGGTTGGTGCCGAAAACGGAGGTGATGCCGATCGCCGCAAGCCCACCGGCCAGCGTGCCGAGCAGCCGGTAAAAGCCTTTCGCCAGCACCATACCGGCGACCGGCTGGGCGACGATGAAGACTGTCATCATCGCCCATTGCGGGTGGTCGAGTTTTAGCGCGTAGGCAACGAGAAGCGCGATCAGGCCGGCCGAAACGGTGCGTAGCGCGAAAATCCAGTCCGAGCGTGTCGGCTGAGCCAGCCCCGCCAAACTGGCTTCGAAATAGCTCTTCAGCCAGATCACAAGCTGGTCTCCGTATCGGAAGCGCAGGCTAGACCGGCTGACGCTCAGATATCCAGCACTTCCGTCGCGGCGAATTCGGCGCGTTCCTGGATGAAGCGGAAGCGGGCCTCAGGCTTGGTGCCCATCAGCTCATCGACCCTGTCTTTGGTGGCTGAATCGATTTCGTTCACATCGACCCTGAGCAAAGTGCGCTTCTTCGGGTCCATGGTGGTCTCCTTGAGCTGCGCGGCCATCATCTCGCCCAGGCCCTTGAAGCGGCCGATTTCGACCTTGGCACGGCCAGTGAATTCGGTGCGCAACAGCTCGTCCTTGTGCGCATCGTCACGGGCATAGGCGACCTTGCCGCCTTGCCGGATCGAATAGAGCGGCGGCACCGCCAGATAGAGATGGCCGTCGCGCACCAGGCCCGGCATTTCCTGGTAGAAGAAGGTGATCAGCAGCGACGCGATATGGGCGCCGTCAACGTCGGCGTCGGTCATGATGATGACGCGGTCGTAGCGCAGATCCTCGTCGCGATATTTCGAGCGCGTGCCGCAACCGAGCGCCTGGATCAGATCCGAAATCTGCTGGTTGGCGGCCAGCTTGTCGTTGCCGGCGCTGGCGACGTTGAGGATTTTTCCGCGCAGCGGCAGGACGGCCTGGCTGGCGCGGTCGCGCGCCTGCTTGGCCGAGCCGCCGGCCGAGTCGCCTTCGACGATGAACAGCTCGGCGCCGGCTGCGGCATTCTGCGTGCAGTCGGCGAGCTTGCCGGGTAGCCTGAGCTTGCGCACCGCGCTCTTGCGCGACACTTCCTTTTCCTGACGCCGGCGCACCCGCTCGTCGGCGCGCGCGATCACCCATTCCAAAAGCTTGGAGGCTTCCTGCGGATTGTCGGCCAGCCAATGGTCGAAGGGATCGCGGATGGCGGTCTCGACAATGCGGATGGCCTCGATCGTCGCCAGCCGATCCTTGGTCTGGCCGACGAATTCCGGCTCGCGGATGAACACCGACAGCATGCCTGCCGCCGAGATCATGACGTCTTCGGAGGTGACGATCGAGGCGCGCTTGTTGCCGACGAGATCGGCATAGGCGCGAAGCCCGCGTGTCAGCACATTGCGGAAGCCGGCTTCGTGCGTGCCGCCTTCGCCGGTCGGGATGGTGTTGCAGTAGGAGTTGATGAAGCCGTCGCCGCCGAACCAGGTCACCGCCCATTCCAGCGAGCCGTGGCCGCCCTGCTTCTCGCTCTTGCCGGCGAAGATTTCCCGCGTCACCTGGAAGTCGTCGCCGAGCGATGCCTTGAGGTAGTCCTTCAGGCCGCCGGGAAAATGGAACTCCGCCTTGGCCGGCGTCTGGTCCTTTTCCTTGATCAGCGACGGATCGCAGCTCCAGCGGATCTCGACACCGCCGAACAGGTAGGCTTTCGAGCGCGTCATGCGATAGAGCCGCGCCGGCTCGAAGGCTGCGCCCTTGCCGAAGATCTGCTCGTCGGGATGGAAGCGGATCTTGGTGCCGCGGCGGTTGTGCACTTCGCCGAGCTGCTCCAGCCCGCTCACCGGAACGCCACGAGAGAATCTTTGGCGGTAGAGCTGGCGGCCTCGCGCCACTTCGACTTCGAGATGGTCCGACAGCGCATTGACGACGGAGACGCCGACGCCGTGCAGGCCGCCCGAGGTCTCATAAACCTTGGAGTCGAATTTGCCGCCCGAATGCAGCGTCGTCATGATGACTTCGAGCGCCGGCTTCTTGAATTTAGGATGCGGATCGACCGGGATGCCGCGGCCATTGTCGGTAACGGTCAGAAACCCGTCGGCCGAAAGCTCGACGTCGATGAAGGTGGCATGGCCGGCGACCGCCTCGTCCATCGAATTGTCGATGACCTCGGCGAACAGATGGTGCATCGCCTTGTCATCGGTGCCGCCAATATACATGCCGGGACGGCGCCGCACCGGCTCCAGCCCTTCCAGCACCTCGATGTCGGCAGCGCTGTAGCCTTCGCTGCCATCCTTGGTCGCAACGGGACGCTTCGCGGCCTGCACCAGCGGATCAGCTGGGCGCGCCGTTGTCCGGGTCGGTTGGGGCTGCTTTTCCAGATTGCCGAAAAGATCGTTGTTGTCGTCCATGCCTGCCATAGAATCCGGTGCCGCGAATCACCCGTCGATACTGCCACGCTTTTCAGCGCCAAGCGACCAAAGTTCCTGTTACGTTCGGGGATTTAACCCCTTCTTATCCTAAAACCTTTCGATAACCAAGCCGGCGGAAATAGGTCCGTGGGGACCGGTCGGGATTCCTGAATCTTTAACCAAGCGGCCTAGTGTGGGCCTCAATAAACAAAAGACCATCAGGGTGTCAGGGGTTAGTTGTGAGGGGCAAGGCCATAACCATGATCGGCATCGCCGCCGTCTTCGGCGCGATCTCGATCTTTGCCGCGGATTTCTGGGTCAAGAGCCAGGCCAGGACCGATGCCGAGGAAAAGACGGCGGCGATCCCGGCGCCCGTGACCCCAAAAGTTGAGTTTAAGACCATTGTGGTGGCCAACGCACCGCTGCGTTACGGCATGGAACTCGACCGCGCACAGCTCACTGAAATCCCATGGTCGGAAGAGTCCGTGCCGCAGGGCGCCTTCACCACCATCAACGCATTGCTTGCCGAAGGCAGCCGTGTTGTGCTGTCGCCGATCGAGATCAACGAGCCGGTGCTGCTCAGCAAGCTGTCGGGGCCGAACGGCCGCGCGACGCTGTCCAACATGATGACGCCCGGCATGCGGGCGGTGACCATCCGCACCGACGAGATCGCCGGTGTCGGCGGCTTCGTGATGCCGGGCGACCGCGTCGACGTGGTGCTGACACGCGATGCCGGCGAAATCCAGGAAGTGGCCAAGAATGCGCAAGGCGCGGCCGGTTCGACCGTTACCTCCGAAATCGTCGTCTCCGACGCCAGGGTGCTGACCGTCGGGCAGGGCGCCGACGAGCGCCAGACCACGCCGCAGATCGCCAATTCCGTAACCATCGAGGTAACAACGGACGGCGCGCAGAAAGTGGCGCTTGCCCGCACCGTCGGCACCTTGTCGCTGTCGCTCCGCTCCTCCGCCGACGGCGGTGCCGCAAAGGACGGCGTCACCACCATCTCATCCTTCGGCGGGTCGGTCGCGTCCGGCGTCCAGGCTGCTGCCGGCGCGCTGTTCACGGCCGCGACCAAGGAGCCTGAGAAGCCGAAATTCAAGACGATCATCGTGACGCGCGGCACGCAGGTCGAGGAATACCAGGTTCCTGCGCGGGACCAGCCATAACTGCCGGTGGGGACCGGGCGAGGGACGGGACAGATGTCGGGACTTCATGCATATCGGATGACGAAAGGGCTGCGCCCAATGCGGGCGCTTGCGATGGCGGCTTGCCTCGCCGCGGCCGCAATGCTCGGCCTCAGCGCGCCGGCCAGGGCCGACAACGACATCGTCTATGTGTCGTCGACCAAGAATGCGTCGATCAAGGTGGCCAAGGGCAAGCCGAAGACGATCATGACCAATGCCGCCTTCTACCAGATCGTTATCGGCGATCCGGAGATCGCCAACGTCAATCCGCTGACCGACAAATCCTTCTATGTGCTGGGCAACAATCTCGGCACCACCGGCATCGCGCTGTTCGACGAGAACAAGCAGCTGGTCGGCACCGTGGACATCGAGGTGACGCTGGACACCGACCAGCTGGCCAGCACCATCCGCGCCAGCGTGCCGGATGCCAAGATCAAGGTCGGCTCGGCCAATGGCCGCGTCGTGCTGTCGGGCGAGGCGGACGACGCGGTCGCCGCCGAGAAGGCGAGCAAGATCGCCAGCCGCTTCTCCGGCAATGAGGAAGTGATCAATTCGGTCAACATCTCGTCCTCGCAGCAGGTTCAGCTCAACGTCCGCTTCGTCGAGATCAACCGCCAGGCCGGACAGGATCTCGGCGCCAAATACAGCGCCAATTTCGCTTACGGCCTTGGCGGGCGAGACGTCACCATCGAGCCGGGCGCGTTGCCGGCTGCGGGCAATGGAGAGATCATCGGCCGGCTGCTGTCAAACGGCCTGTCGATCGACGTTGCCATCAAGGCACTGGAGGAGCGCGGCCTTGCCAGGCGGTTGGCCGAGCCCAACCTGATCGCCCGTTCGGGGCAGACGGCAAGCTTCCTCGCCGGCGGCGAGTTCCCGATCCCGGTTTCCGAGGACAATGGCAAGATCTCGGTCAGCTACAAGAAATACGGCGTCAGCCTGGATTTCACGCCGACCGTGCTGAAGGACGGACTGGTCAGCCTCGACATCGCGCCGGAAGTGTCTTCGATCGATGCCTCGGCCTCCTACAATATCGGTGAGATTTCGGTGCCGGGCTTTATCGTGCGCCGCGCCAGGACATCGGTCGACCTGAAGAACGGCCAGAGCTTCATGATCGCCGGTCTGCTTCAATCGCAGAACGACATCACCACGTCGCGTCTTCCCGGCCTCGGCAAGCTGCCGGTGCTCGGCCCGCTGTTCTCTTCGAAATCCTATCAGCGGCGCGAGACCGATCTGGTGATCATCGTCACCCCCTATCTGGTCAAGCCGGTCGATCCGTCGAAGAAGTTGCTCGAGCCGACCGACGGCACGCAGCCGGCCAGCAATGTCGACTATTTCCTCAACAACACCGAAGAAGTGAAGGCGTCCGACGCCAACCGCGCAATGGCAATGGCCAGCGGCAGCACGGCACAGCCGGCCCCGGTCACCACGGTCGGGCATTTCCTCGACCTGCCGAAGGATTGAAGCCATGCGCATGGGACCATGCATCGCCCTGCTGTTCGCCGGCCTCGCCAGCGGCTGCACCAGCGACGACTATATCCGCAGCGAGGGGCCGACGACCGGCGCCGGCAACGCGCAGGCTGCCAATACGGCCATGCAGATGGTCGATCCCTGGAAGTACGGCGTCCAGAACACCAGGCTGCTGGTGCCGGCGCAGCGCAGTGAGGCGGCGGTGAACGCCGCCGATCAGGCGGCGGGCGCCAAGGCCGTGCAACCAACGTCGACAACCGATTGATCTTCCTGGCGATTTGACCGGGAATGACCTGACAGGCTGACAAAATGGCAAGCGGCATCAAGACCAAGAAAATCCTGCTGGTGTCCAGCGACCGGACCTTTGTGCAGGATACGCGCACCGCGTTCGCGGCCTCGGAGGTGATCCAGCTTTCGACCGTCGAGAAGAACATTTCCGAACTGCGCGGCGAGGTCCAGGAAGCCGATTTCGGCGCGCTCATCGTCGACATGGATGCGGCGAAGCTGGAAGAGATCGAGTCGCTGCAGCGCATCATGCGCCGGCTCGAAGGCCGGGTTCCGGTGGTCGTCGTCACCCAGGAGTTCAACGCCGCCGCGGTGCGCATCCTGGTGCAGCTGCAGGTCGCCGATTTCCTGGTCAAGCCGATCACCACCGCAGACCTGGTGCGCTCCGCTATCCGCGCGCTGCAAGGGCCGGGACGCGAGGAAAACACCGAGTCGCAGATCTACACCTTCATGCCGGCCGCCGGCGGCGTCGGCACCACGACGCTGGCGTTGCAAACCGCCTTCCAGCTGCATCATTCGGTGACCCGCGGCGCGTCGACCTGCGTGGTCGACCTCAATTTCCAGCAGGGCGCCTGCGCCGAATATCTCGACCTTGAGCCGCGCTTCGACATCACCGAAATCGAGAACCAGCCCGAGCGCCTCGACCGGCAGCTGCTGGATGTGATGCTGTCCAAGCATGCCAGCGGGCTCTGCGTGCTGGCCGCCCCCACACATCCATCGGAAATGCGCTCGTTCAAGACCGATGTCGTGGTGCGCATGCTCGATCTCGTCTCGGCCTATTTCGACAATGTCGTCATCGACATGCCGCGCACCTGGTTCCCGTGGACGGAGACGGTGTTGCTCGGCTCCAACAAGCTCTACATCGTCGCCGAAATGACGGTGCCGTGCCTGCGCCACACACAGCGGCTGATCCAGGCAGTCTACGAGACGGCCGGCAAGGAAGTGAAGCCGAATGTCATCGTCAACCGGTTCGAGCAGAAGATGTTCGACAACGGTATCAAGCAGGCGGATGTGCAGGAAATCCTCGGCGAGCATTTCGTCGGCGGCATCTCCAACAACTACCGGCTGGTGCGCGAAGCGGTCGACCGCGGCGTGCCGCTGCACGAGATCGACCCGAACGCCAATGTCGTCAACGATCTGAAGAAGATCATCCTGCCGGAGGAAGCCGTGGCGACGCCGGAGAAATCACGCTCGCTGTTCGGCATCGGCAGGGGCCTCCTGAAGAGGAAAGCGGGATGACCAGTCGCTTCTCGACCCTGCAGAACCGTGACGTCCGCCCGCTGAAGCCCGCCGATGCGGCGCCGGTCGCGCATCATGCGGTGGTCATTCCGACGATCCGCAAGGCCTCGCCGCCGAAGCCAGATACAACACCGGGAAAAAGCGCCAACAAGGTGCTCGACGCCCGCGTGCGCATTCACCGTCTGTTGCTCGAGGAAATCAACCTTGTCGCGCTGGAGCGCCTGCCCAAGGAAGAGATGCGTCGGCAGGTGCAGGAATTCGTATCGGAAAAGACCCGTCAGGAGCGGATGGCGATCAACACCGTCGAGCTCGAGTCGCTGGTCGACGACATCGTCGACGAGATGGTCGGCCTCGGTCCGCTGGAGCCGCTGCTCAAGGACCCCGACATCAACGACATCCTGATCAACGGCCACCAGAACTGCTTTGTCGAAAAACGCGGCAAGCTGCAGCAGGTCCACATCCCGTTCAAGGATGAGGCGCACCTGTTGCGCATCATCAACAAGATCGTCGCCGCCGTCGGTCGCCGGGTCGACGAATCGCAGCCAATGGTTGACGCCCGCATGCTCGACGGCTCGCGCTTCAACGCCGCCATCCGGCCGGTGGGCGTCGACGGGCCGCTGGTGTCGATCCGCAAGTTTTCCAAGAACAAGCTCGGCCTGCACAAACTGGTCGAGTTCGGCGCCATCACCCAGAATATGGCCGAGGTGCTGGCCGCCGCCGTGCATGCCCGCAAGACCACCATCATCTCGGGCGGCACCGGCACCGGCAAGACGACGATGCTCAACGCCCTGTCGGCCTTCATTCCGGAAGACGAGCGGCTGATCACCATCGAGGACGCGGCCGAACTGCAACTGCAGCAGCCGCATGTCGCGCGTATGGAAACGCGCCCCGCCAACATTGAAGGTCATGGCGAACTGAAGCAGCGCGACCTGGTTAAGAACGCGCTGCGCATGCGCCCCGATCGCGTCATCCTCGGCGAGTGCCGCGGCGAGGAGGCCTTCGACATGCTGCAGGCGATGAACACGGGCCATGAAGGTTCGATGGCGACCATCCACGCCAACACGCCCCGCGATGCCATTTCACGCCTGGAGCAGATGCTGGGCATGACCGGCATGCCGATGACGGTGCAGTCGATCCGCAGCCAGATCGCCAGCGCGCTCGACCTTATCGTCCAGCTGACGCGTCTGTCCGACGGCAAGCGCAAGGTGACCAGCGTCGCCGAGGTGACCGGCATGGAAGGCGACGTCATCCAGATGCAGGAGATATTCCGCTTCGTGCGCACTGGCATGGAAGCCGACGGCACCATCCTCGGTCACTACGAGGCGACCGGCATTCGCCCGCGCTTTCTTGAGGATCTGCGCAATATGGGCATCGAATTCCCCGGTAAATATTTCGAACCCGGCCGACCGCAGGAGTAGGCTGGTGTTCGAGAGTTTCAGCCCGATCTATGTCGTCTATGCCGCGGCGGCGCTGACCGGCATCATGATCGCCGAAGGCTGTTATCTGCTTTATGCCGGCCGTAGCGACAAGCGCCTGGCCATCAACCGGCGCATGAAGCTGCAGGAAAACAAGATCAGCCAGGAACAGGTGCTGATCCAGCTGCGCAAGGAGCGCGGCCTGGACGCCGGCACCTCACTGTTCTCGCCCGATCGTTTTCGCGCCTTGCGTACGCAGTCGGGCATGGTGATGCCGTTGCCGAAATTCCTGATGATCACAACGGGCGTGGCGCTGGCGATGATGCTCACCGCGCTATGGTACGGTCTGCCGCTGCTGCTCGCCATCTTGCTGTTTGTGATGCTCGCGCCACTGCTGCCGGTGCTGGTGCTGCGTAGCAAGCGCAGCCGCCGGGTCAAGCGGTTCGGCGTGCAACTGCCGGAAGCGCTGGAGTTGATCACGCGCGGCCTTAAAGCCGGGCATCCGGTCCCGGTGGCGATCTCCATGGTGTCGCGCGAGATGCCCGATCCGATCGGCACAGAGTTCGGCGTTGTCTCCGACGAGGTGACCTATGGTTCCGACCTGGTCTCGGCGTTGAACTCACTGTTCGACCGGGTCGGCCAGGAGGATCTGCCGCTGTTCGTCACCGCGGTGTCGATCCAGACGAGTTCGGGCGGCAATCTGCGCGAGATCCTCGACGGGCTGTCGACGACGATCCGCGAACGCGGCAAGCTGCGCCGGAAGGTGCGCGCCATTTCGACGGAAGGCCGTATGTCGGCCTACATCCTGACGGCGGTTCCGGCGCTGCTGTTCGCCGCCATCATGGTGCTGATGCCGCAATTTTACAGCCAGGTATGGGATGTGCCGAAGACCTGGTACCTGCTGGGCGGCTCGGTGTCATGGCTGATGCTGGGCAACATCATCATGTTCAAGATGTCGAACTTCCGGTTCTGAGATGGAACAGGTGATCCAGTTCCTCGCCTCGCTGGCGCCGACCTCGATGATGCCGGTGGCCGCGCTGCTCCTGGCATTGGGCGGCGGCGCGGTGGCATGGCCGCTGGTGTTGGCCAAAGGCGACCGCAACGATCTCAAGCGCCGGCTCAAGGTCGATGACAGGAAGGCTCCCGAACAGGTCGAGGCGGCGCCGAAGAAGAGCCAGAGCGTCGTGCGCGAGAAGGCGGTTAAGCGGGCGCAGGAATTCTACGCCAAGAGCGATCCGGAAAATGTCGCCCGGCTGCGCATGAAGCTGATCCAGGCGGGCTACATGGAGCCACGCGCGGTCGGCACGTTCTTCCTGATCCGCTTCGCCTGCCTCGTGGGAGCCGCGATCGGCGCGTTCCTGGTCAACCATTGGATGGCGAGCGCCGATTCCACCGCGACCAGCCGCTGGACCTTCATCATCCTGTCGGGAGCCGCCGGCTATTTCGTGCCCGGCATGGTGCTCAGCCAGAAGGTGCGGGAAAAGATGCGCGAATACCGCAACGGCTTTCCCGACTTCATGGATTTGATGATCGTCTGCTCCGATGCCGGCATGAGCATGGAAGCCGGCATCGAGCGCGTCTCGAAGGAACTGGCCAAGACCTATCCGTCGCTCAGCCAGAACCTGCAGTTGGTGTCGCTGGAACTGAGGGCTGGCCGCAGCCTGGACGATGCCCTGAAGGCGCTCGCCGACCGCCTCAGCCTTGACGAGGTGCGCTCCTTCGCCACGCTCCTGCAGCAGTCCAAGGAACTCGGCACCAGCCTCGCCGGGGCGCTGCGTGTGTTCTCCGACGAAATGCGCCACAAGCGCATGTCGCTGGCCGAGGAAAAGGCACATGCCTTGCCGGCCAAGATGTCGGTGCCGGTGGTGGTGTGCATCCTGCCGGTGGTGCTGATGATCGCCGTCATCCCGATCATCGTCAAAATGACTGCCGCGCAGTAGATAAGTCGGAGCCATCAGGCGACTTCCTGCGGTTACTCACTTCAATTAGCCATGCCTGGATTTCGCGGGACCGGCCAGTGCGGCTGCTTCGGCAAAACCAGCAAATGAGTGACCAGCCAATGCGAATAATCTTGTGCACCGTCTTCCTCAGCCTTGCCACGGCCGGCTTGTCGCCTGCCCAGGCTGCGGCCGGCGACTGCGGCGATGCTGCCGCTCTCGTGCAGCAGGTCTATCCCAAGGCTCGCAGGAGTGCTGACGGCACCTCGTTCACCCTCGAGCCCCATACCAGCATCGCTCAAACCCTCCGGGACGGCGATATGCCGTTCGGTTTGGTCTGCAAGGTCTGGCCCGCCCATGACGAATTGTTGCTGGTCGCGGTGCCGCTGCTCGACAGCTCCCAATCCAGCGACGACCGACACGTCGGCGATATCGAGTTGCTGGTGGTCGACCGGAACAGCCTGCAGGTGCGCCAGCGGCTGCTCCAGCCTGATCTGATGACGGATGACGCCATCGCAATCCGCGAGATCGAGTTCGACACCGGCCACTATGGGCTGGCCCCGAATGTAACCGCCTTCGGCCTGCGCATCGAGATGGCAAACCATTCGCAGCCGAATCCCTTTAGCGAGACCGATCTGCGGCTCTACGCGGTTGACGGCAACGGCCTGCGGGTGGTGCTCGCTGGCATGATCGTGGCAGGCAGTGGCGGCGAGGGCGATACCAACTGCGCAGGATCGTTTCATTCCACTCAGGTGACGCTGACCATGGGCCGGGCGATACATCACGGCTATCACGACATTACCGTGGTCGAGCGATCGGATACCGATAATCCATTTCCTGATGCGAACGGGGAGTGCCAGTCCCATCCCGGCAAGTCCACAGGCCATACCTATCGGCTGCGTTATGACGGCGGCCGCTATCCGGTTCCGGCGGCGCTCAACGCCTTGGAACCTTGAGGCCGCTCGCGTCGGTGCCGATCGAAGGCTGCGCCTGGTGGTTAATGGACGGTGTGCCGGAAACCAAATTTTCAGCGCATTTCAGCACCGAAGCTTAATCGCTCTCCTGTACACATGATCCCCAGAGAATGACCCGGTAAATCGGGCGACTGGGGCAGGGGCATGCGTCACAGAACTTTCACGGCAATGGCCGCGCTAGCGGCCGTCTTGGCGGTCAGCGGTTGTACGACCGAGAATGTCGACAAGACCAAGACCACATCGATCCAACCGGCGGCAAAGGACGTCAGCACGTCCGACCTGGCGCAGGGCAAGGCGCAGTTCCGCGACGCCAATTACGGTCTTGCCGAACAGCATTTCCGCAAGGCCGTGGAGCTGAAGGCCGACAGTGCCGAGGGATGGATGGGGCTTGCCGCGTCCTACGACGAGCTCGGCCGCTTCGACTTCGCCGACCGCGCCTACGACCAGCTGTTGAAGGTTGCCGGGCGCAAGCCGCAGATCGTCAACAATATGGGCTATTCGCAGCTGCTGCGCGGCAACAAGCAGAAGGCAAGAGCCCTGCTGATGGAAGCAAGGGCCGGCATGGCCGACCCGACCGTGGTCAACGCCAACCTGGCGCTGCTCAACAAGGGGTGAGGCTTCGCAACCGTCGTTTGCGGTATCTGCCGCGATCTATCGACGGTTTGTAAACCCTGTCGGAAATTTGCACTGCAAGCCCGGTCAAAAACGGTATCTCGAAGCCACCGCTCGCCTATGATGCGGTGCAACCGACGATCCCTGAAGGCTGTCGTTCACCCATGCTGGATTTCAGTTCGCTCCTGCTGGCGGCCGCGCTGTCGGGCACATGCCTTAGCGTTACCATGTTTGCGATCTGGTTCACGGCGCCGCGTGCGCGCTTTGTGCTGACGGTGGCGTGCGGCATTCTGGTCCTTGTCGCCCATGTCATCGTCTTCTGGCGCTACACAAGGGAGCCCAATCCTTGGCTTTGCCAGGCAGCTCTGGCGCTGCTCAGCCTCGGTTTCCTGGCCCTCTCGCTTTCGGCCATGCAGTATCTCGGTGTGCGCGACCACAGTCGAGCCGTCCTGCCGACCCTGCTTGCGATGGCGATCTGCGCCGGCGTGACCTATCTCGGTTTCGACGGTGTCGGTTTCATCCTCACCTATACGACGGTAACGGTGCTGCTCGCCTCGATCGGGGTGATGTTCTGGACCAAGGGCGGCGGTCATGATCGCGGCATTCTCCTGGTTGTCTCGGCGCTGAGCGGCGTCTGTGGTCTGTCCTTCGGCCTCTGCGGCGCGGTGCTTCTGGTCAAGGGCCAGTGGGTGCTTGGCGTCGCGCCCGACAATTGGGCCGAGCGGCTGAATTCCGTCGTCGCGGTCGCCTGCATGACGGCGCTCGGCGCGCTGACGCTGTCGCTGCACCATTTGCAGGCGCAGATCGAACTGAAGGCCGAGACCTTGACCGACCCGCTGACCGGCCTGATGAACCGGCGGGCTTTGAATTCACTCTATGGCGAGCGTGTCTTCGGACCGTTCATGTCGGTCGCCATGTTCGACCTCGATCATTTCAAGCGGACCAACGATGTCTATGGCCATCCGGTCGGCGACCGGGTGCTGTGCCGCTTCGCCGCAATCATCAAGAAGTATGACAGGGCCGGCGTCGATGCCTTCCGGCTGGGCGGCGAGGAGTTCGCGTTGGTCATGTCGCGGATGACCGAGGACAAGGCCTACGATCTCGCCAGCAAGATCGGCGTCGCTTTCGGTACGGAAGTGGTGCCGACGCCGCGCGGTCCGCTGCGCAGCAGCGTCAGCGGCGGCATCGGCTTCGGCGCGGAGGGCGGCAGCAGCCTCGACGAGGTGCTGGCCGAGGCCGACAAGGCGCTCTACGCGGCCAAGCACGCCGGGCGAAACCGCGTGCTGATCCTGGACAAGACGAGCAAGGCCGACGGGCCGGCCTTGCGTTCTGCTTGATCCATTTGCTTTTCCGCAATTCCCAAGGGAAAGCGCTGCGCGATTTTCCCCGGGAAAACCGCGTCGCATTTTCCCTGGAATTGCTTGTAGCCTCTACTCGGCGGCGCCGAGATATTCCGACAGCGGCGGGCAGGAGCAGACGAGGTTGCGATCGCCGGCGACATTGTCGATGCGCGACACCGGCGGCCAGTACTTGGCTGATGTATCGGCGTCGCCGGCGGGGTAGGCCGCTTCCAGCCGCGAATAAGGATGGGTCCACTGGCCGGCAAGCGTTTCGGCCGCCGTGTGCGGGGCGTTGACCAGCGGGTTGTCCTCAAGCGGCCATTCGCCCTTCGCCACCTTGGCGGCCTCGCCGGCGATGGCGATCATCGCCTCGCAGAACCGGTCGAGCTCGCGCTTGGGCTCGGACTCGGTCGGCTCGACCATCAGCGTGCCGGCGACCGGGAACGACATGGTCGGCGCGTGAAAACCGTAGTCGATCAGGCGCTTGGCGATGTCGTCGACACTGATGCCGGCGCTTTCCTTGAGCACGCGGGTGTCGAGGATGCATTCATGCGCGATGCGATCGTGCCTGCCCTTATAGAGAAGCGGGAAGTACGGCGCGAGCCGCGTCGCCAAATAGTTGGCCGAGATGATCGCCGTCTCCGTCGCCTGCTTCAGCCCGCCGGCGCCCATCATGCGGATGTACATCCAGGTGATCGGCAGGATGGAAGCGCTGCCGAACGGTGCAGCCGACACGGCATGCGCCGAGCCTTCGGTGACATGACCCGGCAGATAGGGCTTGAGATGCGCCCTGACGCCGATCGGACCGACGCCTGGACCGCCGCCGCCATGCGGAATGCAGAAGGTCTTGTGCAGGTTCATATGGCAGACATCGGCGCCGATGTCGGCGGGGCGCGCCAGGGCGACCAGCGCGTTGAGGTTGGCGCCGTCGAAATAGACCTGGCCGCCATGCTCATGGATCAGGGCGCAGAGGTGGCGCGCGCCTTCTTCGTAGACGCCGTGCGTCGAAGGATAGGTGAACATCAGCGCTGCGAGATTCTTCGAATGCTCGTTGGCCTTGGCCCGCATATCGTCCATATCGATATTGCCGTCCTCCAGGCAGCGCACGACGACGACGCTCATGCCGGCCATGGCCGCACTCGCCGGATTGGTGCCATGCGCGGAGGAGGGGATCAGGCAGATGGTGCGATGGCCCTCGCCGCGCGCGCGGTGATAGGCGCGGATGGCGAGCAGGCCGGCATATTCGCCCTGGCTGCCGGCATTGGGCTGCAGGCTGACAGCGTCGAAGCCGGTGATCTCCGACAGCCAGCCCTCCAGTTCGCCAACCATGGCGCGGTAGCCCTGCGAATGGCTGGCCGGTGCAAAGGGATGCAGATTGGCGACGCTCGGCCAGCTGACCGGCATCATTTCGGCCGCGGCGTTGAGCTTCATGGTGCAGGAGCCCAGCGGGATCATGGTGCGGTCGAGCGCCAGATCCTTGTCGGCCAGCCGGCGCAGCAAACGCATCATGTCGGTCTCGGAGTGGTTCTCGCGGAAGACCGGCTGGGTCAAAAACTCCTTGCCGCGCGGCTTGCCGGGCATTGCGCCGGCTTCGGCGGTGCCTGGCTTGGCGCCGAACAGGGCGGCGATCGCCTCGAGATCGGCTTCGGTCGAGGTTTCGTCGAAGGCGATGCTGACGCGGTCGGCATCGATGATGCGCAGCAGCCGGCCACCCTTTTCAGCGGCAGCCGCGATCGAAGCAGCCTTGCCTTTCACGTCGGCCGTCATTGTGTCGAAACGGCTTGAGCCGAGCACCGAAACGCCTGATGCCTTCAGGCCTGCCGCGAGGCGGTTGGCGAGCTCATGGATGCGCGCTGCAATCGCCTGCAGTCCGGCGGGGCCATGCCAGATCGCATAGGCCGTTGCCATGTTGGCAAGCAGGGCCTGCGCGGTGCAGATGTTGGAGGTCGCCTTGTCGCGGCGGATATGCTGTTCGCGTGTCTGCAGGGCAAGACGATAGCCCGGGCGGCCCTTGCTGTCGGTGGACTGGCCGACGAGGCGGCCAGGCATCAGCCGGGTCAGCTTGTCGGAGACGGCGCAGTAGGCGGCGTGCGGGCCGCCAAAGCCCATCGGCACGCCAAAGCGCTGCATCGGGCCGACGGCGATGTCGGCGCCAAGCTTGGCCGGCGCATCGGTCAGCGTGAGCGCGAGCGGATCGGCGATGAAGACGACGACCGCACCGGTGGCGCGGGCCTTGTCGATCGCCGCCTTGTGGTCGCCATAGACACCAAACGTGTCCGGCCAGGAGACGAGCAGAGCGGCGGTGTTGTCGTCGATGGTCTCGCCGTCGATCTCGATGCCGAGCGGTTCGGCGCGGGTACGCACGACGTCGAGCGTCTGCGGGTGTGGCGTACCGGCCAGCGCCACCTTGGTGCGTTTGTCGCGATGATGGCGCAAGGCGATGCCGACGGCTTCGGCCACCGCCGTCGCCTCATCGAGCAGCGAGGCCGAGGCCACGGGCAGCCCGGTCAGTTCGGTGACCAGGGTCTGGAAATTGAACAGCATTTCCAGGCGGCCCTGGCTGATCTCGGCCTGGTAGGGCGTATAGGCGGTGTACCAGGCCGGGTTCTCGAACAGGTTGCGCTGAATGACCGGCGGCACATGGACGCCGTGATAGCCGGCGCCGATGAAGCTCTTCAGCACCGTGTTCTTCGCCATGGTCGCCGACAATTCGGCCAACGCCTCGGCTTCGCTCGCCGGGGCGGGCAGGGTCAGCGGCAGGTCGAGACGGATCGACTGCGGCACGGCCTGGCTGATCAGCGTCTCGACGGAGGGAACGCCGATCACGGCAAGCATGGCTCTGACATCGTTTACATCAGGACCGATATGGCGGGCCGAGAAGGGGGTAAGTGCTGCGCTCATGGCAATAGATCCTGATATCAACCGATATGGGCTTTGTAGGCGGCCTCATCCAGGAGGCCTGCGAGCTGGCCTTCGTCGGCAAGCTTCATCTTCCACAGCCAGCCGCCGCTGGTTGCCGCCGAATTGACCAGCGACGGGTCCGAGGACAGTGCGCCATTGGCGTCGGTGATCTCGCCATCAACCGGCGCATAGACGTCGGAGGCCGCCTTGACGGATTCGACAACCACGGCGGTATCGCCCTTGCTCAGCTTCGTGCCGATTTGAGGCAGTTCGACAAAGACAAGATCGCCAAGCTGTTCCTGCGCATAGTCGGTGATCCCGACGGTGGCGATGCCGCCCTCGACGCTGAGCCATTCGTGATCTTGTGTGAAATAGGTTTTTGCCATCGGGATTTATCCTTTGCGGTAGCGATGAGGAGTGAAGGGCAAGGAACTGATATCGATCGGGATTTTCGTCCCGCGAACGTCGGCGAAGAGTTTTGTCCCTGGCTTGGCCAGGGGCGTTGACGCGTATCCCATGGCGACGGGGTGGCCGGCCGAAGGGCCGAAGCCGCCTGATGTGACATGGCCGGCCGTATTGCCGTCGGCGTCGAACAGGGCAGCACCGGCGCGCACCGGTTGGCGGCCGTCCGGCTTCAGGCCGACGCGCTTTTGCGCCGCGCCACGCTCCAGTATCGCCCGCAAGGCGTCGGCACCGATGAAGGATCCGCTGGCACGGAGATCCTTGGGGATCGCCCACATCAGGCCGGCACTGGCCGGATCGATTTCCGGCGTGATGTCCTGGCCATGCAGGCAGAGGCCGGCCTCCAGCCGCAGCGAGTCGCGTGCGGCAAGGCCGATCCACAACACGCGCTCGTCCTCAAGCAATTTCGCAACCAAAGCCCGCGCATCCGCTTCCGGCAGGCCGATCTCGAATCCGTCCTCGCCGGTATAGCCGGAGCGGCTCATGAACCAGTTCGGCTTCGGCTCGATGCCGTGCATGAACAGCAGCGAGCCGGTCTCGATGCCGGCGCGGGACAAGGCAGCCCACGCTTCGGGTCCCTGGATGGCGAGAAAGACGCGGTCAAGCGCCTCGACCTTCACATCGAAATCCGCCGCCAGCGCGCGCAAATGCTTCTCGTCCTCGGCAGCATTGCCGGCATTGGCGACGACCATGAACCTGGTATCGCCGAGCCGGGTGACGATCAGGTCGTCGATGATCCCGGCGGCTTCGTTGAGGAAAAAGGTGTATTTGGACTGCGAAATGTCGAGCGCGCCGGCATCGAGCGGGCAGGCGCGGTTCAAGAGCGCGACGGCGCCCGGTCCGCTGACTTCGAACAGCTTCATATGCGAAATGTCGAACAGGCCGGCATGCTCGCGGGTGTGGAGGTGCTCCTTCATCACGCCGGCCGGATAGGTCAGCGGCATCGACCAGCCGGCAAAGGCGCCAAAGCGCGCGCCGACGGCGGTGTGCAGGTCCTCGAGGGGAAGGTGTTTGGTGTCGTCGCCCGTCATGTCATCTCCAGAGTCGCACGCAATCGGCCGCTGCTGGCGACCAGTCCGTGCCCCTCTGTCTGAAGCCTGAGAGACTCGCGCAACCGGAACTCTGTCGGCGACGCTTACACCTTCGGCGCGGGGGCAAGCCCCGACTTTCCAGAGTGTCTTTCCCGTCTACGGTTCTTTTGCCTGAGAGATTTCGGGCGATTTCCCCTTCGGCGGCAGCTCGCGCTGCTCTCTCCCGCAAACAGGTAGGACTCAGACCTGAGCCCTCGACGCGCCATCCATAGCTTGTCGGCGACACGTTGTCACCTGCCAGCGACATCTTCCTGACAAGTCTTCGCTAACCACGCCGTTTGCCGGTTTTTCAAGACACTGCTGATAGTTTGGCCGGTAGTTGGGTTAGCACGACGGACGGGGACTGACAGATGGGCGAACGGATCGGGAGCGCACCGGTGGCGGGGCTGACTTCGAAAGATCGCATCACGGCGGAAGATGTCGTCATGTTGCGCCGCGAAGTGTTCGCCGATGGCGTGGTGAGCCGTGGTGAGGCCGAGGCGCTGTTCGCGCTTGACGCCACGGCCAGGGACAAATCCCCGGAATGGCCTGAATTCTTCGTCGAGGCCGTCACGGATTATATCGTCCACCAGGAAAAGCCGGCGGGCTACATTTCCGAGGACAATGCCGACTGGCTCATCAGGACGATCTCGCGCGACGGCATGGTCGGCAGTCGCACCGAGCTGGAGCTCCTGGTGCATGTGCTGGAGAGGGCGAAATCATCGCCCGGCCGGATGTCCGCCTATGCGCTGGAGCAGGTCGCCCATGCGGTGGTCGACGGTAAGGGGCCGCTGATGCTTGGCGGCACGCTGGTTCCCGGGCTGGTCGCCAAGGCCGAAGTCGATCTGTTGCGCCGCATCCTCTATGCCTATGGCGGCGACGGTAACATCGCCATCACCCGCACCGAGGCCGAAATCCTGTTCAGGATCAACGAGCAGACTTCCGCCGCCGGCACTGATCCGTCCTGGAACGAACTGTTCGTCAAGGCGCTCGCCAATTTCGTCATGTGTTCGGCCGGCTACGAAGCGCCGACGCGCGAGGCTGCGTTGCGCCGTGACAGCTTCTTCGAACAGGCCGAGCCTGAGATTGGCGGCTTTTTCAGCCGGATAGTGTCGGGCGGGCTCGCAGGCATCATGGAAGCCTATCGTTCGCCCGGCGATATCGAGGCCGAGTGGGAATCGAAAAACCGGGCTGCCGAAGCGCTCGCGCGCCGTGCCGAAACGATCGATGCCGGCGAGGCAAAATGGCTGGCCGAGCGCATCGGCACCCACCGCCCGCTGCACGACAATGAACGCGCGCTGCTGACGCTGATCAAGCACGCCTCGCCGGAGATTCACCCGGCGCTCAAGCCACTGCTCGACAAGGTGGCGTGAACTCGATCGGCAGGCTCAATCAAATCCCGCCATACCAATCGTAGCCATTGTCTTCCCAGTAGCCACCGCGGCCGCCGCCGACGTTGGCAAAGCTGTCGACGAGCTCGATCTTGTAGAGGTATTTCGGCATCTTGTAGCCGAGCTGGCGTTCGACGCGCACGCGCAGCGGCGCGCCATTTTCGACCGGCAGCGGCTTGCCGTTCAAGCCATAGGCGAGGATCGTCTGCGGATGGCGGGCGTCGATCAGGTCGATGGTGCCGTAATATTTGATCTCGCCGGAGAGGCTGCGGTCGATCGTGTCGAGGCAATGGAACATGACGTAGCGCGCCTCAGGCTTGACCACAGCCTGGTCCAGCACCAGCGACAGCGGTGTGCCGGTCCATTTGGCGATGCAGCTCCAGCCTTCGACGCAGTCGTGACGGGTGATCTGAGTGCGGCTCGGCATGTTCTGCAGCTGCTCGCGGCTGAGCGACAGCGGCTTTTCGACCAGACCCGTTACTTCCAGCCGCCAGTCGGCGAAATTGTTGGCGAGCAGGCCTTTGTAGGTGTCGTCGTCGGGAGCGGTGACGCCATTCGGCCGCTGCGGCTGGCGGATGTCGGCCTCGGAAAATTCCGGCGCCAGCGCGTCGCGGCCGGCAAGCAGGCGCTGCGCGCGATAGGTCAGGCCGTTGGCATTTTCGAGGAAGCTGCGCAGGCCGTCGCCCATGCCGAGCTGGCTGTCAAAGGCATCGCAGCCCGACAGCATGATGCCGGAAACGCCGAGGCTGGCACCGGTCAGGAACTTGCGGCGGCTGATCTCGAACTTGGCCATATCAGACGCTCCTCTCAGCGGGTTTGTCGTCATGCGCGGGAGGATCGGTGCGGTACCAGCCGGTGATGATCGAGCGCAGTTCGTTGATCGGGCCGGCAGCGAGGATCATCAGCATGTGGATGATGAAGAAGCCGACCAGCAGCACCATCACCGTAAAATGGATGGTGCGCGCCGTCTGCCGGCCACCGAGCACTTCGTTGAGCCAGGGCAGCACCGAGTTCATGCTTGGCGACATGGCAAGACCGGTGATGATCATCAGCGGCAACAGCACGAACAGCACGCCGCCATAAGCCATTTTCTGCAACGTGTTGTATTCGCGGGTGTGGTGAAACCTGAGCTTGGCGTGGTCGATAATGTCCTGCGGCAGGCGTTTGAGATCGTCCAGGCGCGGCGCCAGATCGCGGCGCAAATGGCCGTTGATGAGGCTGGCGACCAGCCAGACGACCAAAGTGGTGGTCAATATCCAGGCGAAGAAGAAATGCACGACGCGGGCGGTGCCGAGGTCATAGTAGGACGGGATCGTCGCCCAGGAGGGGAAGGCGCGCGAGGTCTGCTGCCCGGCGGGACCTGACCAGCCGAGCACGCCGGTGGTGTCGAAGCGATGGCCGAAGATTTCGGTATAGCCGCGCGGGCCGGTCGCGGTGTTTTCGGCGCCGATGGCAAAGACGGTGTTGTTGTATCCGAAGCCGGATTGCTTGCCGATATAGAGCTGCGGGCGGGCGTTGAAGATCTGCAGGCCGGACAACAGCATGAAGAACAGCGAGATGGCCCACAACCAGTGCGTCAGCCGCGTCCAGCGCGACTGGCGGTAGATCAGCGTCGTCTTCTTCGCCGTAGTGGCATCAGCCCCGATGCTGGGCTGACTCATGGCAACGGATTCCATGGTTCCTGGTCTCCTGGCTGTGCGATCTCGCGCTTGTCGTTCTCCTCCCAATACGTCGCCGTCGAAAGCGATGTTTCATCCGATCACGTTTTTATTACGGGCAACTCTAATTGACGGCGAGATTGACGGCAGCGGCGACGATGACCGTGTTGAAGAAGAACGCCACGATAGAGTGAACCAGCACGACCTTGCGCATATGCGAGGTCGTGATGCTGGTGTCGGCAGTTTGCGCGGTCATGCCGATGACGGTGGCGAAGTATAGGAAGTCCCAGCCTTCCGGCCGTTTTCCTCCAGGGAAATCGAGGCCGCCGACGGGAGCCTTTTTCTTTGTTTCGGCATCGAACGTGTCGCCATCCATCCAATAGACATGGGCGTAGTGAAGCGACGCCATCGCATGGATGGTGAACCAGCCAAGCGGCACCGAGACGAGCGTGACCGAAAGCCTGGAGAACCCACTGTCCTTGGCGTGGAACAAAAGGAAGATGGCAACGAATACGATGACAAGGGTGGCGGCAAAAATGACCAGAACCGGCAAGTCCGTAGCGCGGGCGTTACGGCTTAGATAGCTCGCCTTTAGCTGCGGCATCCGCTTCAGCACGAGTGCCAGATAGGCGATGAAGAACGCATCCGCACCGATGGAAAAGGAATAGGCAAGCCGCGTCGGGAAGGGGAACGATCCAAGCAAAGGGAATGCCACGGCAAATACGACCAGACCCACGCATAGCGACACAAGGAACTGCTTGTGCCGGTGCAAGGGGTTATTCGGCGATATGTCGTCGGCCATAGCCCGACCTCGGATAGTGCTTCATTTCTGGTCGGGTGTGACGGATTTCAGAGCGCGCCGCAAGACACGGTCGAGTTCGCCCAGGAAGCGCGAGCGGTCCTGCGGCGCAAAGCTGGCATTGTAGCCCTTGCTCTCGCCGGTCTCGCGCAAATGCTGCTTCAAATCGCGCATCGCCACCGCCATGCCGATGGTTTCGGGCGTGAAAGGGCGACCGGTTGGCCCAAGCACATGGGCGCCCAGCGCCACGGCGCGGGCGGCAAGCGGAATGTCGGCGGTGATCACGATGTCGTTGGATTTCGCGTTGTCGATGATCCAGTCGTCGGCGGCGTCAGCACCCTTGGAAACGACGACGTTGCGGATCATCGGATCGCGCGAGGGACGAAGCCCGCCATTGGAGACGTAAGTGACGACGACGCCATGGCGCTCGGCGACCTTTTCGACCTCGGCTTTCACCGGGCAGGCGTCGGCGTCGACATAGATGGCGGGTGCGGGCATTGTCTCTCCAAAACGAACATGGGGCCGGCATATTACCCGGCCCCATGCCAGAAATCTCGTATTGTTAGGCCGGCAGCGCGCCCGATTTCTTCGCCGTCCAGGTGGCGATATAGTCCATCAGACCGGGGTTGAGGCAGTCATAAGGCTCGAGCCCGATCGACTTCAGCTGGCCGCGGATACCGTCCATCCGCTTGGGGTCGACACCGGATTCGATGATCGACGACACGAAAGCGGTGAACCCGGGCGGTGACCAGCCGTCCTCCTCGAAACGCTCCGGATGGATGAAGGTCAGGCCCTTGAACGGATGATCGCGCTCGACTGGGCCATGCATGTGGACGCCACAGCCGGTGCAGGCATGGCGCTGGATGAGCGCTGAGGGATCAACCACCTTCAGCTTGTCGCCGTTCTCGGTGACGGTGACGTCGCCGGTGCCGGCGACCGCCACGACCGAGAACACCGCGCCTTCTGGTTTCCAGCACTTCGTGCAGCCGCAGGCATGGTTATGGGCGATCTGGCCCTTCACCTTTACCTTCACCGGCTTGCTGGTGCAGGCGCAGACCAGCGTGCCGCCGGCAAAGCTAGCGCTTTCCTTGGGCAAGCCATTGTCGATTTTCGGATGCAGTTTTTCAGGCATTTTCTTCCTCCCTTGTTGAACCCGTGCAACTTCAGTCGCTGGCCCTTCGGTCGGCGGCTCTTCTCCTCAGTAAACGACGACGCTCCGGATCGACTTGCCTTCGTGCATCAGGTCGAAGCCCTTGTTGATGTCTTCCAGCTTCAGCAAATGGGTGATCATCGGGTCGATCTGGATCTTGCCGTCCATGTACCAGTCGACGATCTTCGGCACGTCGGTGCGGCCGCGCGCGCCGCCGAAGGCGGTGCCCATCCAGGTGCGGCCGGTGACCAATTGGAAGGGTCTGGTCGAAATCTCCTGGCCGCCGCCGGCGACGCCGATGATGACCGACTTGCCCCAGCCGCGATGCGAGGCTTCCAGCGCTTGACGCATCACCTTGGTGTTGCCGGTGCAGTCGAATGTGTAGTCGGCGCCGCCGATCTGGTCGGCGCCGCGCTTGGTCATGTTGACGAGGTGAGGGACGATGTCGCCATCGATCTCCTTCGGATTGACGAAATGCGTCATGCCGAAGCGCTCGCCCCAGGCTTTCTTGTCGTTGTTGAGATCGACACCGATGATCATGTCGGCGCCGGCCAGCTTCAGGCCCTGGATGACGTTGAGGCCGATGCCGCCGAGGCCGAAGACAACGGCGGTTGCGCCTTGCTCGACCTTGGCCGTGTTGATGACGGCGCCGATGCCGGTGGTGACGCCGCAGCCGATGTAGCAGATCTTGTCGAAGGGAGCGTCCGGATTGACCTTGGCGACGGCGATCTCGGGCAGCACGGTGAAGTTCGAAAAGGTCGAGCAGCCCATATAGTGGAAGATCTTGTCCTTGCCGATCGAGAAGCGCGACGAGCCATCGGGCATTAGGCCCTGGCCCTGGGTGGCGCGGATGGCGGTGCACAAATTTGTCTTCCTGGACAGGCAGGACGGGCACTGCCGGCATTCCGGCGTGTAGAGCGGAATGACGTGGTCACCCTTCTTGACCGACGTCACGCCCTTGCCGACATCGACGACGATGCCGGCGCCCTCGTGACCGAGGATCGCCGGGAACAGGCCTTCCGGATCGGCGCCCGAGAGAGTGAATTCATCGGTATGGCAAATACCGGTCGCCTTGATCTCGACCAGCACCTCGCCCTCGCGCGGTCCGTCGAGGTCGACCTCCATGATCTCCAGCGGCTTTCCGGCGGCAACAGCGACAGCGGCGCGCGTTTTCATCAGACAATTCCTCCCATGCGATTTCGGCTCCAAGGTTTCAGCATTTTCATGCTGTTTCAACCCGCTTTGACGACGAACGATGACGCAAAATCATGTGATGGCGCAAAATCATTCGTTCAATTTTCGGCCGCCACTCCATTCGGTTCCCGCAGGATCGTATCGGCAGGCTTAGGCGCTCCTTTACAAGCTGGACGCTGCCGTCCGTCGAGCAATGCTTGAGCCCACGTGCCGAAGCCCATAAGAAAGGGAGAAAGACCCGAGGGAACGCCTTTGATGTTCACGAAAATCCTGATCGCCAATCGCGGCGAGATCGCTTGCCGCGTGATCAAGACGGCGCGCAAGATGGGGATTGCCACCGTCGCGGTCTATTCCGACGCCGATCGCGACGCCGTGCATGTCGAAATGGCCGACGAAGCCGTGCATATCGGGCCGTCGCCCGCCGCGCAAAGCTATCTCCTGCCGGAAAAGATCATCGCTGCCTGCAAGGAGACTGGGGCGCAGGCCGTGCATCCCGGCTACGGCTTTCTGTCGGAGCGAGCCGCCTTCTGCGAGGCACTGGAAGCGGAAGGCATCGTCTTCATCGGCCCAAAACCCAAAGCGATCAAAGCGATGGGCGACAAGATCGAGTCGAAGAAGTTCGCCAATGCGGCCAAGGTTTCGACTGTGCCCGGCTGGCTCGGCGTCATCGAAAATGCCGACCATGCCGAAAAGATCGCTGGCGAGATCGGCTATCCCGTGATGATCAAGGCCTCGGCCGGCGGTGGTGGCAAGGGCATGCGCATCGCCTGGAGCCAGTCGGAGGTGCGCGACGGTTTCGACCGCGCGCGCTCGGAGGCGAAAAGCTCGTTCGGCGACGACCGCGTCTTCATCGAGAAATTCGTTGTCGATCCGCGCCATATCGAAATCCAGGTGTTGGCCGACGCGCATGGCACCGCGCTTTATCTCGGCGAGCGCGAATGCTCGATCCAGCGCCGCAACCAGAAGGTCGCCGAAGAGGCGCCGTCGCCTTTCCTCGATGCCAAAACCAGAAAAGCCATGGGCGAGCAGGCCGTGGCGTTGGCCAAGGCGGTCGACTACCAGAGCGCCGGCACCGTCGAGTTCATCGTCGATGCTGAAAAGAACTTCTATTTCCTTGAAATGAATACACGATTGCAGGTCGAGCATCCGGTGACGGAACTCATCACCGGCATCGATCTGGTCGAGCAGATGATCCGCGTTGCCGCCGGCGAAAAGCTCGGTATCAAGCAAAGCGACGTCAAGCTGAACGGTTGGGCGGTGGAAAGCCGGCTCTACGCCGAGGATCCCTACCGCAACTTCCTGCCGTCGATCGGCCGGCTGACGCGCTACCGGCCGCCGGAGGAGGGCACGTTCGGCGACATCGTCATCCGCAACGACACCGGCGTCACCGAAGGCTCCGAGATTTCGATGTTTTATGACCCTATGGTGGCAAAGCTTTGCACCTGGGCGCCGACTCGTATCGAGGCGATCGATGCCATGTCGGAGGCGCTCGACAGTTTCGTCGTCGACGGCATCGAGCACAACATTCCGTTTCTGGCAGCACTGATGCAGCATCCGCGCTGGCGCGAAGGGCGGATATCGACGGGCTTCATTGCCGAGGAATATCCGGACGGCTTCGCGCCGATTGTACCCGACGCCGAAGAAAAGGCGGTGCTGGCGGCGATCGCCACGGCCGTCGAGCTTCTGCGCCGCGACCGGCTCGACCGGCTGGGTGGGCGGCTGGCGCCGCATTCGGGCGCGCTCAAGCGCGACTGGGTGGTGAAGATCGGTGAGGATTACCTCCAGGCTTCGATCCTGGAAGGCATGATCTCCATTCCGATGGAAATCGACCTGTCGGTCGATGGCGGCAAGGCGCTGACGGTGACGTCCGACTGGCGGCCGGGCGATCTGATCTGGCGCGGCACTGTCGGTGGCCGGAAAGTCACAGCGCAGATCCGGCCGCTGCCGAATGGCCTGCGCATCGCCTGGAAAGGCATGTCGGTGAACGCACGCGCCATGCTGCCGCGCATAGCGGAGCTGGAAAGGCTGATGCCGGAGAAGGTGGCGCCGGACACGTCCAAGATGCTGCTTTGCCCGATGCCTGGCCTGGTCGTGTCGATTGCGGTTGCCGAAGGGCAGGAGGTCAAGGCGGGCGAAACGCTGGCCGTGGTCGAGGCAATGAAGATGGAAAACGTGCTGCGCGCCGATCGTGATCTAGTCGTGTCGAAGCTCAACGCCAAGCCGGGCGATAGCCTTGCGGTCGACGCAGTGATCATGGAGTTCGCCTGAGAATTCGACGTGGGGATTTGGACATGGCGAAGCTCGTCTTTGGAATGAACCAGTCCCTGGATGGCTATGTCGATCATGATCATGATGAGATGAAGACGAGCCCCGCGCTGTTCGATCACTGGATCCGGCACGTACGCGACCTCTCCGGCAGTGTGTATGGGCGGCGCATGTATGAGACGATGCGGTACTGGGATGAAGACCGTCCAGAATGGGGCACGGCGCAACGCGATTTCGCGGCGGCGTGGCGGCGCCAACCGAAATGGGTCGTATCGCGTTCGCTGAGATCGGTCGGTCCCAACGCCACCTTGGTCGAGGGCGACCTAGAGAAAGTGGTACGCGGGTTGAAGGCTCAACTGCCTGGAGAGATTACCGTTTCCGGGCCGGATCTCGCGCGAAGCCTCACCGACCTACGCCGGGCCGAGGCCACCGCTGCGTCTTGTGTCCACCGACCGCGTTGATGAGGACGTAATCAGGTTGACATACGTTCCTGCTTGATCGCGTGGATTTCCCGGCAAGACACTGGCGAGGCGCGTACGGGTAGCCGCCGTGGAGCATCGTAGTTTTGGGGGACGGAGGGTCGTTTCGCTGGCAGTCGGTGCGGCGGACGACTAGATTAGCCTCAAACCGAGATTCTCAAACACCAGCAGGGCCTGACCGGGTGGCAGACGCAACAACGACACGCGATCCGTTGAAAAAGGAAGCCATTGAAAGGGCAAGCCGGCCCGAAAGGCCGGCGCGGCCGTTCATCCATCTGCGCGTGCATTCCGCGTACTCGCTGCTCGAAGGCGCCTTGCAGGTCGCCGCCGTTGTCGGTCATGCTGTCAAGGACGAGTGCCCGGCGATCGCCGTCACCGACACCAACAATCTGTTCGGTGCACTGGAATTCGCCCAGAAGGCGGTGAAGGAAGGCATCCAGCCGATCATCGGCTGCCAGATCGATCTCGCCTTTTCCGGCGAGACCAGCGACGCGCAGCGCGACCGCCGCCGTCATGGGCCGGAGATGCACCCCGTGGTCCTGCTCTCCGCCACCGAGGCCGGCTACGGCAATCTGGTGAGGCTGGTCAGCCAGGTCTATCTGGAGACGCCACCGGGCGAACCGGTGCACCTGACGTCAGCAATGCTGGAGGGCCATAGCGACGGCCTGATCTGCCTCACTGGCGGGCCGCGCGGGCCGATCGGCCGGGCGCTGAAGGAAGATCGCCGCGACCTCGCCGAAGCGAGACTGCTGGCGCTCAAGACGCTGTTTGGCGACCGGCTCTATGTCGAGCTGGACCGGGTTTCCGGCTATGACCGCGCCATCGAGAAATCGACGGTCGATCTTGCCTATACCCATGACCTGCCGCTTGTCGCCACCAATGAGGCGTTCTTCTCCGCCCGCGACGACTATGACGCACATGACGCGCTGATCGCCATTGCCGAAGGCTCGGTCGTTGCCGCCGACAACCGCCGCCGCCTGTCGCCGGACAATTTCCTGCGCAGTCAGGCAGATATGGCACGGCTGTTCGCCGACCTGCCGGAAGCGATCGACAACACCGTCGAGATCGCGCTGCGCTGCTCCTATTATCCCAAGAACCGCAACCCGATCCTGCCGCGTTTTACCGGCGGCGATGTCGCCGACAATGAGGTGGCGCTGAAGGCCGAGGCCGACGAACTGCGCCGCCAGGCCCATGAAGGGCTCGACGCACGGCTGGCGGCGCATGGACCCACTGCCGGTTATACGGTCGAGCAGTATCGCGAGCGGCTCGATTTCGAGCTTTCCATCATCGAGAAGATGAAATTCCCCGGCTACTTCCTGATCGTCGCCGACTTCATCAAATGGGCGAAGGCGCAAGGCATTCCGGTCGGGCCGGGCCGCGGTTCAGGCGCCGGATCGCTGGTTGCCTATTCCACCACCATCACCGACATCGACCCGCTGCGCTTCTCCTTGCTGTTCGAGCGCTTCCTCAACCCCGACCGCGTGTCGATGCCCGACTTCGACATCGATTTCTGTCAGGACCGGCGCGAAGAGGTCATCCGCTACGTCCAGCAGAAATACGGCCGCGACCAGGTCGGGCAGATCATCACCTTCGGTACGCTGCAGGCGCGCGCGGTGCTGCGCGACGTCGGTCGTGTGCTGCAGATGCCTTACGGCCAGGTCGACAAGTTGTCCAAGATGGTGCCGCAGAACCCGGCCAATCCGGTCAAGCTGGCGGACGCCATCGCCAACGAGCCGCGCTTTGCCGAGGAGGCCGAGAAGGAGCCGATCGTGCAGACGCTGCTCGATATGGCGCAGAAACTGGAAGGCCTCTACCGCCACGCCTCGACGCATGCCGCCGGCATCGTCATCGGCGACCGGCCGTTGTCGGAACTGGTGCCGATGTACCGCGATCCGCGCTCCGACATGCCGGTCACCCAGTTCAACATGAAATATGTCGAGCAGGCCGGGCTGGTGAAGTTCGACTTCCTCGGCCTGAAGACGCTCACGGTGCTGGAGACGGCGGTGAAGCTGATCCGCCGCCGTGGCATCGAGATCGACCTGGCGACGATCCCGCTCGACGATCCCGACACCTACGCCATGCTGTCGCGCGGCGAAGTGGTCGGCGTGTTCCAAGTGGAAAGTGCCGGCATGCGCAAGGCGCTGATCGGCATGCGGCCCGACTGCATCGAGGACATTATCGCGTTGGTGGCGCTCTACCGTCCCGGTCCGATGGAGAACATCCCAACCTACAACGCCAGAAAGCATGGCGAAGAGGAGATGGCCTCGATCCACCCCAAGATCGACCATCTGGTGAAGGAGACGCAAGGCGTCATCGTCTATCAGGAACAGGTGATGCAGATCGCGCAGGAGCTGTCGGGCTATTCGCTTGGCGAAGCCGACCTTCTGCGTCGCGCCATGGGCAAGAAGATCCGCGCCGAGATGGACAAGCAGCGCGAGCGCTTCGTCTCGGGCGCTGTCGAGCGCGGTGTCGGCAAGCCGCAGGCCGACTTCATCTTCGATCTTTTGGCCAAGTTCGCCGACTACGGCTTCAACAAGTCGCACGCCGCGGCCTACGCCGTGGTTTCCTACCAGACGGCCTATCTCAAGGCGCATTACCCGGTCGAATTCTTGGCGGCGTCGATGACGCTCGACATGGGCAACACCGACAAGCTCGCCGATTTCCGTCAGGATGCGCTGCGCCTCGGCATCGAGGTGGTGGCCCCGTCGGTGATGACCAGCTTCCGCAATTTCGAGGTCGGCGAGAACCGCATCTATTATTCGCTGGCGGCGCTGAAAGGGGTTGGCGACGCGGCGGTCGAGCATATCGTCGCGATGCGCGGCGAAAAGCCGTTCAAGAACCTCGCCGATTTCTGCGAGCGGGTCGACCCGAAGATCGTCGGCAAGCGTGTCTTCGAAAGCCTGATCATGGCCGGCGCACTCGATTGCTTCGGTCATGACCGGGCCCAGATGATGGCCGGCGTCGAGCGGATGATGGGGTTGGCCTCGCTGGCGCAGCAAAATGCCATTTCGGGCCAGCACGACATTTTCGGCGCGTCGCTAGGTGCACAGCAGCAGGCGCTCAATTTGCCGCCGACCGATCCATGGCTTGCAGCGGACCGGCTGCACCGCGAATTCCAGGTGGTGGGCTTCTATCTCTCGGCGCATCCGCTCGACGAGTACAAGGCTGCTTTGCAGAAAATGCGGGTGCAGAACTGGGGCGAGTTCTCGGCCGCGGTCAAACGCGGTGCCGCCGCCGGGCGGCTGGCCGGCACGGTCACCACCAAGCAGGAGCGCAAGACCCGCACCGGCAACAAGATGGGCGTCATCGCCTTTTCCGACACGTCGGGCCAGTATGAAGCCGTGCTGTTTTCAGAGGGGCTGGCGCAATATCGCGATCTGCTCGAGCCCGGCCGTTCGGTGGTGATCACCGTTTCGGCGGAGGACCGGCCGGAAGGCGTCAATCTGCGCATCCAGACGGTGCAGTCGCTGGAGGACGAGGCAAGCCGCATCCAGAAGGCGCTGCGCATTTTCGTGCGCGATGCGGCCCCGATCGGTATGCTGGCCAGCCAGCTGTCGGTGAAGGGGGAGGGCCAGGTCAGCTTCGTGCTGATCAAGGAGGCCGGTCAGGGCGAGGTCGAGATCGAATTGCCCAACCGCTACCGCATCTCGCCGCAGATCGCCTCTGCGATGCGCGCTGTGCCGGGTGTTGTCGAGGTCGAGCTGGTCTAGGCCCTACGCGCAATTCAGGACTGAAAACCGTTAGGCAATTTCTCTGGAATTGCCTAAGCGCGCGAGACGACTGGTCACGTCGGCATATCTGGGCATGGTGGTCGACGAGCTATAGATTTCGCGGCGATCCAGACCGAGATAGCTGTCCGGCGGGCCAATGATGCGGGGGCTCCTCCTGTGTCGACTGTTATCCCTTGGCTGAACGAGAGCGCACGCTCGGCTTTTGCGTCTCCAGGCTGTTGATGTTTTTGCGAAGCGGAGCATCAAGCGTGAGGTCGTCGTCGGGGACAATGGGTCAAGCGACCAGTCGGTTGAGATTGCCGAGGTGCCTCGGCACGCGCAAACGGCGCCATTTCCCTACTAAAAACGCTTTATTTCCAGGATGATACAAAGACCTTTATGAATTTCCATCCAGCCGAAGATCCCCCTTAGAATGCTACGTTGGTTCTCTTAACCCCTACCAAAGCTGCCAATCTGGCTCAAATAACACCGGCAACAAACGGCGACCTCATAGGGTTTTGTGTGCGGTTAACCAAAGGTTACGCCGCCGCGTTGTAAAATAAAGTACTTGGCTTATGATGGGATAGGGCGTGGGGAGACAATCTTGGCATTGAAACTGGTTATCCAGATTCCCTGCTACAATGAGGCAGCGAGTCTTGGAGCAACTGTTAGGGCGATACCGCGCGAGATCGACGGAATAGATAGCGTCGATATCCTGGTGATCGATGACGGCAGCACCGATGGGACTGCCGAAGTTGCGCGAAGCCTTAACGTCAATCATGTGGTTAGCCACCGGCGCAATCGGGGGCTGGCGGCTGCGTTCCAGACAGGGATAGATGCCAGCCTTCGCGCGGGAGCTGGCATTGTTGTCAATACTGATGCCGACAACCAGTATGATGCGTCGGACATAGAACTGCTTATCGGGCCGATTCTACGCGGCGAGGCGGACATCGTCATCGGCGACCGCCAAGTCGGAACAAATCATCATTTCTCATCAGGCAAGCAGGCTCTGCAGCGCATTGGCACTGGTGTGGTCCGCCATTTGGCGGGGGTAGACATTCCCGATGCTGTCAGCGGATTTCGGGCAATGAGCCGCGAGGCGGCGATGCAGATCAACATCGTTTCGCGCTTTTCCTACACGACAGAAATGTTGATCCTAGCGGGCCAGAAGCGGCTGGCTGTGGTGTCGGTGCCTGTCCGGACCAATGCGCCGATGCGCAAATCGCGACTGTTCAAAAGCGTACCCCACTTTATTTTCAATACCAGCATCACGATCGCGCGAGCCTATGCGCTTTACAATCCGCTTAACACATTTCTGCTCATCGGAAGCTCGATCACTTTGATCGGAGCATTGCCAGTACTACGTTTTCTGTGGCTGTTTCTGGCCGGTGACAGTAGCGGCCATATCCAGTCATTGGTGCTTGGGGGCGTGCTCATCATTATCGGCTTCATCACCTTGCTTTTCGGGATTGTCGCCGATCTCATCGGGCGCAACCGGCAAATGCTCGAAATGACTCTTTTCAAGCTGCGAAAAATCGAAGATCGACTGGATCGAGTCGAGTAATGACGAGTCTGGCCGGCTTTCTTGACGCGAAACCTGAAAGTTCTGTCGGGGTTGGCCGACGGACAATTCTTTTCCTTTTCGGCACGATCGCCGCGCTTCAACTGGCGACGGCACTCTTTCGCGAAGTGAACTGGGATGAATTCCATTTCCTGTCGCTGGTGTTCGAGTACAGGCGGGCTTCGCTTAGCCTTGCCCTGCAGACATTTCACGTCCATCTATTTTCATGGCTGGCGCTGCTGCAGACCGACGAGATACGTATGGTCGTTGTGGCGCGTTGCCTTATGTGGCTTCTCCAACTGGCGACGCTCTGGTTCCTTCTGAAAACAACTGAGAGCCTCCTTTCCGCCCGCGGGGCTTTGTGGGCGACGTTACTATACGCCACACTGGCCTTCGTGATGCGGCACGGGACGAGCTTCCGCGCCGACCCGATCATCACCGCACTTCTAATGGGTGCACTCTTCGGACTGACTCGCGACCGCCTGCCCCTCGCAGTGCTGACCCTTTCTGCGCTGGCAGTAACGCTTGCGGGATTGATCTCGATAAAATCGGTCTTCTATCTTCCTATCATCACAATGGTCGCAGTGCTGCGGCTGGCGCGTACCCACGACAAGATGTTGCTCCGCAACATGGTCATCGCGCTCTCCATAGCTGTCGTGGCATTCGCAGGTTTGTTTCTTTGGCACGCAGCGAGCTTGGCGCATAGCGGGCCTCCGGCCAGAAACACCCTGACCGACGCCTACAACAAGCAACTCGTTGACAACGATCTTTTCCACGGGGCCCGATTTCTGCTGCACTCGCTGGTTTGGAGCGCGCTGCAATGGTCTGTGATCGGCGCTGGAATAGGCTTGGCTATAGCGCGTGTGGTCAAGACAAGAAGTGTGGAAAGGCTCCACGCGTTGACTATACTGAGCTTCATTTCGCCGCTGTTGCTCATTGCCTTCTACCGAAACAGCTTCCCCTATTTCTATGTGTTCATGATGGCACCAGTTGTGTTGGTTGGCGCGTTGACCGCAGACGCGCTACGCTCACTGCCGAAAATTGCAGGGACGCTTCCCGTGATATTCGTTGCCTTGGCGGCAGTCGAGGCGGCTCCAGAATTTCAGCGGGACCAATCGGCCCAGCAGTCGCTGATTTCGGCAGTGCATCAGATCTTTCCGGAACCAGTGCCATATATTGCCCAAGCAGGCGTTATCGTGCGCTATCCCAATGTGGCATTTCTTATGAGTACCTGGGGAATTGAACAGTATCGCAATCGTGGAGAACCGGTGCTCCTACATACGATTAATGAAAAAAAGCCGATCTTCGTCATCGTATCCGGCCCGGCGCTCTCAGCCGCGCTGGAGCCCGACACCCACGCTGCAAGGCCGGACGAGGAATTGCTGCCAGCGGACATAGATGCGTTGAGGGAGAACTATGTTCGGCATTGGGGTCCAATTTGGATTGCTGGAAAGCAGTTGCCTGCGACGGGCGGCACGGAAGCCGCGTTCGCCCTCACCATTCCGGGGCCATATACGATTGCGGCGGATGCGCCGGTCGAGATTGACCGGCAGGTGATCCGTCCGGGCGACGTTGTCGAACTCGCCGGCGGCATACACACCTATCGAGGTGGAATGGTCGCGTTACGTCATGGACGAAACCCGCCAGTTCCCGCGCGCGAGCCGCCAACGGCGATCTTCACCGGATTCTGAACGGAGGATCCCCTAGCCTTGCGCGTCCTGATCTCTACGTCAACTTTTCCCCGCTTTCATGGCGATAACGTCACCCCTTTCATGGCCGATCTGGTTTTCGCACTCGCCGCCAGAGGAATAGAGTTGGACGTGTTGGCCCCGCATTCTCCTGGCAGCAAGAAGATCGAGGACTTCGGCAACGGCGTCACCGTTCATCGCTTTCGCTATGCCTGGCCTGAAAAGGCGGAAAACATCTTCTATGGTGCAGGAGCCCTCGAAAACCTCAAGTCAAACCCATTGAAGGCGATGAAGCTGCCGCTCGTCGCGGTCGCACAAGCCGCTGCTACCTATCGTCTCGCCAAGTCGCGTCGCCATCATCTGATCCATGCACATTGGGTACTCCCGCAAGGTATCACGGCATTGCCTTCCTGCCTCGGTCAAACGGCTCTCGTCGTCACGGCGCATGGAAGCGATGTCCTCGGTTTGCAGGGACGCCTGCCGATGTGGGCGAAGCAGCTTGTCGTGCGGCACGCCTCATTCCTGACAGCTAATTCTGTCGCGACGGCGAATGCCCTTCACACCCTGAGGGCGGACCCAGATCGCATCGAGATCGTTCCAATCGGAGCGTCTCTCCGACCTGCCGAGGCGACGATCCATGTCGGGCGAGATAGGTTCACCAATGATGCCAACCCCCTCTTGCTTTTCGTCGGAAGACTGATCGACTGCAAAGGAGCAGACGATGCGGTTGCGGCTCTCGCATTGCTGCAAGACCGTCTACCCCGAGCAAAGCTTGTTGTCGTGGGCGATGGTCCGGAACGGCAAGCGCTGGAGGCAAAGGCGGCGTCCCTCAGGATCAGCGACCGCATATTGTTTACCGGCTGGCTGCAACCGGCGAACGTTGCCTATTGGATGCGCAAGGGCGATGTGCTGATCATTCCCTCTCGCCGTGCGGCGGATGGAACAATGGAAGCACAGGGCGTCGTGCCGCTCGAAGCAATGCTTCACGACCTGCCTGTGATTGCTTCGCGGTGTGGTGGTCTTGTCGACATCATACGACATGAGGAGACAGGGCTTCTGGTTGCCGAGCGATCTCCAAGAGAAATCGCGGAAGCGGTGGACAGGATCGTCACCAACAAGGATTTCGCGACACGCCTCACTGCCCGTGCCAAGGAATGGGTTTTGTCGAAGGGCACTGTGGCCAGGACGGCCGAACGATTCCACGAGATTTATCAGCGGGTTTTATCGACTTTGGGCAAACGGATGGAAAAACGTCGGAGTTGATTATGTCATTGCGGGGATGGGCAAGAAGGAGTTGGCTAGCGGGGCCGCTGGTTCGGCGGGCATATTTTGCGCTGGTCGCGCTGAAATTTCGGAATTCTGCTGATTATTGGGAAAGGCGCTATAGCGGTGGCGGCACATCAGGTGCCGGTTCAATCAACCATCTCGCGCGGTTCAAAGCCGATTTTCTAAACCGCTTTGTAGCAAATCACGAAATTCGCTCGGTGGTTGAGTTCGGCTGCGGCGACGGAACGCAACTGGCCCTGGCAGTATATCCTAACTATCTAGGGCTCGATACTGCACCTTCAGCCGTCGCATTATGTCGGAAGCGGTTTGCAGGTGATCCAACGAAACAATTCGAACTTGTCGATCACGATCCCGGTCAGCGCGATCTCGCACTGTCACTGGATGTAATATACCATTTAGTGGAAGACGACGTGTTCGACACCTACATGCGCCACCTGTTTTCCGCCTCCGATCGTTTTGTTATTTTGTATTCCAGCAATTCAGCCGAATCGACACCGGAACCGCACATCAGGCATCGCGTATTTACCGACTGGATCGAGGCCAATCGACCGGAATGGAAACTTTATTCGGTGACGCCGAACGCTTATCGGCTCAATCCGCGCGATCCTGGCAATACATCCTTTGCCGATTTCTATGTGTACAGCCGATCCTAGCCAGACGGCCGCTTCAGTCGCCTCGTTCCTACAATGAAAATTGCGAGCAAAAGTAAGCCGAGCACTACGGCGATCCGATTGGTTCCGGCAATCACGAAGCCTGCGGCGGAATCGATATTGGCAAGAGGCGACAGCAACGCAGTTGTCGCCTCAGTGACGCCCAAGCCTGCCGGAATGAAAGATGTGATTGTTCCGATGACCGAGGCGATTGAAAAGATTGAAGCCTGATTGAAGCCCAAGCCGATTCCGAGCGCCTTTGCGGCCAGAGAGAGCCGGAAGGCTTCGAGGACCAGTCCAGCAAATTTGAGCATCAATGCGGAAACAACTAGTCTCCAGCCGATGCGGAGGCGGGCGAAGAAGATAATGCTGGCCCCAATGAACAATGAGCCGCACGCGACAAAGCCCGCGCCAATTTTGATATGGCCAAGCGCAAGAAGGAAAAAACCCGAATAACCAAACGCTGCTCCAAACCATAAGGCCATGAAGACGACGATCAGGCTGCCTCCGAGTTTCAGCCCGATCCCGTAGACTCGCAGCGCCGTAGCACGCGATAGCAGGCCGGCTGGCAAAAAAAGCATGTTGGCGGCACTCGAAAAGACACCTATTTCGAACGCGCTTGCCCAGACAATGTTCTTTCCCCCCATAGCCGCCATGATCTGGAGTTCAATCGCGTTGAGTCCCGCTGTAGCAGGGACTGCGATCAAGACGAGGACGACGAATGGAGTTGCGTTAAGCCGTTCGATTAGGCCGGGCATGCTGTGCAGGGCCAATAGCAGCCCTCCCGCAAAGATCAATATCGCCACTATGAGTCCGAAAATTCGAATGAACGCACGGTGGGAGGAACCCCAGTTGAAAATCCGGTCGCCTAGCGTGGTGGTGAGCCGGAACGCCATCAACCTTGCTTTGGTCGAATTCAAGAGCAGTCGCCCCGCACCGCCACGACGTGATGACTGCGCGCATGATCGGACGGGGACTGGTCCGCGAGTCGGGTCACCTGAAAACCGGCTTCCATCAGTGCTTTCGTGGCGCGCCTCACCCCCTCTGGCGCGAAATCATGCATCTCGCAAATCACGACCGGATATGTTTCCAGCGTCTTCACTGCGCCCAGCAGAGCATCGGCCTCGCCTCCTTCGATATCTATTTTTATCACATCCGGGCGCGGATAACCTTCGGCTACGAGGCTGTCGATCGATCTAACCTGCACACTCACGGGATCAATGGCTTTCTCCCCGGCTACGATCAACTTCCCCGACATGGCGCCGCCCCTAACGTCGAAAATCCTTGTTTCGTCCGTAGCACCTATCGCAAATTCGTGGAGCGATACATTCGGAACGCCGTTCTCGAGGGTCCGGCGGAAATACTTTAGGTTTATTTCGCCGGGCTCGAACGCAAGCACCCGACCCGCTGGGCCTACGATTTCAGACGCTATCAGCGAATGCAGACCGATATTGGCGCCAATGTCGTAGAAAACCGCCCCCGGTTCCAGATAGCGATGGAGCAGGGCGATGACTTCTGGCTCGTGATTTCTTGGATTGGTTGCGTTCCAGTGCAGCATCGGGTTGAAGAAGAGATCATACCCGTTTGGCAGCTTGACTTGATCGATGCTTCCCTTGGACGCCCGCTGCAAAACCTTGCCGATTCCGAGTTTATCCAGCAAAAAGCGCCTACCAGCGTGGGGTATTATATTTCCGAGAGCATTTATCAGATGAAATGCATGCTTAATAGTATTCATCGAGACCCCCGGAAAAACTTCCTCACGCCTATTCAGGCTGGAAACCGGCAGCGAGGCATTGGCGCTATCAGATTAAGCGGCATTACCTTTATTTTAGTGAACGCTGAGACAAAAGTCACCTTTGCTGATGGCAAGGAGAGGACGAGAGCGGCTGTACGATGGCAGGAACGCCCGGCCGAAGGCTGGTTGGCCCGCTCAAGCAGCCATGGTCCGGAATACCCGAAAACGATCCGCGCAGACCAAGACCGAGGAGAATGACAACGGAGCCTATCGACGCTCGGCTGCCAGGGTCCCGTCGGCGCAGGCATTTAGCGAGAACAAAACTTCTAGCTTTGCATCCTTCTGGAACTCCTTCGTTGAATCCGGGTCCATTGCCACACGTCTCGATCCTGGTGGCAGGTCCTCGACGCTGAGTTCATCGTTTAATCTGATCCGCCCGAACTCATCACTACTGCCGTTGCGCTCCCCTCCCCAGCGCAGCGCCGATGTGACGGTGCTCTGGGCCTGGCATCGCGGCCGATAGGGCCAGCGTGCCCCGCATGGTTGAAGTGAAGCTTCTTTGAACCACATGCGTTGAGCACGAACTTCAAAGGAACGCACAATCATGCCCAGCCGCAAACGCATCGAAGCTTTCCTCAAGGAGGTGGTCAAAGGCAGCCATGTCAAGGCGATCGCCGACTTCTACCATGACGATGCAACCATGCAGGAGAATCTCGGCGTCCCGCGGCGCGGCAAGGAAATGCTGATGGCGCGCGAGCAGTCGGTTTTGGACCAACTCCAGAAGATGCACACGCATGCCGTCCAGACTTTCCTGGTCGACGGCGACAACGTCGCCATCCGCTGGACATTCGACAAGACCGACAAGGATGGTGTCGTCCAGCGGCTGGAAGAGGTGGCGCTTCAGCAGTGGCGCGGTGATCGGATCGCCAAGGAGCAGTTCTTCTACGATACGGCGACCGCCTGGGGCGTCGTCGGGCCCGATGGCACGGTGCAACGCTGACGACGTCCCTGGCCACTGGACGGCTTGCGCGCCGGACGCTACGCAATCCGCCACTTGCTCAACATACCTGATGATGGGAACTGACCGGGTGGATCGCTATGACGCCGCCATTTCGGCCGGTTTTGGCGCCTTGCGCTGCAGGTTGAGCAGGTTGCCCATCAGGATCAGCAGGGCGCCGCCGGCGGTAAAAATGTCGATATGCTCGCTGTAGAGCAGCCAGCCGACCAGCGCCGACAGCGGCACGCGCAGGAAATCCATCGGCGAGATGATGGTGGCGTCGGCATAGACGAGCGCGCGGGCCAGGCAGAAATGCGATGACATGCCGGTGAAGGCGATGACGAAAATCCACGGCCAGAGTGCCAGCGAGGGATTGCGCCACTCATAGAGCGCCGGCACGAGGCCGACCGCCGACTGGATGACCAGCATCCAGAAGATGATGCGCACGACGCTGTCGGTGCGCGTCAGAGACTTGACCAGCACCAGCGAAATGCCGAAGCAGACGGCTGCGCCGAGAACCACGAGGTGGCCCGGATCAATGGAACCGACGCCGGGGCGCACGATGACCACCACGCCGACCAGGCCGAGCACGATCGCCGCCAATCTTGGCCGCGACAGTTTTTCGCCAAGGAAGCTGACAGCCAGGATCGCGGTCCAGATCGGTGTGGTGAATTCGATCGAGATCAGCACTGCAAGCGGGATCAGTGTCAGCGCATAGAGCCAGGCCGCCTGGCCGGTATAATGGATGACGTTGCGGGCGATATGAGCCAGCGGTCGCCGCGTGCGCATCGCGGCGAAACCGCCGCTCATCATCACCAGCGGCAACAGGATGAAAAAGCCGATCATCGAGCGCAGTTCGAGCACCTGGAAGACGTTGAGCTCCGCGGTGGTGGCGCGGCCGGCGACCGACATCGCCAGGAACGAGGCGATCGACAGCGCCATCCAGAAGGCGGCTTTAGGGATCGATGGGGAAGGGGCCATAGGCGCTATGTCGCAAGCCGGGACTTCTATCGCAACCGCTAGGCGACGCATTCGACTGGGCCAGACCCGTTGCAAAACAGCCAAGCAGGAAGTGGAACCTGACACGACGGCAGGCGTTGGTTCCCGATATTGGCCAATTCCTGGGCGCATTGTTCTTCAACATCAACGGGGGAGAGATACCAATGAAATCATTCGCGCGATTTCTGCTATCCGGCTGCCTGATAACTGCGAGCGGGGCGGCCCATGCCGACGAGGCGGATTTTCTCAGTTCCCTGCAGGGCAATTTCTCCGGCAAAGGGACAGTCAAGGTCACGACCGAAGCACCGACGGTGAACGTCTCGTGCACTTTCAATTCCGACGCGACGTCGACATCATTGTCGCTTGACGGCAACTGCCGCGGTCTGATCGTGGTGACGCGCGCGATCAGCGCGGATCTGAAGGCCAGCGGAGCGAAATACACCGGCGTCTATGTCGGATCGCGCACCGGGCCCGCGCAACTCGCCGGCAGTCGTTCCGGCAACGCGATCAATCTCGGTATCAGCTGGGCGACGGAGGTCAATGGCGACCGCAAGGCGCGGTTGACGGTCGAGAAAACCAAGGGCGACGGAATGCGGTTGACCGTTACCGACGTCGATCCGAAAACCGGCAAGAGCGTGGTGACGAGTCGCATCGATCTGCAGCGCATCTAAGCCGATTACTCTTCGATCGGCTCCGGCGGGTTGGCGTTGCGGCCCTTGCCGAAGGTGTAGCCGGTTTCCACCGCCTTCTTGCCGAACTTGTCGCGCAGCGTGTCGATGGCGCTTTCGGCCATGGCTCGCTTGCGCGAGCCGACATCGACGAGATCGGGCGGGTCGGCCTTCCCGTCATCCGAGAGATCGCTGACGCCGATGCCGAGCAGCCGGTATTTCGTTCCGTCCGCCTCCTTGCGCAACAGGTCGAGGCCGGTCTGGAAAATACGGTCCGCCAGCCTTGTCGGGTCGCCGAGCTGGCGGTTGCGGGTGCGCAGCTTGAAGTCCTGCGTCTTCAGCTTCAGCACCACGGTGCGCCCGGCGGTGCCTGACTTTTTCAGCCGCGCCGAAACCTTTTCGGACAACCCTCGCAGCACCGGAACCAGCTCGTCCATTTCAGCTATATCAGTGTCGAAAGTGGTTTCGGCCGAGACGCTTTTTGCATCCTGATCGGGGTCGACACGGCGGTCATCCTGGCCGCGCGACAGATAGTAGAGCCGGGTGCCCATCACGCCATAGCGGCGCATCAGATCGGCGCGCTCCATGCGCTGCAGCTGGGCGATGGTGCGGATGCCGTCGCGTTCGAGCGTTGCGGCAAAAGCCTTGCCGACGCCCCAGATCAGCGTCACCGGCTGCTCGGCCAGGAAACCCAGCGCCTCGGCCTCGCCGATTACCGAAAAGCCGCGCGGCTTGCGGAAATCGGAGGCAACCTTGGCCAGGAACTTGCAGTAGGAGAGGCCGGCCGAGACGGTGATGCCGATTTCCTTTTCTACGGTCAGCGCAAAGCGCGCCAGCACCACTGCCGGCGGCATGCCGTGCAGGCGCTCGGTGCCGGCAAGGTCGAGAAACGCCTCGTCGATCGAGAGCGGTTCGACCAGCGGCGTCAGGGCCTGCATCAGCGCGCGCACCTCACGGCCGACGCGGACATATTTTTCCATATTGGGCGGGATGACGACCGCCTCCGGACAGGCTTCGAGCGCCTTGAACATCGGCATTGCCGAGCGCACGCCCTTGATGCGGGCGATGTAGCAGGCCGTGGAGACGACGCCGCGCTTGCCGCCACCGATGATCAGCGGCTTGTCCTTCAGCGCCGGGTTGTCGCGCTTTTCGATCGCCGCATAAAAGGCATCGCAATCGATATGGGCAAGATGCAGCCGGTAGAGTTCGGGATGACGGGCGAGCCGGGGACTGCCGCACCGCTCGCAGCGTCTGGCATCGCTGCGCTGAAGGGTCAGGCAGTCGCGGCAAAAACCGTGCTCGGGATTGTTGACAGGGGCCGCCATCGCTGCGAACATAAAGAGAACAAATGCAATGGTACGTCAGGACGGAAGCCGCCACAAGCGGTTAGCCGGGAGAGAACTCATGAGCACGACCATAGCGCCGCTGAAGCCTGACCTATGGGCGGATTTCGAGGATCTTTTCGGCAAGCAGGGCGCCTGTTACGGCTGCTGGTGCACCTATTTCAGACAGGCGCCGGCGGCGCGGCGCGCCAGCGACAAGCAGCGCAACAAGGATCTTATCAAGGCGCGCATCGAGGCCGGGCCGCCGCCGGGGCTTTTGGCTTTCGAGAACGGCGTAGCAGTCGGCTGGATGCAGATCGGGCCGCGCGCCGACGTGCCCGAATGGAACAATCGGGGCAGAGGCTCGGCGCCGGTCGATCCGTCCGACGCCGCCGATCCGGGCGTCTGGGCGATCTCCTGCTTCTTCATCCGCGCCACTGCGCGCGGCAGGGGCATCAGCCATCGCCTGGTCGAGGGCGGCATCGCCTTTGCCCGCCAGAACAGAGCGCGGCTGGTCGAGGCCTGTCCGATCGATGTGTCGCGCGATTCGCGTTCGATCGGGCTGTTCGTCGGCTCGTCGCGTGTGTTCGAAAAGGCCGGCTTCGAGCGGCTTGTCGAACGCAAGGCCGGCCGGCCGCTGATGCGGCTGGTGCTGTAGCCAGCAATGCATGGTCTCGTCTTGCGGCTGTGATGCTATTTGCCTACCAGTGGTAGAAACGGTTTTGACAGCCGCAGTAGAGTGGAGGATCGATATGAAGCGCGTTTTGCCATTTGTTTTGCTTCTTGCCTGCAGCGCACCGGCGTTTGGCCAGACGGTCGACAGCGAGGGCGCCAAGCAACTTACCGACAATCTGGCGCACTATTTCGGCAAAAAACTGTTCGATATTGGATTTGTGAAAATCTCGGTCGATGGCGATGCCTACAAGCTGGCGTTCGATTTCAAGCCGCTCGTGGGTCTTCTGAGCAAACAGGATGGACTGAAGCTCGATCTCACGCCTTATGCGCTGTTGACCAAGCCACGCAGCGATGGCGCGTGGGATGTTTCAGGCAATCTGGCACCGGAAGGGTCGATGGAGTTCGACGGGCCTCAGGGTCCGCAAAGCATGAAGATGTCGATCAAGGGCGGCAAGTTCGTCGGTATCTATGATCCCGAGTTGGCGGCTTTCAGCAGCGCGACTTCATCGCTGGAAGGCATGACGATGACGTCGCAAGATGCCAGGCAGCGCACTGATATGAGTACCGGCGCCGGCACGGCCACAATAAGCGCCGCCAAGGGTGCGAATGGTGGTGTCGATTTCAACATGGTTCAGACTATCGCCGATTTTGCAGAGTCGGTCACGACCGACAATCCTAGCAACGGTCAGAAACTCCTGCTGACGTTCAAGTCGCCGTCCTTGTCCGTGGATGCAAAAGGCAAAGGGCTGCGCACGAAGCCTCTTCTGGACTTGTTGGCCTTCGCCGTAGCCAATGAGGATGAGGCAAAACTGAAGGCCAACCAGGCCGAACTCAAGTCGCGTCTCCTGTCCGCGCTGCCATTATGGGAGCGGGTCGATGGAACTTACAGTTTCAAGGACATTAGCGTCGGCAGCCCGGTCGGCAGTTTCGGCGCGGCCAAAGTAGGCGTCGCCTTCGGCATGGACGGCGTCGCCCGCAACGGAACTCTCAGCTATGGGATCAAGGCGGCGGGGTTGAGCATACCGCAACACCTTGTTCCGGACTGGAGCGTGGCGCTGCTGCCCACGGATGTTGACCTCAACTTCGGTGGCGCCAACATTGATCTCGACACCATGGCCAAGAAGGCGATCGAAGCCTTCGATCTCAACCAGAACCCGCCGCTGTCGGAGGAATTTGGCGAAGGCTTGAAGGCTGGTTTCCTGGCCAATGGGCCGAAAGTCGTCATCGGCCACAGCACAGTCAAGAATGGCGCCGTGGAAATCGCGCTGGAAGGCGACATGACTTTTCCCGATGGCGAGAAGCCCGATGCCAACGTGACCATCGACGTCACCGGCTACGACAAGATCGTGGCAAGCCTGCAGGAGGCGGCCAAGACCGACCCGCAAGCCTCGCAGGCATTTACCGGCGCGCTGGCCATCAAGGGGTTTGCCAAGACGCTGCCGGACGGCCGTATCGAATGGGTGATCAACGCCAGGCATGATGGGTCGGTGACGGTCAACGGCGCCATGCTGAAGGGCCCCGATCCGGTCGTGGAAGACGGTCAGGATGCTAGCCCCGGCGAGGGCAATAGCGGCGGGGCTGGGGCGAAGCTGCAGCCCTGATCGCCAGCTTGTAGCGCTTGGGCTTAAAGCCCGAGCGCACTGGCGATCTTCGGCGCGGCATCGCGCCAGTCCTCGACCGAGACGATGTCGTCCGGCACCGGCGGCAGGTAGGCGCGCAGCGAATTGTCGGCCATCAGATGGAACAGGTGCGCATCGGCCACGGAATTGCGCGCTGAGATGAGGTTGGCGGGCTGGTCGTCGACAAAGGCCACCGGCCGGCCTTTACTGCCGCGCAACTTGGCCACCGCCGGTCCCTTGGCCATCTCGGTGGTCAAAAGCGGATAGGGCAGCCCGAGGGCGTCGAGATGCGCGCGGCGCGCCGCGCGATGGCGGTGCGGCATGGCGGTCAAAAGGACGATTTCGGCGCGGTCGCCGAGACTGGCAAGCGCTTGTTCAGCGCCGTCGGTGACGCTTTGCCAGTCGGCCTGCGCGTCGAAGAAATCGCCAAGCAGTGCCGTCACCTCCGGCTGTTCGATCAGCCGGCCGCTCGCCGTTTCGGCGATGTTGCCGGTGAGGCGGAAGGAGGCCAGCGTGAGCCCAAAGCCGCGCGATTTCAGGAAATGCGGAAACGGCCGGATGAATTCGAGCACGACATCATCGACGTCGAGGATCAGCAGAGGCCGGTCGTCGGCTGCAAGTTCGGCGATCTGGCGTGCCGTCTCGGGATCGTCGCTCATATCGAATGCTCATGGTCATCGCCGCCAAGCGGCAGCGCGCGCAATGCCTTGCCGACGGCAGCCGGTGGGGTGCCGGTTTCCTCGGCAAAGCGCAGCAAGGTCGGCTCGTGGGCCAGGATGAACTGCAGGATGCCGGCAAGGAATCCCGGCTCGGCTGCGGCGCGCCGGATGGCGGACGCCTCGATGCCGGTGATGGCCAGGAAGCGCGGCAGGAGTTCGGGGTCCGCGGCGACGAAGCCCAGTGCCCTCACGGCAATGGTTTCCGCCTCCTCGCGCATTGACGCTGCGTTTGCCATCATTACCTTCTTGTTTGCGGAAATGAGTCTCTTTTCCGCAGTAATGGCAAGCGTCGCTTGCGGCAAGCCACCGCCCCAATCCAATGTGGTTTTCGAGGTGGAATCCGAAGGGCTTTTACAGCTGCGGGTTTCCGTTTCGTCAATCATATTGTCGTAGAGTGAGGGAGGGTTTGGTGTGCTCCGACAAGGGCGCATGACGGCGGGTTTCAGGCAGAAGCTCGGCCGGGACGGGAAATTGATGCCTAAGAAGGTGATGATCGTCGAGGACAATGAGCTCAATATGAAGCTCTTTCGGGACCTCATCGAAGCCAGCGGTTACGAGACGGTGCGCACGCGCAACGGCCTCGAGGCGCTCGATCTGGCGCGCCAGCACCGGCCGGACCTGATCCTGATGGATATCCAGCTGCCGGAAGTGTCAGGCCTGGAAGTGACGAAATGGCTGAAGGAGGATGACGACCTCCGTTCCATTCCGGTGATTGCCGTCACCGCCTTCGCCATGAAGGGCGACGAGGAACGTATTCGCCAAGGGGGCTGCGAGGCCTACATCTCCAAGCCGATCTCGGTGCCGCGTTTCATCGAAACCATCAAATCCTATCTGGGTGACGCCTGATGCCAGCACCCATTCCAGCCGGAGCCTTGTGAAATGACTGCGCGGATTCTCGTCGTCGACGACATCCCTGCCAATGTGCGGCTACTGGAGGTTCGGCTGCTGGCCGAATATTTCGAGGTGCTGACCGCCTCCAACGGGCTGGATGCGATCGAGACCTGCGAAAACGGCAAGGTCGATGTCGTGCTGCTGGACGTGATGATGCCCGACATTGACGGGTTCGAGGTCTGCAAGCGGCTGAAGAGCGATCCGGCGACGTCGCATATACCGGTGGTCATGATCACCGCGCTCGACCAGGTTTCGGACCGGGTGCGCGGCCTCGAGGCCGGCGCCGACGATTTCCTGACCAAGCCGGTCAACGATTTGCAGCTGATGACGCGGGTCAAGAGCCTGGTCAGGCTGAAGTCGCTGACCGACGAGTTGCGTCTGCGCGCCTCGACCACCCGCAACATCGGCATCGAGGCGCTGTTGAGCCGCAGCTTCACGTCCGAGGAGGCGACGCCGAAGGTGTTGTTGATCGACGAGCGCAAATCCTCCTTCGAACGCGTCCAGAAAATGCTGCGGGGCAGCGCCGAGCTCGACATTGCCACCGACCCGCATGCCGGTTTCTTCCAGGCTGCCGAGGCACCGTACGAATGCGTGCTGATCTCGACCGGTTTTGCCGATTTCGATCCGCTGCGGCTATGCTCGCAATTGCGTTCGCTCGATCGCACCCGCTTCCTGCCGATCATCCTGCTTGCCGAGGAAGGCGAGGAGGGCCGCATCATCCGCGGCCTCGAACTCGGCATCAATGACTATCTGATGCGGCCGATCGATCAGCAGGAGCTGATGGCGCGGCTGCGCACGCAGGTGCGCCGCAAGCGCTATAACGACCAGCTGCGCGCCAGCGTCACCCAGACCATCGAGATGGCGGTGACCGACGGGCTGACCGGGCTGCACAACCGGCGCTACCTCGACAGCCATCTGCAGACGCTGTTCGACCGCGCCGTGGCTCGGCGGCGGCCTCTGTCGGTGATGATCACCGATCTCGATCGCTTCAAGACCGTCAATGATGCGCATGGCCATGACGGCGGCGACGACGTGCTGCGTGAATTCGCCCGGCGGCTGCGCAAGAATGTCAGGGGCATCGACCTCGCCTGCCGATTCGGCGGTGAGGAATTCGTCGTGGTGATGCCGGACACGGACGGCGCAGTGGCGGAAAAGGTTGCGGAGCGCATTCGCGCCGAAATCGCCCAGTTGCCGTTTGCCATCGGTCAAGAAGGCAAGACCATCGAGGTCACGGTCAGCGTCGGCGTGTCGTCGGTGCTGAACGGCGCTGACACGGTCGCGGCGCTGATGAAGCGCGCCGATGTGGCGCTCTACGAGGCCAAAAGCGGCGGCCGCAACCGCGTTGTCGCCAAGGCGGCGTAGGCTGGACCGCCGATTATGCTGTCAACCGGACAGGGTTAGGAATTTACCTTAATCCAAGCGATTCGGGAGGCTTGGTTAAGAAACTATTGATTTTCCAGCGTTGTTGCGCAAATGTGCGGTGCAAGAACAAAGGCGATGCGAGCACGAGGGTAGACAGCCGCATCGATCCGAAGATACCCCATGATGCTCAGGTCCGCCGCATCTCCTGGGTCCGTGGGGTCGGCCGGCCGGCGCTGGCACATAGTGGCCTCCTCGTACCGCTGCCATACGCCGACCGGCCCCCTTTTTTTGCCAAAAATTACTTGAACCCTCCGCGTCAGGCTGCCGAGATTTCTGGCTTTTCTGAGCCTACAAAACAAAAACGCCGCCCCAAGGGACGGCGTTTTAAAGACGTGTGGAAAACCAGATTACTTGATCTTGGTTTCCTTGAACTCGACGTGCTTCTTGGCGACCGGATCGTACTTGCGGAAGGACAGCTTGTCCGTCTTGGTACGGCTGTTCTTGCTGGTCACGTAGAAGAAACCGGTGTCGGCGGTCGACAGAAGCTTGATCTTGATGTTTGCGGCTTTGGCCATTGTATCAGTCCGTTATGTTCGTGGGGTTTTGGCCGCTGGAGCGGGGGAAAACACCCGGACGCGGGAAACTTGGCGCGACACATAAAGAACGTGCCCGGAAAGTCAAGCCCGGCGCACCAGCTGTGACCCAGGCAAGCCGCCCTTTGGCTTGAAATCACGCGCGTTGCGGTATCGGCGCTGCCGCATTCTTCCAGTCGCCGGTGGTGTTCCACCAGCGATTCGGATTGGCGCGGTCGTCCAGGCCCTTGGAGCGGCTGGCGAGGATCGGCTGAATGCGGATCACCGGCTCCTGATAGGAATGCGCCTGGAAAATCGCCTCGACGACGCGGGCGGCGAGCATCTGGTCATCGGGCAGTTCGAACGAGACCTCGACCGTGCCGGGGCGGCGGCGCAATTCGGTTTCGGCGCCGGCGGCAGCACCTTCAAGTGGCCTGTAGCGTTCGATGCCGTGCGCTGTTTGATAGGCGTTACGATCGTATTTGCCCATGGCGAGCGGGGCGATCGCGACCACGGCGTCCATGATGCGGTCGACATCGGCTGCCGGGGCCTGGAAGCTGACAAGCAGCAGGAGCGTCATGCGTAACGATGTGGTTTCAAAGCCGCTGTCGATCATCGCAGTATCCTCAAACTCGGGTGTTTTGGGACACCCTTTTAGCTGAGGCCTCCTGACACGGTTCTGTCAGCAGCCATGTCTTTGCGTTGTGGGAAAGGGCTTGCCGCGGCCCGGCTACAACAGGAGCTTGCGGATCAGCCTGACGCTGACCAGGGCGATATAAGCGCCGAAGAACAGGCCGAGCGACCAGCCAAATCCGGACGGGCCGAACGCATCCATGCCGATGCCGATCGCCTGCGGGCCGAGCACCATGCCGACACCGTAGCAGAGCACGAAGGCGGCGTTGGCCGAGGCCAGTTCATGGCCGGAAAGCTGGGAGCCGAGATGGGCAAGGCCGATCGTGTACATGGCGGCCACCACACCGCCCCAGACGAACAGAAGCGCCGCCATCAGGTGCCAATTCTGAGCGAAGAACGGCATGAAGATGGTGCCGGCAAGCCCGACCGCGGCGCAAGCCAAAAGCAGATAGCGGCGGTCGCTGACGCGGTCGCTGATCATGCCGATCGGAATCTGCAGCAACACGTTGCCGAGACCGATCATGGTGAGGAGAAGGGCTGCATCCGCTTCGGAATAGCCGATGCGGTTGCCATAGACCGGGAACAGCGCAAAGCCGCCGGTCTCGACGGCGCCGAACACGAGCACGGCGGCAGTCGCCGTGGGTACCAGCCAGATGTAGCGCAGGAAGTGGCTGGTCTCGCCGTCGACCACAATTGTGGGGCTTTCGTTGCGCGCGGCCAGCACGGGTATCGCGGCCAGTGCCACCAGGACGATGATGACGCCGAACGGCCTGAAGCCGGTGCTGCCGATATGAGCGAAGATCCACGGCCCGGCGGCAAAGCCGAGCGACAGCACGGTGGCGTAGATGCCGAGCACCAGGCCACGCCGGCGCGGCGGCGCCGATGTGCTGATCCAGAATTCCGACAGGATGAACAGGACCGTGAGCGCGATGTGCAGGACGATGCGCAGCGGGAACCACATCCAGAAGTCCGGGGCGAAATGGAAACCGACAAAGGCGAGAGCGCCGGCGACGATCATGGCAACCATCGTCCAGGCGACGCCGAAGCGCATCGCCAGCGGCGTGGCGAGCGGGGCGCCGCCGATCGAGGCGAGGCCGGCGACCGCCGTGTTGAGGCCGATCATCGAAGCCGAATGGCCGCGCGTCTCCAGAATGACGCTGAGCAGCGGCATGCCGAGGCCGATGGCGATGCCGACGACGCTGATGGACGAGATCGCAGCCACCATCGGTAGCCAGTGTACGCGTTCGTCGCCCTCTTGCTGGGTATCGACCGTCATGGGATGCCTAATTACTCGATGCTAGAGAATTTCGGGGGCTAAAGAATTTCGCGAACGAAGCGGTTGCGGACAAGCCGGTAGAACGGCACGGAGCCACCGGGGCGCAGCAGCGGATCGTCGGCAAGCCGCTTTTCCAGCTCCTGCAGGATCGTTCGGGTGATGTCGGGGATATCGGCCTCTCTCGCCTTGGCAAGCGGCAACCAGACCAGTTCTTCCAGCTCATTGGTCGGACCGCCACCCGGCAGCTCGACGGCGACGTCGCTGCGCCAGGCGCTGAAGAACCTTGTGTCGAAACGACGCACGCGATTGGGTGGGGTGATGGCGCGGGCGACGAAGCGCAGCGGCGCCAACGAAGGCTGGACGCCGTGCTCGACAAAGCCCTGCCAGTCGCGCTTGTCCGTTGCGAAGGCGGCCTTGCAACCGATGAGCAGGCCGGCTTCCTCATAGGTCTCGCGGATGGCCGAGAGCGCGATGGCGCGGGCTCGCGATGGGCTGATGCGGCCTACGCCGGCGGTGAGCTTGGTTTCTTCCTCGGGATGAAGCACTGTGGCAACGGCAATGCGGCTGTCGGCCGGATCGGTGCGCCCGCCGGGAAAGACAAATTTGCCGGGCATGAAAGCGTGGCCGGCATGGCGCCGGCCCATCAGCACCAGCACCTCGTCGCCCTGGCGTTCCAGCAGGATCAGGGTCGCGGCGTCGCGGGGACGCATGGGCTGGCCGCTATGGGCGATCGTGCCCCGCTCCATCCTGTCGACTTCCGCCTTGGTCATACCTTCCATGCGCAGGACCTAGCGGAAACTTCTGGCAAACGAAAGTGGCCTTTCACGGTCGGCATGTTGCGCCAGGCGACATTGCCCGATGCGGGTCAGGTTCCGGGACGTGGCTCGGTCCCGTCCTTTTCGCCGCCGAAGCCGTGCATATAGAGCGCCCATTGCAGTCCGATGACGGCGCCCTTGACCGGTTGCAGCAGAGCGACCGACAGTGCGATGGTCAGCGGTACCCAGATGGCGATGTGCTGCCACATGGAGAGCGTCGAGGTCGCCTCGACAGCCATAAAGGCGCCGAGAACGATGTGGCCGACAATGACGATGACGAGATAGGCGGGCAGGTCGTCGGCGCGGTGGTGGTAAAGCTCCTCGCCGCAGACACTGCATTTGTCGACGCTCTTGGTGAAGCCGGCAAATAGTTTGCCCTCGCCGCAATGCGGGCAGCGGCCAAGCGCGCCGCGCTTCATCGCCGTCCATAGCGGGCGGGCGACCCGGCCCGAATGATGTTCACCGCCGAAAACCTGTTCCTGGATCCCCAGTTCGCTTGCCATCCCTAATTCTTTCGGCATTTACCGCCTCCTGCCGCGCGACCCCGGGCGCGATTGCGACGCGCGGGCGCGGCCTTTTGCCTTGTGAAACGACCTCTTGGAGCCGGGCAGGGGCTTCGGGTCGGTCAGCATTTCGAACCGCATCGCGCCAGCCATCGGCGCCACCTCGATCAGGCGAACCTCGACGCGGTCGGCAAGCTGATAACCCTTGCCGGTGCGTTCCCCGAACAGCGATCGCGCGGTTTCGTTATATATATAGTAATCGCCGTCCAGACTTGACACCGGGATGAAACCATCCGCGCCAAACTGCGGCAATAGGACAAATAGTCCTGCCTTGGTGACGCCGGAGATGCGCGCGTCGAAGCAGTCATCGATGCGCTCGGCGAGATAGGCAGCGATCAGCCGGTCGACCGTGTCGCGCTCCGCCGCCATGGCGCGACGCTCGGTACCGGAGATCAGCACCGCCACATCTTCCAGCCGCGCCTCCTCATCCTGCGTCAAGCCGCCCGGGCCAAGCCCGAGTGCGGCAATCAGTCCACGATGCACGATCAGATCGGCATAGCGGCGGATCGGCGAGGTGAAGTGCGCGTAGCGCTTCAGGTTGAGGCCGAAATGGCCGATGTTCTTGGGCGAGTATTCGGCCTGGCTCTGCGAGCGCAGCACCACTTCGTTGACCAGCCCTTCATTGTCGGCGCCACGCACGCGATCGAGGATGCCGTTGAACTGGGCGGGCCGCATCTGTGCGCCGCGCGCCAGCGACAGGCCGAGCGTCTGCAGGAACTCGCGCAGCGATTCCTGCTTGGCCAGTGACGGCGCGTCATGCACGCGGTAGGCCAGCGCCTGCTTCTTCGCCTCCAGCGTTTCAGCCGCGGCGACATTGGCCTGGATCATGAATTCTTCGATGAGCTTGTGCGCGTCCAGCCGTTCCGGGACGATGACGCGGTCGACCGTGCCGTCCGACTTGAGCAGTATCTTGCGCTCGGGCAAATCGAGTTCCAGCGGCTGGCGGCCATCGCGGCCGCGCTTGAGGATGGCGTAGGCGTCCCACAGCGGCTTCAGCACCGTGTCGAGGATCGGCCCGGTCTTGTCGTCCGGCACGCCGTCTATCGCGGCCTGAGCCTGCGGGTAGGCGAGCTTGGCCGCCGACTTCATCATGACGCGGTGGAAGGTGTGGCGGAGCTTGCGGCCGTCGGCCGCAAAAATCATGCGCACGGCGAGCGCCGGCCGGTCCTGGCCTTCGCGCAGCGAACAGAGGTCGTTGGAGATGCGCTCGGGCAGCATCGGCACGACACGATCGGGGAAATAGACCGAATTTCCACGCTTCAGCGCCTCGCGGTCGAGTGCGGTGCCATAGCGGACATAGGCCGCCACATCGGCGATCGCCACGGTGGCAATCACGCCGCCCGGGTTCTTCTCGTCGAGGTCCGGCGTGGCGAACACCGCATCGTCATGGTCCTTGGCGTCGGCTGGGTCGATGGTGACCAGCGGCAGGTCGCGCCAGTCCTCGCGGTGAGCAAGCGTCGCCGGCTTGACCGCTTCGGATTCGGCGATGACGTCGGCCGGGAAAATATGCGGAATGTCATGGGCATGGATGGCGATCATCGAGACCGCCTTTTCACTGGTCAGCGAACCCAACACCGCCAGCACTTTTGCGCGCGGCAGGCCGTAGCGGGACGCGCGCGCTGGTTCGACCTCGACCAGGTCGCCGTTCCTGGCGCCGTTCTGGAATTCCTTGTCGACGATCAGCTCGGGCTGGCGCCGTTCCACCGGCTCGATGCGGAAAGTGCCGTCCTTAAGGATGCGGAAGACGCCGAGCACGGCATCGGTCCGCTTCTCGAAAATCTTCATCACGCGGCCGGTATAGGCGGGGCCGGTCGGCTCATCGGTCGGGAAGGTTTTGGCCAGCACGCGGTCACCAATGCCTGGCGCCGGGCCGTTGCCGCCGCGCGAGACGCGGATCGAGACGACGGGCGGTTCGCCCGGGCCCACGGCCTCGGCGGGATGCGCCAGCAAGATGCCGTCGCCGTCGCGGCCAAAAATGTCAAGTATGGCGACATGCGGCAGGGCGCCGACACGGGCCAGCCGCTTGCGCTCCTTGGTCAGCACGCCTTCGTCCTGCAGGTCGCGCAGAATGTCCTTCAACCAGATGCGGTCGTCACCGCGCAGCGCGAACGCCTTGGCGATGTCGCGCTTTCCCGCGCGGTCGGGATTTTCGGCGATATAGCGCAGGATTTCGTCACGCGAGGGCCGGTAGTCATCCTTGACCTTGGCCCTGGTGTCGGCGGTGCGCGGATCGCCGTGGCTTCTACCGGTGATCCTGCGCGCCACGCTGCTATCCCTTTTTCTTCGCCGCCGGCTTCTTGGTCGCCGACTTCTTGGCTGTGGTTTTCTTGGCTGCAGGCGCCTTGGCCGCTGCCGCCTTGCGGAATGGCTTCTTGCCGCCACCGCCCTTGGCTTCCTTCTCGGCGATCAGCGCCAGCGCATCCTCGACGGTCACCGACTGCGGATCCTTGCCCTTGGGCAACGTCGCATTGACCTTGCCGTAATTGACATAAGGCCCGTATTTGCCGTCGCGCACGACGATCTTGCCGCCGCCATCGGGATGGTCGCCCAATTCCTTGAGTGCCGCGGCAGTGCCGCCATTGCGGCCGCCTTTGCCCTTCAGCTGCTTCTCGGCGATGACCGACACGGCGCGGTTGAGGCCGATCGAGAAGACGTCCTCGATGCTGTCTACATTGGCATAGGTGCCGTCATGCAGCACGAACGGACCGTAGCGGCCGAGCCCGGCCGAGATCATCTTGCCCGACTCCGGATGCTTGCCGACATCGCGCGGCAAAGAGAGCAAAGCGAGCGCCTTCTCATGGTCGATTGTATCGGGCGTCCAGCCCTTGGGCAGGCTGGAGCGCTTGGCTTCCTTGCCGTCACCGCGCTGGATGTAGGGGCCGAAGCGGCCTGAGCGCAGCGTGATTTCCTCTGATGTGTAGGGGTCCTTGCCCAGCACCTTGGTGCCGTCCTCGCCGCCGCCATTCTCGCCATTCGGGTTGGCGGCGTCGCCGAGCTGGCGGGTGAACGAACATTCCGGATAGTTCGAGCAGCCGACGAAGGCGCCGAACTTGCCGAGCTTCAGCGACAGATTGCCGGTGCCGCATTTCGGGCAGATGCGCGGATTGGAACCGTCTTCGCGGGTGGGAAACACCAGCGGCGCCAGTTCCTCGTTCAGCGCGTCGAGCACGTCGGTGACGCGCAGTTCCTTGATGTCGGCGACGGCGCCGGAAAAATCCTTCCAGAAGTCGCGCAGCACGTCCTTCCACGCGAGCTTGCCGTCGGAAATCTCGTCGAGCTTTTCCTCCAGCGAGGCCGTGAAGTCATATTCGACATAGCGCTCGAAGAAGCTTTCAAGGAACGCCGACAGCAGGCGGCCCTTGGCCTGCGGCACCAGCCGGCGCTTGTCGATGGTGACGTAGTCGCGGTCTTCCAGCGTCTTCAGGATCGCGGTGTAGGTCGAGGGGCGGCCGATGCCGAGCTCTTCCAGCTTCTTGATCAGCGACGCCTCGGAATAGCGCGGCGGCGGCTCGGTAGTGTGCTGGGTGGCGTTGATGGCCTGGCGAGCGAGCTGCTCGCCGGCGCGAATCTCGGGCAAGCGGCGGTTTTCCTCGTCCTCCGCGTCATCGTCCTTCTGGTCGGTGTAGGCGGCAATGAAGCCGTCGAAGCGGACGACCGAACCGACGGCGCGAAGCTCCGCCGTGCGGGCGCCGTTGACCGCCTCGATTTCGACCGTGGTGCGCTCGATCTCGGCCGACTGCATCTGGCTGGCGATGGCGCGCTTCCAGATCAGCTCGTAAAGCCGCAGCTGATCGGAATCGAGATACTGCCTGACCGAAGCCGGGGTGCGCATGAAATCGGTCGGACGGATCGCCTCGTGTGCTTCCTGGGCGTTCTTGGCCTTGGTCGTGTACTGACGCGGCTTTTCCGGCAGATATTTGGGGCCGAATTCCTTGGCGATGGCGTCACGGGCGGCGTCGATCGCCTCGGGCGCCATCTGCACGCCGTCGGTTCGCATATAGGTAATCAGGCCGGTGGTCTCGCCGCCGATCTCCATGCCTTCATAGAGGCGCTGCGCCACCTGCATGGTGCGCGTGGCCGAAAAGCCGAGGCCCGACGAGGCCGCCTGCTGCAGCGTCGAGGTGGTGAAGGGCGGGCCGGGATTGCGCCGGGTCGGCTTGGCTTCCACCGACAGCGCCTTGAAGGTTGCGCCCTCGAGCATGCCCTTGATGTCGTCGGCCTGCGCCTTGTTGGCGATATCGAGCTTCTGCAGCTTCTTGCGCTCGAAAGTGGTCAGCCGCGCCTCGAAAGTCTCGTTGCGCGGCGTGCCCAGCAGAGCGGCGATCTGCCAGTATTCCTCGCGAATGAAGCGCTCGATTTCGGATTCGCGGTCGCAGACCAGACGCAGCGCCACCGACTGGACACGGCCGGCCGAGCGAGCGCCCGGCAATTTGCGCCACAGCACCGGCGACAGCGTGAAGCCGACGAGATAGTCGAGCGCACGGCGGGCGAGATAGGCATCGACCAGCGGTCCATCGATCTGGCGCGGATTGGCCATCGCTTCCAGCACCGACGATTTGGTGATGGCGTTGAAGACGACGCGGCTGACCGGCTTGTCCTTCAGCGCGCGCTTCTGCTTCAGCACTTCCAGCACATGCCAGGAAATGGCTTCGCCCTCGCGATCCGGATCGGTGGCGAGGATCAGGCCATCGGCATCCTTGACCGCCTTGGCGATGTCGGCGAGGCGCTTGCCCGACGCGGTATCGACCGCCCAGGACATGGCGAAATCCTCGTCCGGACGCACCGAGCCATCCTTGGCCGGCAGATCGCGGACATGGCCGAACGAGGCCAGAACCTTATAGTTCTTGCCGAGGTATTTGTTGATTGTCTTTGCCTTGGCCGGCGATTCGACGACGACGACGTCCATGAGTTCTCATATCAGCTGTGGTGCGGCAGAAGGATTCCGCTGCGCGCGACGAAATCTCGTTCTATTTGTCGCTCACATGGCCGCGCTTTTGCATCCGGTCAAGGGGAGGCGGCCAAATTGCCGGCACGTCTGACGCAATACACTCTTAGAGTGTATGGAGAAAATCACAGAATTCGGGGACGTCCGGTTTGGGCGTCAAGTCTTGAACAAACGACTCAGAAGCTGCGGCCGGTCCGTCCTTCGAGCTGCCGAAAAACGAAACTGGCCACCGGGTCGCTTGGAGCCGGCAGCCAGTTGGGTCCCGCCGATCGGCGGGGATAGAGGTTCGAAGATCAGTCGGCCTTGACGATGTGCCAGACTTCGCCGACGCCGTCGCCGGTCGTGTCGCCGGCCTTCTTGTCCTTGATGAAGGTGTAGACCGGCTTGCCGTCATAGGCCCACATCTTGGTGCCGTCGGTGCGGTCGACGATGGTCCATTCGTCGTCCGCCTTGGCGCCGGCCTCGGCCTTCAGCGGCGGCCAGTTGGTGGCGCATTTATCGTAGCAATTGCTCTTGCCCTTCTCGTCCTTGTCGTAGGTATAGAGCGTCATGCCGTTGGCATCGGTGTAGATCTTGGTGCCGTTGACTTCGGCTTCCTTCCAGGCTTCGGCGGCGAAGGATGCAGCGGTGCTGAGCAAAAGCGCGGCCAGGCCAACAGTGATCGTTTTCATGGAAATCTCCCTGGGTATCCGAAGAAGCGCGCAGAAATCGCGGCTTCGCTCTGTGAACGCTTGGCGAGGGGCGTTTCTTCCCTGGCTTGGTCATCTGACGATGGGCCGGTAACAATTCCTCCGGCCGAGCCGTACCTGTAGCCAAATGCCACACGATGGTGATTGGCGAACATAGTTTTGCATCGCTATATCGGCGCCAGCGAATCTGGAGTTTCGGGATGGCATTGGACATCGGCTATGTCAGCGCGGTCGGAGCAGGGGCGATTTCGTTCCTGTCGCCTTGCGTGCTGCCGTTGGTGCCGCCCTACCTCTGCTACATGGCCGGCGTGTCGGTCGACGACTTTCGCGGGGACAATGTCGGTGTTACGGCCAAGGCCGGCGCACGCGGCGCGCTCATCTATTCCTCGATCGCCTTCGTTCTCGGCTTCTCCACGGTGTTCGTGGCACTCGGCGCCGGCGCCTCGACCATCGGCCATTGGCTGCGCGTCTGGCAGGAACCGCTGGCGATGGCCGCCGGCGTGCTCATCATCCTGATGGGGCTGAATTTCCTCGGCATATTGCGCATTCCGCTCCTGTCGCGCGAGGCGCGCTTCCAGTCGCAGGGCAAGCCGGCGAACGCTGTCGCGGCCTACGTCATGGGTTTGGCCTTCGCCTTCGGCTGGACACCCTGCATCGGCCCGGTGCTGGGGCCGATCCTGACGCTGGCCGGCGGCCGCGAGACGGTGGGCGAAGGCGCGCTGCTGCTCGCCGCCTATTCGCTCGGCCTTGGCATCCCGTTCCTGATCGCGGCGCTGTTTTCCGGCGCCTTCATGCGTTTCCTCGGCAAATTCCGCGTCCATCTCGGCCGTGTCGAAAAAGCCATCGGCGCGCTGCTGGTCGTCGCCGGCGTGTTCTTCCTCACCGGTGGGGTGCAGACGGTGTCGTACTGGCTGCTTGAAAATTTTCCGGTGCTGGGACGGCTGGGATAGGTCGCCTGCCGAACTGCACCGCAAACCCGCTGATTAAGAGTCAGCTGCTCTATGGTCTCACCGGAATTTAACCGCATTGGTGCAGCATGGCGCCAGATGCTACCACTCTGCGATTCCTGATCCCTTTCATACGGTTGTCCTTCCATGAGCCAGAGATCCTGCCTGTCCGTCATCCTCGCCGCCGGCGAAGGCACGCGCATGAAGAGCGCGCTGCCTAAGGTGTTGCACCAGATCGCCGGGCTTCCGATGGTCGCGCATGTGGTGAAGGCAGCGGAAGCCGCCGGCGCCGGCAGCCAGGCGCTGGTGATCGGCCATGGCGCCGATGAGATGCGCAAGGCGACGGCGAAATTCGCGCCCAAGGCCGAGACCTTCGTGCAGGAGAAGCGCTTGGGCACCGCGCATGCCGTGCTGGCCGCGCGCGATGCGATATCAAAGGGTTATGACGATATTCTCGTCATGTTTGGCGACACACCGCTGATCGACGCCGAGGCGCTCACCAATGCGCGGCAGAAGCTGGCCGACGGGGCTGCCGTCGTGGTCGTCGGCTTTCGTCCGCCCAATCCGACCGGCTATGGCCGGCTGATTGAAAAGGCTGGCAAGCTCACCGCCATCCGCGAGGAAAAGGATTGCAGCGCCGAGGAGAAAAAGATCGGCTTTTGCAATGCCGGCATGATGGCGGTGGCCGGCAAGCATGCGCTCGATCTGCTCGACCGGGTCGGAAACAAGAACGCCAAGGACGAGTATTATCTGACCGACATCGTCGAGATCGCCGGCGCGAAAGGCCTCGATGTCGTTGCCACCGAAGCCAGCTTCGAGAGCGCGCTCGGCATCAACAATCGGGCCGAGCTGGCGCAGGCAGAAGGCATCTGGCAAAAGCGTCGGCGGCACGAGGTTATGCTGTCCGGCGTTACGCTGATTGCGCCCGAAAGCGTGTATTTCTCGCATGACACGGAAATCGGCGCCGACACCATCGTCGAACCCAATGTCTGGTTCGGCCCGGGCGTGAAGATCGCTGGCGGCGCGAAAATCCACGCCTTCAGTCACATCGAGGGCGCAACCATTGCCTCCAACTGTGACGTCGGGCCGTTCGCGCGGTTGCGGCCGGGCGCCGATCTCCGCAACAAGGCCAAGGTCGGCAATTTCTGCGAGGTCAAGCAGGCGGTTATCGAGGAAGGCGCCAAGGTCAACCATCTGACCTATATCGGCGACGCACGAGTGGGTGCGGGCGCCAATATCGGCGCCGGCACCATCACCTGCAACTATGATGGCTACTCGAAATTCTTCACCGATATCGGCGAGGGCGCTTTCATCGGCTCAAACTCGTCGCTCGTGGCGCCGGTGACCATCGGCAAAGGCGGCTACATCGCCTCGGGCAGCGTGATCACCGAAAGCGTGCCCGACGATGCGCTGGCTTTTGGCCGCGCCCGCCAGAAGACGATCCCCGGCAAGGGCAAGGAATTGCGCGAGCGCTTTGCTTCGGCTGCGGCGAAAAAGAAAGCCGCTGCCGACCACTAGCGGTCAGTCGGTAGCAACCTTGCCGAAGCTGGCCGTCACCTCGATCCGGCCGACGATCGCCTTGTTGAAATCGGCGAGGTCTTCGGCCGGAATCCAGTATTCCAGATGCGCCCTGCTGCCGGCATGTTCGACTTTATAGCGGTCGAGGACGCTTTTCAGCATGTCGAAGCGGGTGACGAATCCCGAGCCGCTGGCCGGCACGTTCCAGTCGCGCGCGATCTGCGTCGCATAGGCCTCGGTCAAAACCGGATAGAAAATCGGCTGATCGGGCAGGCGCGGCGGGAATTCCTGCATCCCTGACGCCTTGATCAATTCCAGTTCCTTCGGTCCGACAGGACGCCAGAGTGTGACGGTGGCTTGGCTCATCATGGCCGGACCTTAGCCAGATATTGCGAAAACGAGAACCAGACGCCTGAAAAATCGAGCGATTGCAGTAACCGGATTGCAAGAGCGGTGTGTCATGGTGCATCAGGTTGAGAAACGTCCCTGATGACATGGGACGAAACGCAAAGTGACTTTCGCGGCGGGCCGGCAATCCCTAGATAACGCTGGTTTTCCATCGGGACTCGGGGGGCAGGCGCATGTGCGGTATCGTCGGAATTGTCGGCCAAAGCCAGGTCGCGCCGCTCATTGTCGACGCTTTGAAACGGCTGGAGTATCGCGGCTATGACTCGGCCGGTGTCGCCACCGTCGAGAAAGGCGCGCTCGGGCGCCGGCGCGCCGAAGGCAAGCTGATCAACCTCGAACGGCGGCTGAAGGACGAGCCGCTCACCGGCACGATCGGCATCGGCCACACGCGCTGGGCCACCCATGGCGTGCCCAACGAGACCAACGCGCATCCGCATTTTTCCGACGGCGTCGCCATCGTCCACAACGGCATCATCGAAAATTTCGCCGAGTTGCGCGACGAACTGATCCGCGATGGCTACGTCTTCTCGTCGCAGACCGACACCGAGGTCGTGGCGCATCTGGTGGCGCGGGAACTGGCCAAAGGGCTGAAGCCGGTCGAGGCCGCGCACCAGGCGCTGAAGCGGCTGGAAGGCGCCTTTGCGCTGGCCATCATGTTCACGGGCGATGAGGACCTGATCGTCGGCGCCCGCAATGGCCCGCCTCTGGCCGTCGGCCATGGCGACGGCGAGATGTTTTTGGGCTCCGACGCCATCGCGCTCGCACCGTTCACCAATTCGATCACCTATCTCGAAGACGGCGACTGGGCGGTGGTGCGCCGCGAGGGCGTCACCATCTTCGACATCGATGGCAAAAAGGTCGACCGCAAGCGCCAGCAGTCGCTGTCGACCAGTTTCATGGTCGACAAGGGCAACCGCCGCCATTTCATGGAGAAGGAAATCCATGAGCAGCCGGAAGTGATCTCGCACACGCTGGCGCATTATGTCGATTTCGTCTCCGGCGTGTCGAAGCCGCTGGAGCTGCCGTTCGACTTTGCCAAGATTGGCCGCCTGGCGATCTCGGCCTGCGGCACCGCCTATCTCGCCGGCCTGATCAGCAAATACTGGTTCGAGCGCTATGCGCGGCTGCCGGTCGACATCGATGTCGCCTCGGAATTCCGCTACCGCGAAATGCCGCTGTCGGCTGATGATGCCGCCTTCTTCATCTCGCAATCGGGGGAGACCGCCGACACGCTTGCCTCACTGCGCTACTGCCGCAAGGCCGGCATGAAGATCGGCGCCATCGTCAATGTGCGCGAATCGACCATGGCGCGCGAATCCGACGTGGTGCTGCCGACGCTCGCCGGTCCGGAGATCGGCGTCGCCTCGACCAAGGCTTTCACCTGCCAGCTGTCGGTGCTGGCGTCGCTGGCGGTGCGCGCAGGCGTGGCGCGCGGCACGATCTCGAAGGACGAGGAAAAGACGCTGGTGCGCGCGCTTTCGGAAGCGCCGCGCTACGCCAACCAGGTGCTGAAGCTCGAGGAGCAGATCGAGCGCATTGCGCGTGAAATCTCGCGCTACAAGGACGTGCTCTATCTCGGCCGCGACACCAATTTCCCGCTGGCCATGGAAGGCGCGCTGAAGCTCAAGGAAATCTCCTACATCCACGCCGAAGGCTACGCCGCCGGCGAGCTGAAGCACGGCCCGATCGCGCTGATCGACGAGAACATGCCGGTGATCGTCATCGCCCCGCATGACCGCATCTTCGAAAAGACCGTGTCGAACATGCAGGAAGTGGCGGCGCGCGGCGGCAAGATCATCCTGATCACCGACGCCAAGGGCGCGGCGCAGGTCAGCGTGAAGACGATGGAGACGATCATCCTGCCCGACGTGCCGGAAATCATCTCGCCCATCATCTATGCGCTGCCGATCCAGATGCTGGCGTACTACGCCGCAGTGTTCATGGGCACCGACGTCGACCAGCCGCGCAATCTGGCGAAATCGGTGACGGTAGAGTAGGTTCCCGGCACGAACTCGTATCAGTCATTGATACTTCATGTTGCAAGTCATCTTGTATCAGAGTATGATACAAGATGAGGGGTGCAACTTTGATCGTTTCGTTCAAAGGCAGGGCGGTCGAAGCGGTTGCAGCGGGTAAGGCACCGAAAGGCTTTCCGTCAGATTTGGTCGCTCGCGCTGAGCGTCGTCTTCGAGCAATCGACAATGCCGTCCAGCTGAACGACCTTCGATCGCCGCCCGGAAACCACCTCGAAGCTCTGAAAGGAGGTCGTGCCGGACAGCATTCGATACGCATCAACGACCAATGGCGCATCTGTTTCAGGTGGACCCCTGCAGGTGCCGAAGACGTGGAGATCGTTGACTACCATTGAGCGGGCACTCGCCCTAACCGTTTGAGGATATTGATGCCCAAGTTCGCACGCCCCATTCACCCCGGAGAATTCCTGCGGGAAGAGTATCTTGTTCCACTCGGCATGAGTGCCGGTGCGCTCGCGAAGAAGCTCAACCTCCCGCGCACCCGTATCGAGCGCATTGCCAAGGAGGAGATCGGTCTGACCCCCGACACAGCCTTGCGCCTCGCCCGTTTTTTCAACACGACGCCTCAGTTCTGGATGAATTTTCAACAGGCCTATGAACTGGAAACCGAGGCCGAGAAACTGGCGCCGGAACTTGAGAAGATCGAACCGCTCGAAGCGGCGGCTTAATCGGTTCTTTATAAACTTCGCAGTTCCAAAGCGCCTTCCGGTTCATTAATGTTGCGCTGCAACCCGCGCCCCCGGTGAACCATGTCCGATGCTCCCAGAACTTCAGGCATGACCCGGCTGAGGAACTATTTCCTCACAGGCTTCATCGTCTGCGCGCCGCTGGCGATCACCGCCTATATCGCCTGGTCGTTCATCGGCTGGGTCGATTCGTGGGTAAAACCCTACATTCCCGCGCGCTACAGCCCCGATACTTATCTGCCGTTTCCGGTTCCGGGTTTCGGCCTGATCGTGGCGCTGATCCTGATCACGCTGATCGGCTTCATGACCGCCAACATCGTCGGCCGAGCCATCGTCAATTTCGGTGAGCGACTGCTGGGCCGCATGCCGCTGGTGCGCGGCATCTATGGTTCGCTGAAGCAGATTTTCCAGACGGTGCTGTCGAACAAGGGCGACATGTTCCGCCAGGTCGGGCTGGTCGAATATCCGCGCAAGGGCGTCTGGTCGCTTGTCTTCGTCGCCAGCGAGAAGGAGACCGAGATCAACCGGAAGCTCGACCGGGAGGGCGACCCGATGATCGCCGTGTTCATGCCGTGCACGCCGAACCCGACCACCGGCTTCCTGATGTATGTGCTGAAATCCGACATTGTGCTGCTCGACATGACGATCGAGGACGGCGCCAGGCTGATCGTTTCGGCCGGGCTGGTGGCGCCCGAGGTCAAGCCGAAAATGATGACGGTGAACGGTGAGCCGATCGACGGAGATCTCGCCAATCCGCCGCTTGGCGCCCTGGCTCAGCCGGCGCGCAAAAGCCGAACAGCCTCGTCGCGGCCGAACAAATAGAGCAACAGGCGCAGCGCGTCGCCACGCTCCGATTGCAGTTCCGGGTCGCGCGACAGGACCAGCCTTGCATCGTCGCGGGCGGCTTCGAGCAGGTCCGCATGCGCCTCGATGCGCGCCACCTGGAAGCCCGGCGTGCCGGATTGGCGGGTGCCCAACAACTCGCCTTCGCCGCGCAGCTTCAGATCCTCCTCGGCGATCAGGAAACCGTCTTCGGTCTCGCGCATCACCGACAGCCGGCGTTTGGCCGTCTCGCCGAGCGGGTCCTTGTAGAGCAATACGCAAGAGGAGGGCTTGTCGCCGCGCCCGACGCGGCCGCGCAACTGGTGCAGTTGCGCCAGACCAAAACGCTCGGCATGCTCGATGACCATGATCGTGGCATCCGGCACGTCGACGCCGACTTCGATTACCGTGGTGGCGATCAGGATGCGGGTCTCGCCGACCTTGAAGGCGCGCATCGCCTCGTCCTTTTCGGCGCCCTTCATGCGGCCATGGACGAGGCCGATGCGGTCACCGAACAAAGGTTGCAGCGAGGCAAAACGGTCCTCGGCCGACATCAGCTTGATCTCTTCGGATTCCTCGACCAGCGGGCAGATCCAGTAGATTTTCTGGCCATCGGCCACGGCGTCGAGCATGCGTCCGACCAGTTCGTCGAGCCGCTCCAGCGGCAATGTGACGGTGCGGATCGGCTGGCGGCCGACCGGTTTTTCCGTCAGCTTGGAGACGTCCATGTCGCCGAAAGCGGTCAGCACCAGAGTGCGCGGGATCGGAGTCGCCGTCATCACCAGCATGTCGGGCGCGTCGCCCTTGGCGGTGATGGCAAGCCGCTGGTGGACGCCGAAGCGGTGTTGCTCGTCGACGACGGCAAAGACGAGGTCGTGATAGGTCACCGTTTCCTGAAACAGCGCATGGGTGCCGACGACGATGTCGATGTCGCCGCTGGCAAGACCTGCCAGCGTTTCGGTGCGCTCGCGGCCCTTCTCCCGGCCGGTCAGGATGGCGACACGCAGGCCGGCCTGTTCGGCCAGCGGCGTGATCGTTGCCAGATGCTGGCGCGCCAGGATTTCGGTCGGCGCCATCAGCGCTGCCTGTCCGCCGGCCTCGACGGCGCGCGCCATGGCAAGCAGCGCCACCACCGTCTTGCCGGAGCCGACATCGCCCTGTAGCAGGCGCAGCATGCGTTCGGGATCGGCGAGATCGGCGTTGATTTCGGCGAGTGCGAATTCCTGGCTGCCGGTCAATGAATAGGGCAGGGCCGCGCGCAGTTTCTCGACAATGCGGCCGTCGCCGATCAGCGGCCGGCCCGACAGGCGGCGCACTTTTGCCCGCACCAGCGCCAGTGAGACCTGGCCGGCCAGCAATTCGTCATAGGCAAGGCGGCGCCACGCCGATCCCTCGATGGCAACATCGATCGGGTCCGAGGGATGATGGATGCGGGCGAGTGCGTCGCCAAAGGCCGGAAAAGTCTGCTTGCGCATGAAGGCACCGTCCTGCCATTCCGGCAACTCCGGCAGCCGGCCGAGAGCCTGGCCGATGGCGCGGCGCAGCACCTTGCCCGAAAGGCCGGCGGTGAGCGGATAGACCGGCTCGACCAGGGGCAGGGTTTCCGCTTCGCTGACCAGGGCGATATGGTCGGGATGGACCATGGTCGGGCGGCCGTTGAACCACTCCATGCGGCCGGAGACGACGACATGCTCGCCCACCGGCATCGCCTTTTCGAGATAGGCGGCATGGGCGTGGAAGAAAGTCAGCCCGATCTCGCCGGTGTCGTCGTGGGCGTAGACGCGGTAGGGCACCGACCGGTTGCCGCGCGGCGGCGGCTGGTGACGGTCGATGCGCACGTCGAGCGTGACGATGGCGCCTGCCGGCGCGAGCGCGATGCCCGGCCGGTTGCGGCGGTCGATGACGGTGTGCGGCAGCACGAACAACAGGTCGCCGGCGCGTGCCGGCCGCTCGCCAAGATCGGCCGTCACGACCTTCTCGATCAGCGCGCCGACCTTCGGCCCGACGCCGGCAAGCGAAGTGATCGGGACAAATAAGGGGTCGAGGAGAGAAGGGCGCATTCCTTTACCCTCCCCCTTGTGGGGGTCCGTAGGACGGGCGAGACGCGTGGCTCGCCCCGGCAAGTCGATCCGCGAAGCGGAGCGGGGTGGGGGTCGGTGCGCATCTGTCTTCAGAAGGAAGTGGCGCATCAGCGCCGCGCCCCCACCCCGTCTCCCCCGCTTCGCTTTGCGAAGCGTGCTCGCCGACCCTCCCCACAAGGGGGAGGGTAAAATGCGGGCGATGTCCGGCGCCGTTGTTGTCAGGAGTGTTCTTCACACCCGGGATGTTTAGACGCCCACCCGGCTGTTGCAAGGCTGACACCGCCCTCTATCCACGCTATATGCGCCGCACCAAGCGAGGATGCGGCACGATGACCGGGACGAAACGATCAAGCGAGGGGCTGGATATCAGGCGCCGCAAGCTGTTGTTCCGCTCCTGGCATCGCGGCATACGCGAGATGGACCTTATCCTCGGCACCTTTGCCGACAACGAGATCGGCGCCTTGACCGGCGACGAAATCGACCAATATGAAAGGCTCCTCGACATTCCCGACACTGAATTCCTGCCCATGGTGACCGGCGAACGCCCGGTTCCCGGGGATATCGACTGTGCCGTCCTGCAAAAGATCCTGGCATCGCGCCGGACCATGACATTCTGAACACAAGCAATTCCAGGAAAGTGCCAAGCGGTTTTCCGTCCGGAATTGCGACAACCAAGACCGTGCAATCATGAGCCTCATTCCCAAAATCGGTCTGCCGAAAGGCCGCGCCGGCCAGTTCATCGTCGATGGCGTCGCCGACGGCTACGAAGCCTTTGCGCTGGTGCAGGCGATCCACGAGATCGCGCCCGACAAGCCCGTGCTGTTCGTGGCGCGCGACGGCCAGCGCCTGCCGTCGATCACGGAAGCACTGACTTTCGCTTCGCCCGGCCTGCCGGTGCTGGAATTGCCGGCCTGGGACTGTCTGCCTTACGACCGCGTCTCGCCCGGTTCGGACGCCGCCGCCAAGCGGCTCGATGCGCTGACGGCGATGATCGCGCTGGCGAAAAAGCCGCATCGCGCGGTCATCCTGACCACCGCCAATGCGCTGCTGCAGCGCATTCCGCCGGCCGACCTTGTCGAGGCACAGACTTTCCACGCCAGGCCCGGCAACCAGATCGACATGAACGCGCTGGTGTCGCGGCTGGAGATTTCCGGCTTCGAGCGGGTGCCGACGGTGCGCGGCGTCGGCGAGTTCGCGGTGCGCGGCGGCATCCTCGACCTCTACGCGCCCGGCTGGATGGAGGCGCTGCGCCTCGACTTCTTCGGCGACACGCTGGAATCGATCCGCGTCTTCGACGCCGCCACCCAGCGCACCACCGGCCAGCGCAAGTCGATGGCGCTGCAAGCGATGAGCGAAGTGGCGCTGACGCCGGAAACCATCAGCCGCTTCCGTCGCTCCTATATCGAAGCCTTTGGCGCGCCGCAGCGCGACGACGGGCTCTATGCAGCCGTCAGCGAGGGCCGGCGCTTTGCCGGCATGGAGCATTGGCTGCCGCTCTTCTATGAGCGGCTGGAGACCGTGTTCGACTATCTGCCGAATGCACCCGTCATCTTCGACCATCTGGCGCATGAGGCGCTGGCCGAGCGCCATACGCTGATCCTGGATCACTACGAAGCGCGCCGCAAACAAGCGGATGCCGCCTTGAAGGATGCCGTGCCCTACAAGCCGGTGGCGCCGGACTTGCTCTATCTCTCGCCGGAAAACCTCGTCGCGTCGCTTGGACCGCGCGAAGCCATCGACTTCACTGCCTTTGATGCGCCTGACGTCGGCGCCAAAAAGGTCTTCCATGGCGGTTCGCGCCATGGCCGCAGTTTTGCCGAGGAGCGCGCCGACCCCAACGCCAATGTCTTCGACGTTGTCGTGAAGCACATTGCAGACGAGCGCGCGGCGCGCCGCCGCGTCATTGTCGCCGGCTGGACCGAAGGTTCGCTTGACCGTCTGGGCCAGATCCTGGCCGAGCATCATCTCGGCAATCTGGTGCCGGTGGCGACGCTGGCCGAGGCGGAAAAACTCGAGCCGGGGCAGGCGGCACTCGCCGTGCTGCCGCTGGAATCCGGCTTTGAGACCGAACAGCTGGTCGTCGTCGCCGAACAGGACATTCTGGGCGACCGGCTGATCCGGCGCTCGAAGCGCAAGAAGCGCGCGTCCGACTTCATTGCCGAGGCGTCGTCGCTGTCGGCCGGCGATATCGTCGTTCACACCGACCACGGCATCGGCCGCTTCATCGGCCTGCGCACCATCGAGGCGGTCGGCGCGCCGCATGACTGCCTGGAGATCCACTATGCCGGCGACGACCGGCTGTTCCTGCCGGTGGAAAACATCGAGCTTCTCTCGCGCTACGGCTCGGATTCGGCGGAAGCCTCACTGGACAAGCTCGGCGGCGGCGCCTGGCAGTCGCGCAAGGCGCGGCTGAAGAAGCGCCTGCTCGACATGGCGGGGCAACTGATCCGCATCGCCGCCGAACGGCAGATGCGCTCCGCCCCCACCATGGTGCCGGCGGAAGGGCTTTATGGCGAGTTCTCGGCGCGCTTCCCCTATGAGGAGACCGACGACCAGCAGGGCGCGATCGATTCCGTCATGGACGATCTCGGCGCCGGCAAGCCGATGGATCGGCTGATCTGCGGCGATGTCGGCTTCGGCAAGACCGAAGTGGCGCTGCGCGCCGCCTTCATCGCGGCGATGGAAGGGTTTCAGGTGGCGGTCGTCGTGCCGACGACGCTGTTGTCGCGTCAGCATTTCAAGACGTTTTCGCAGCGCTTCTCCGGCCTGCCGATCCGCGTCGCCCAAGCCTCGCGGCTGGTCGGCGCCAAGGAACTGGCGGAAACCAAGAAAGGCATCGCCGAGGGCCAGGTCGACATCGTCATCGGCACCCATGCGCTGCTGGGCTCGGCGATCTCGTTCAAGAATCTCGGCCTCTTGATCATCGACGAGGAGCAGCACTTTGGCGTCAAGCACAAGGAACGGCTGAAGGATCTCAAAACCGATGTCCATGTGCTGACGCTGTCGGCGACGCCGATCCCACGCACCTTGCAGCTCGCCTTGACCGGCGTGCGCGAACTGTCGCTGATCGCCACGCCGCCCGTCGATCGCATGGCGGTGCGCACCTTCATCTCGCCCTTCGATCCGTTGGTGATCCGCGAAACGCTGCTGCGCGAGCGCTATCGCGGCGGCCATTCCTTCTATGTCGTGCCGCGCATCAGCGATCTCGCTGAAATCCATGATTTCCTGCGGGAATCTGTTCCCGAGTTGAAAGTTGCGGTGGCCCATGGCCAGATGCCGCCGGGCGAACTCGACGACATCATGAACGCCTTCTATGACGGCCAGTACGATGTGCTGCTATCGACCACCATCGTCGAATCCGGGCTCGACATCCCGACCGCCAACACGCTGATCATCCATCGCGCCGACATGTTCGGCCTGTCGCAGCTCTATCAGCTGCGCGGCCGTGTGGGCCGCTCCAAAGTGCGCGCCTACGCGCTGTTCACGCTCCCGGCCAACCGCAAGCTCACCGATACGGCCGAGCGCCGGCTGAAGGTGCTGCAGTCGCTGGACACGCTCGGCGCCGGCTTCCAGCTCGCCAGCCACGACCTCGACATCCGCGGCGCCGGCAATCTTCTGGGCGAAGAACAGTCCGGCCACATCAAGGAGGTCGGCTTCGAGCTCTACCAGCAGATGCTGGAGGAGGCTGTCGCCGAGGTAAAGGATTCCGGCGAGGTCCAGGATGGCGGCTGGTCGCCGCAGATCGCCGTCGGCACGGCTGTCATGATCCCGGAAAGCTATGTGCCGGACCTGCAGCTCAGGCTGGCGCTCTATCGCCGCCTTGGCGATCTCGAAAATACCGACGAAATCGACGCTTTCGGCGCCGAGCTGATCGATCGTTTCGGGCCGCTGCCCGAGGAAGTAAAGCATCTGCTCAAGATCGTCTTCATCAAGGCGCTCTGCCGCAAGGCCAATGTCGAAAAGCTGGATGCCGGGCCAAAGGGCGTCGTCATCCATTTCCGCAAGCGCGAATTCTCCAACCCGGTCGGGCTGGTCAAATACATCGGCGAGCAGGGCTCGCTGGCCAAGATCAGGGCCGATCACAGCGTGGTCTTCATCCGCGATTGGCCGACAGCGGAGAAGCGTCTGGCGGGCTCGGCGGTCGTCATGGCGCAGCTGGCGCGATTGGTCGAGAAGGCCGCCTAGGGCGGGATTTCGGCTAGCAAAGGTCTCTCCGGAGGTCTGCGACGATTGGAGCCATTGAGGTATTTGGGCCCAAGGCGTCAGATGGATTCTGCAACTCATCGCTGAACGGGGAAATCCATGAACCCGCAGACCTTCGATGAATACTGGCTCGGTTATCTTGCCGGCCATTCAAAAGCTTCTACCCGGCTTATCCACTATATCGGCCTGTTTTTCGCGCCGCTCGCAGGGATCGCCGCATCCTTTCTGGTCGTCTGGTGGGCCTTTCTGGTCATCATTCCGTTCTTCTATGTCGCGGCTTTTCTCACTCACCCTTTCCTCGAGCACAACAGCAACAAGCCGTTCGCGGATCGGCCGTTGTGGAGCGCCATCGCGCTGCTGCGCATGCTTGCTCTCGATCTGACGGGCGGGCTCGGTCGCCAGCTCCGGCGGTTGAACGAGGTCGCCCGATAGGCATGGCGAGCGTGGTCGTCGCTTTCTGCTCGGCCATTCTGCTGCTCGGGGCGGGCTTTCATCTCTATTGGGGTTTCGGTGGGCGCGTTGGCGCCGGCGTCGCGTTGCCGCAACGCGAGGACGGCACTCCCGCCATCAAGGAGACGGCCTTTGGGGCGATGGCGATAGGGTTGATCCTGGCGCTGGTGCTGCTGGTTCTTGGCTTCGCCGGTGCGGTTCACCTGCCATTACCGCAATCCTTGCTGAAGGCCGGCATCATCTTGTGGGCGCTTATCTTCACCTCGCGAGCGTTGAGCTGGTCCCGGTATTTCGGGCTGTTCAACCGGGTCCGGACCACACGTTTTGCCAGCTACGACAGCTGGTTCTACAGTCCGTCATGCCTGCTGTTGGGGCTGGGCCTTTTCTATCTCGCTTTGTCGCGGGCAGCAGAGTGAGCCGCCGGCCACCATTCGCCAGCACTTGAATTCCGGTCTAGAATAGGAAATCGGCTTCGTGTATGGAGCCGCGATCCCCATATGGGGCGGGAATGGCGGGCAACAGCTCGCTGGAAAGAGCGTTTGGGTGCAGCGATGACGAAATGGTCGCCGAATTCTTGGAGAGCAAAGCCGATCAAGCAGGTTCCTGCCTATCCGGATCTTGTCGCGCTGAAGAATACGGAAGCCCAGCTCGCCACCTTTCCGCCGCTGGTTTTTGCCGGTGAGGCGCGCAAACTGAAGAAGCAGCTTGCAGCTGTCGCTGCCGGTGACGCATTCCTGCTCCAGGGCGGCGATTGCGCCGAGAGCTTCGCTGAGCATGGCGCGGACAATATCCGCGACTTCTTCCGCGTCTTCCTGCAGATGTCGGTGGTGCTGACTTTCGCCGGCGCGCAGCCGGTGGTGAAGGTCGGCCGCGTTGCCGGCCAGTTCGCCAAGCCGCGCTCGTCCGACAACGAGACCAAGGGCGAGGTGACGCTGCCGAGCTATCGCGGCGACATCATCAACGGCATCGAGTTCGACCCAAAGTCGCGCATTCCCGACCCGGCCCGCCAGGAGATGGCTTACCGCCAGTCGGCGGCGACGCTCAACCTGTTGCGCGCCTTCGCCCAGGGCGGCTATGCCAGCCTGGAGAACGTGCATAGCTGGATGCTGGGGTTCGTCTCCGACAGCCCGCAGGGCGAGAAATATGGCAAGCTCGCCAACCGCATCACCGAGACGATGGATTTCATGAAGGCCGTCGGCATCACCTCGGAGACCAACTACGCCTTGCGCGAGACCGATTTCTACACCAGCCACGAAGCGCTGCTGCTCGGCTATGAAGAGGCGCTGACCCGCGTCGATTCGACCTCTGGCGACTGGTACGCCACGTCGGGCCACATGATCTGGATCGGCGACCGCACGCGCCAGCCCGACCATGCGCATGTCGAATATTGCCGCGGCATCAAGAACCCGCTCGGCCTCAAATGCGGTCCCTCGCTGACGCCGGACGGCTTGCTGGAACTGATCGACCTGCTCAACCCGGAGAACGAGCCGGGCCGGCTGACGCTGATCGCCCGCTTCGGTTCCGACAAGGTCGCCGACCATCTGCCGAAGCTGGTGCGCGCGGTGCAGAAGGAAGGCCGCAGCGTGGTGTGGTCATCCGATCCGATGCACGGCAACACCATCGAGGCCGCCGGCTACAAGACGCGGCCGTTCGACCGCATCCTCAAGGAAGTGCAGACCTTCTTCGAGGTGCATCGCGCCGAAGGCACGCATCCAGGCGGCATCCATGTCGAAATGACCGGCAAGAATGTCACCGAATGTACCGGCGGGGCGCGTGCCATCACCGCCGAGGAGTTGCAGGACCGCTACCACACCCATTGCGACCCGCGCCTCAACGCCGACCAGGCGATCGAGCTGGCGTTCCTGGTCTCCGACCTGTTGAAGAAGAGCCATCCGGTCCAGCACAAGCAGGTAGCCAACGGTTGAACCTGTTTGCAGGCTGAAGAGAAAAAGCGCGGGCGAAATCCGGCGCTTTTTTGTTGATCAGCGGCCGCGTTCCCAACGCAGGCCGTTGAGCCGGGGATCATTGGCGAAAGCGGTTCTGGAAAACTCGATGCGCCTTTCCGGAAACTCACAGATCGCCTGCACGCCGAACGAGCCGAGCCGGATGCGCCAGGTATGCGGCTCCAGAGGCTTGGCCTTGGCAAAGCCGCGGCATGTCAGCAGCGCCACGTTGGCGCCTTTGGGATCACGCGCCGAGCGGTAGCGGATCGCTTCCAGCCCGGCCTCGCGCGTAACGTCGGCAATGGCCTGGCAGGCGGCATAGTCGATCGGATGCGTCCACTGAGCCTGGTCGCGGTCAAGCGGTGGCCGCGTCAAGTCGACGGCTTTGTGGGTGCGGATCGCCGCGGCGAAGGCGGTGTACTCGGCGGCGTCGTGCGGCCACGGCGTGTCGGGCGAATCGGCAAAGAACAGCAAGCGGTAGAAGGCCATTTCGGCGACGGCGGTCATGATCGTCTCCGCCGCGTAATAGACGCCCAGGGTGCGGCCGGCGCGGCGGAAGCGCGAGCCGTAAGGGTAGATCGAGCCGTAGCGAAAGGGCGTCGCCAGGAGATAGTGGAGATGCCGGCATTCCATGGGGATCTGCGGCTTGGTCTCCTCGATCAGATCCTCGATCAGCGCCTGTTCGTCCAGCGTGTCGACGATTTTCAGCGTCGAGACGCGGTGCTGCGCCTCGACCATGCGCCAGTATTTGCCGTCGAGCCGTACGGCTTCAGACGAGAGCGCGTCGGGAGTCCAGATAGGCAATGACATCGACAAGCCCGGTGATGGTGAGGATCTTTTCAAGCGGGCTGCCGTCGAACACCGTGTTGGTGTTCTTGAGCCATGCCCGGGCGATCGCCTCGTCACCGCCAACAATGGCGTCGAGCGAACGGAACAGCCGCACGAACAGCACCGCGAGTTCGAATGGCTTGGTGCCGCGCTCGAGCAGGAATTCCTGCCTGCGCATGCGCGAAACCGTGGCTTCCGAGACGCCGATGATCGACGCCAGCGTCCTGGCCGTTATGTCCAGCAGCTCGGCAGCGCGCAGCGTGGCCTTGGTCAGAACCGCGTTTTCGGCCGTCTTTGCGGTGATATCGGGGGCGGCAGCATTGGGTTGTGAAACAGACATGGCCTCTCTCTTTCCATAGAAAATATAGGCCATGAAAATTCATATGGAAAGAGACCGTGCTCGATAAATTTGTCCACGTCCGCGAATAGGCTGTGCGCCGAAGCGTCAGTCTTTCTTGTAGAGCAGCCAGTTCTTGCCAGTGCGGCCGGCCATTGTCGAATGCCTGGTGACGCGGTTGCGCCCGCCGACCTTGGAGCGGTAGAGCGCCCGATCCGCCTTGGTGTAGAGATCTTCCGGGCTTTCGGCCTCGGAAGCCATGCAGATGCCCATGGAAACGGTCACCGTGCCGTAATTGGTGCCGGTCTGGCTGCTGGTGAAGGGCGTCTGTTCGATCAGCACGCGGATGCGTTCGGCGATCTCGTAGGTGGTATCCTCACTGGCGCCCTCGATGATCAGCGCGAATTCCTCGCCGCCGGTGCGGGCAACGAACATGTCTTCACGGATGCTGGTCTGGAAGATTTCGGCGATGATCTGGATGATCTTGTCACCGACCGGGTGGCCGTAGCGGTCGTTGATGTCCTTGAAATGGTCGATGTCGGCAAGAATCAGCGCGTTGAACAGGATGCCCCTGTTGGAGGTGTAAATCCCGGTGATTTGTTTGTCGAAGGCGCGGCGGTTCCAGATATGGGTCAAGGGATCGGTGTCGGCGAGCCGCTTGTACTCCTCGAGCTTCGACTTGACGCTCTCCAGTTCCGCCGTCTTGTCGCTGAGCGTGGTGGCAACCTGCCTGCCATGGTCGAGGGTCGAATTGGTGGCGACCGCCATGGCGTTGGCGACCTTCTGCAGCAGATCCTGTGAAAGCAGGCTGCGGTTGGCGAGGCCGCTCGACGTCTCATCGAGGATCTTGCCGTATTTCTCGATATGGCTGCGTTCGCTTCGCAGCAGCAAGGCGATATCCTCGAGTTCCCTGGCCAGCACATCGCGTGCCTGCTCGACAATGCCTGGACCATGGTGCTGGGCAAAGAAGGCGCGGCCGATGCGGTCGAGATCGTCCTGCGTCGGCCGGTTGCCGAGCGCCACGACGGCAAGGCTGAGTTCGCGATTGGTGCCTTTCAGCGCTTCGTAGAAGATCTCGTAATTGCGCGGCAGACCGAGCACGCCAAGCTGGCGCATGGTCGTCACAACAGCTGTTGCAATGTCGCTGTTTCGGTCGGTCTGGGCGGCTGCCGGCTGCATGTTCTGTTCACTCTACCCCTGGGAACCATCGCAAACTTGCGCGTGCGAGATGTCGCCGACCGGGGGAGAACCAGCCGTATTTCGGATCATCTTACCAAGGACGCGTCCCCATCGCGGCCTTCGCTTGGCAACGACCATAAATGCGCTGGCGCTAAAGTTTCCTTAATGTGCCGCTAGGTAACGCGACTATTCTACTTCAGGCTGCAGGGGAGAAGCGCGAACACGCCAATATCGTGTCGCATTTGCTCGTACCTGGCCGCCGCAAAACTGAAATCCTCTCCGGTGGCGGTGAAGCCGTGAACGATGGCCGGTGGAGGGCAGGGATGAGTGATATCAGCAGCGGATCTTGCCTGTGCGGGGCGGTGCGTTTCCAGACGCGCGGGCCGCTGCGCGGCGTGATCTATTGCCACTGCTCGCAGTGCCGCAAGCAGAGCGGGCATTTTTACGCCGCAACCAACGTCGCCGATGACAACATCACCGTAACAGGGTCTGAGAATATCACCTGGTACGAAGCATCTTCGTTTGCCCGGCGCGGCTTTTGCAAGACATGTGGCTCGGTGCTGTTCTGGAAGCCGGGCCAGGATGCCTACGTCTCGGTTCTGGCCGGGTCGTTCGATGGGCCGACCGGGCTCGAGGGCGAATGCCATATCTTCGTCGGCGACAAGGGCGATTACTATACGATCGACGATGGGCTGCCGCAGTTCGAGAGGTCGACGCCGACCATCAAGGTTGCGGACGAATGATTTTGGTATGGCTGCCTTATTCCCTTGATCCAGCCATTGCGATATCCCCTGCCGGTGATTCGAAGGGGATGCGCGGGCAATGCAGCGGCTGATCGATGCTTTCTTCAATTCGGTGCGGGCTTTTCGCAAGCTCGCAACCAGCGAAAAGGCGTTCCAGCAGGAACTGATGCTGCTCGTGCTCGCCTTGCCGCTCGGCTGGTTCGTCTCGGTGTCGTGGCGGGGCTATGCGCTGCTGATCGGCGCCGTGCTGCTTTTGATCATGGTCGAGGTGCTGAACACCGGCATCGAGGCTGCCTGCGATGCCTTCAGCCGCGAGTTCAACGTCGACATCCAGCTTGCCAAGGATTGCGGCTCGCTGGCGGTGCTGATTTCGGTGATCATCGTCGCCGGCGTCTGGGGCATCGCCATCATCGAGCGCATCACAGGACTACCGATCTAGAACCTGCGTTCCTATCTGTCAGTCACTAAAGGAGACTGACGTTGAGCGAAGCCGCCAATTCCCTCTTGCTTGAACGTGCCGGCCTGCCGGACGATTTGCGCTGGCTGGCGCAGAAATACCCGCGCGAAAACTGGCAGGGTCACGCCAACATCCATGGCCTCGCCAATTTGTGGCTGCAGCGGCACGACATGTTTCGCGAGCTCGGCGGCATGCTCACCAACGGCATTGGCGACTATCGCGAAGGTCGGCTGACGGCGCCGGATTTCGCGCGCTGGTTCGCGCCACGCCTCAACCATTTCCTCGGCAATCTCGACGGCCACCACAATGTCGAGGACTATCAATATTTCCCGGCTTTCGCCAAGGCCGAGCCGCGCCTGAAGCGGGGCTTTGACATACTCGATGCCGATCACCACACCATCCATGACGGGCTGGAGCGCAATGCCGAGGCCGCGAACGCCTTCATCCGCACGCTTGAGGAGAGCGAGGACAAACAGCGCTTCGCCGCCGATGCCTATGCCGACGAGAACAGCCGGCTGATCGCCATGCTGAAGCGGCATCTTGCCGACGAGGAGGATTTGATCATCCCGCTGATCCTCGACCGTGGCGACCGCGCTTTGGTCGAGGACGACGACTGAGCTTCAGCCGGCTTCGCTCTCGCGAGCGTCCTTGGCGCGCTCCTTGCCGGCGACGGTGCGGGCGATGAGCCAGGCAAGGATGGCGACGGCGAGCCCAATGCCGAGGGCGATCAGCAACCTTTCGTGATGGAGCAGTGCCTTGCCGACCATCTGCTCGGCGCCGAGGCCGAAGACATAGCCGATGCCGCAGAACAAGGCCGCCCAGACCAGCGACGAGATGGCGTTGAGGATGACGAAGCGCGGCACCGATATGCTGGCGAAGCCGGCGGCGATGCCGCCGACCAGGCGCAGGCCGTAGATGTAGCGGTTGGACAGCACGAAGATGTTGGGGTGCGACGAGACGAGGCGGTAGGCATGGTTGAAGCCGGGCCGCGCCTTCAGTTTCAGAACCCTGGGATGATCGGCGAAGCTGCGGCCGAGGACAAAGAAAAACGTGTCGCCGACGAAGGCGCCAATGGCGGCCGCGAGGAAAGCCTTCCAAGGGACGAAGACATGCTGGTGGGCGAAGAAGCCGCCAAGGATGGCCGCACTTTCGCCTTCGGCGACACAGCCGAGGAAAACCGCGATAAGCCCATATTGCTCGATGAGGTGATGGACGATCCCGGTCATTGAGACGTTTGCCGGCCCGACAGTTTTTCGTCGATGCGGCTCATCTGTTCGGCCAGGCGCGCTATGTCCTCGCGCACGCCGATGATCTGGCTGTGGCGCAGTTCGTCCAGCTTTTCATGCAGCGCCATGATCTCGATCTCGGCCTTGAGATTGACCTCATAGTCGTGCGCGGCGTCGATGCGGTCGCGCGCGGCCTGGCGGTTCTGCGACATCATGATCACCGGCGCCTGCAGGGCGGCGATCATCGACAGGACGAGATTGAGGAAGATGAACGGGTAGGGGTCGAACGAATCTCGCCCCAGCAGCCACCAATTGGCGCCGATCCAGAGAACCAGGAAGGCGATGAAGGACAGGATGAACGTCCACGAACCGCCGACGCGGGCAATGGCATCGGCGATCCGGTCGCCGGCCCCCTGAAGCCCGGCGAGACTGTCGTTGATGTCCTGCGAGATCGGCTTGCGGTCGACGGTGCTTTGCAAGACCCGCCGCTCAAGCTCGCTGAGGGTCTCAGGCGTTCGCCTCAGCCAGCGGTCGGCCAGTTCGGGCACGGTCTTATGCATGGTCGCCTCCATGGTCAGCGTCTGGCCTAGACCTAGAGGCTACCGGTGCGCACGGGAAGTGGTAGATTGCCGCGTCCATCCATACTGAAGCAGGGCGGCAATGGCAGACTTCCAGAAGATTCGTGCCCGTGCCGCAAAACGCAAAGGCGGCGACGCCGTGCTGACGTCGCTGCTCGGGCCTTCGCCCGATAACGCCGCCGTGGCCAGAATCACCGATGACCGCATCCTGTCGACGATGGCCGAGCGGGTGTTTGCCGCGGGCTTCGTCTGGCGCGTCATCGAGCAGAAATGGCCGGGTTTCGAGGAAGCGTTCCTGCAGTTCGAGCCGAAGCGACTGTTGTTCCAGCCCGACGATTTCTGGCACGATCTGACGGCCGACAAGCGCATCGTGCGCAATCCGCAGAAGATCAAATCGGTGCGCGACAACGCCGCCTTCGTCGAGCGCGTGTCGAAGGAGCATGGCGGCTTCGGCAAGTTCCTGGCCGAGTGGCCCGCCGACGACCAGGTCGGGCTGATGGCGTATCTCGGCAAGCATGGCAGCCGGCTCGGCGGCAACACCGGCCAATATTTCCTGCGCTGGCTGGAATGGGATGCTTTCGTCATCTCGGTCGATATGGCGGCCGCCCTGCGCGACGCCGGCCTCGACATCGCCGAAAGCCCGACGTCGAAGAGGGATCTCGACAAGATCCAGGCGCAGATCAACAAATGGGCACAGGAAACTGGCCTGCCGCGCCGGCACATCTCGCGCATCCTGGCGATGTCGATCGGCGAGAACCATTCGCCGGAGGCGCTGCGCGAATACATGGGCGAGTAGGGCTGTCGCCCTCAGGACACGATCGAACTCGATCGGTCTGGATTGGTCCAAACGAACGCCATTGCCGGGGCAATTTTGCCGCGCTAAACCGCAGGCATGACCAAGAAGACCGCTCCCGATATTCTGCGCATCGCTGTCGCCCAGCTCAACCCCACGGTCGGCGATGTCGCCGGCAATCTTGCCAAGGCGCGCGAGGCGAGGGCGGATGCGGCCCGCCAGGGCGCCGACATCGTGCTCTTCACCGAGCTTTTCCTTGCCGGTTATCCGCCCGAGGATCTGGTGCTGAAGCCGGCCTTCCTCAAGGTTTGCGAAAAGGCTGCGCAAGACTTCGCCAACGACACCGCCGATGGCGGGCCGGGCGTCATTATCGGGACGCCGCTGAAGCGCAAGAGCGGCACCCACAATTCGATCATCTTCGCCGATGGCGGCAAGATCCTGGCCGAGCGCTACAAGCTCGATTTGCCCAACTATGGTGAGTTCGACGAGAAGCGCGTCTTCCAGGCCGGACCCGAGGCTCAGGGACCGGTCAACTTCCGTGGTGTGCGCATCGGAATTCCGATCTGCGAGGACATCTGGGGCGACGTCGGCATCTGTGAAACCCTGGCTGAAAGCGGAGCGGAAATCCTGCTGGTGCCGAACGGCTCGCCCTACTATCGCGCGAAGATGGACGTGCGCCATCAGGTCGTTATCCGCCAGGTCATCGAAACCGGTTTGCCGATGATCTATGCCAATCAGATCGGCGGCCAGGATGAGTTGATCTTCGACGGCGCTTCTTTTGCGATCGGCGCCGACAAGACGCTGGCTTTCCAGATGAGCCAGTTTGAGGAGACTGTCGACGTCACCACCTGGAAGCGCACGGATGCCGGCTGGGTCTGCTCGGAAGGGCCAATGTCGAAAATACCCGAGCGAGAGGAAGCGGACTACCGCGCCTGCATGCTGGGCCTGCGCGATTACGTCAACAAAAACGGTTTCAAGAACGTCGTGCTCGGCCTGTCCGGCGGTATCGATTCGGCGATCTGCGCCGCATTGGCCGTTGATGCGCTCGGCGAGGAGCGGCTACGCGCGGTGATGATGCCCTACCGCTATACCTCGAAGGATTCGCTGAAGGACGCCGAGGACTGCGCCCGCGCGCTTGGCTGCCGCTATGACATCGTGCCGATCTTCGAGCCCGTTGAAGGCTTTCTGCATGCTCTGACGCAGCTCTTCGAAGGCACCAAGGAAGGCATCACCGAAGAAAACCTGCAAAGCCGCGCGCGCGGCACGATCTTGATGGCGATCTCCAATAAGTTCGGCTCGATGGTGGTCACCACCGGCAACAAGAGCGAGATGTCGGTGGGCTATGCCACGCTCTATGGCGACATGAATGGCGGCTTCAACCCGATAAAAGACCTCTACAAGATGCAAGTCTATGCGCTGTCGCGCTGGCGCAATAGCCATCTGCCGCCGGGCGCGCTCGGGCCGTCGGGCGAGGTGATCCCGAAAAACATCATCGACAAGGCGCCGTCGGCGGAGCTGCGCGAGAACCAGACCGACCAGGATTCGCTGCCGCCCTATCCGGTGCTGGACGATATTCTGGAATGCCTGGTCGAAAACGAGATGGGCGTCGACGACATCGTCGCGCGCGGCCATGACCGGGCGACGGTGACGCGCGTTGAACATTTGCTCTACATTGCAGAATACAAACGCCGGCAGGCGGCGCCGGGCGTGAAGATCACCCGGAAGAATTTTGGCCGCGACCGCCGCTATCCCATCACCAACCGTTTCAGGGATCGCGGCTAAAATCCTGATTTAATTCGAGAACCCTTGGGGGAGAGCAGGGGCGGCATCACTTCAGCGACGGGATGGAGGTCGATTTCGTCGACCTCAAATCCGTCACCGACCTTACGACTGCGATCGCGACCAGAAAGCTTGTCCGGTGGTGCCGTGACAGTCCTCCATATCTGTTGTTGCAAAATAACATCACTGGTTGGACCAGTTGCGCTTTGGGCGTGCGCCCGTCTTGGCGATCCGTCATGGCGTCTCTATAAGGACCGCTCCGCAATTGTCTTGCGGGAGGTCCGAATGGCAGTATTTCACATGGTAATGCGAGGCCGCGAAGCCTAGGTCTCTACCGGCGTCCGGCGAGGGTCAGTCCTTCGCGCCGATGCCGGATCGAGTACAGGCTTCTGCCGATACCGGTCGCCACCGGATATCCAGGGCGCCCGCCACCTATGCCGAACCTCCGCAGCCCCGGGCGAATTGCCCAGCGCGGTTTTCAATTTTCGACTTTACCGGGACCGGGCGCGTTTGCGCCCGGATGACATCATGGCTCGTTTTCGAATCGATCTGCGCGCTAGCGTCTTTCGCAGCGTTCTTGGCTTCACGCTCAGCCACTGGCGGCGCCAGCCCTGGCGGCTTTCGCTGATCATGGGCGGCTTTCTGCTGTCGACGCTGGCCGACGTCTTGACGCCGCTCTATTCCGGCCGGCTAGTCGATGCCGTCGCCAGCAATGCGGCGGCCGACGATGTCGCGTGGAATGCCGCGATGGCAGCCTTCTTCGCGCTCATCGGCCTCGCGCTGACCGGCGTGGTGCTGCGCAACCTCGCCTTCATGGGCATTGTCGAGCTGACGCTCAAGATGATGGCCGACATCGCCGCCGACGCGTTCCATCGCGTGCAGCGCTTCTCCACCGACTGGCACGCCAACAGCTTTGCCGGATCGACGGTGCGCAAGATCACGCGCGGCATGTGGGCGCTCGACCTGCTCAACGACACGATCCTGATCGCGCTTTTGCCGTCGGTCGCCATGCTGATCGGCTCGACGCTGCTGCCCGGCTGGTTCTGGCCGCTGATGGGACTGGTCGTCGCGGTCGGCTCGGTGCTGTTCATCATGGTGACGGCGATGCTGTCGCTCGGTTATGTCGCGCCCGCGGCACGGCTCGCCAACAGCTGGGATACGCGGCTTGGCGGCTCGCTCGCCGACGCGGTGAGCTGCAACGCCGTGGTCAAGGGTTTTGGCGCCGAGACGCGCGAGGAAACCCGGCTTGCCAAGGTCGTCGCCAAATGGCGCGCGCGGACGCGCGGCACCTGGGTGCGCGGCACCATCAACGGCACCACGCAAGGCGCCATGCTTCTGGTGCTGCGGACCGCGGTGATCGGGCTGTCGCTGATGCTGTGGGCCTGGGGCCAGGCGAGCGCCGGCGATGTCGCCTTCGTGCTGACCTCGTTCTTCGTCCTGCAGGGTTATCTCCGGGATATCGGCACGCATATCCGCAATTTGCAGCGTTCGATCAACGACATGGAGGAAATGGTCGATTTCCAGTCGCAACCGCTCGGCATCGAGGACCGGCCCGGCGCTCGGCCGATCCGGATCACCGATGGTCGTATCGGCTTCGGCAACGTCACCTTCCACTATGGCAGTCATCGCTTGCCGCTCTACCGCGACTTTTCGGTGGACATTGTGGCCGGTGAACGCGTTGGGCTGGTCGGTCATTCCGGCTCGGGCAAGACGACCTTCGTCAAGCTGATCCAGCGTCTCTATGACGTCAGCGCCGGTAGGATCCTGATCGACGGGCAGGACATCTCGCAGGTGGCGCAAGCGTCGCTGCGGGCGCAGATCGCCATTGTCCAGCAGGAGCCGATCCTGTTTCACCGCTCGCTGGCGGAGAACATCGCCTATGCCCGGCCGAACGCCACACAGGCGTGATCGAGCATGCCGCGAAGCTCGCCAGTGCGCATGACTTCATCACCAGCCTGCCGAAGGGGTACGGCACGCTGGTCGGTGAACGCGGCGTGAAACTGTCGGGCGGCGAGCGTCAGCGCGTGGCGATCGCGCGCGCCTTCCTGGCGGACGCGCGTATCCTGATCCTGGACGAGGCGACATCGAGCCTCGATTCGGAATCGGAAGTGCTGATCCAGCAGGCGATGGAGAGGCTGATGGTCGGCCGCACAACGCTGGTCATCGCGCACCGGCTGTCGACGGTGCGAGCGTTGGACAGGCTGCTGGTGTTCGATCGCGGCAAGATCGTCGAGGAGGGCTCGCATGACGAGCTGATCCGGCTGAAGGGCGGCATCTACCGCCGCCTGTTCGAGCGCCAGGCACTGGAACTGACCAAGGGCCTGGTGGTCTGAGCTGAAAGCAGAGCCCTATCCGAGGGGATAGGGCTCTGCTTGGTTCATCCAGGCATTCTCTCGAATGGTTGGAGCACGGGATCGATCGTGTCCCAGGCGTGGCCCCGAACGGTGTAAGTGACCGCCTGCGGGTTGAACTGGCCGGGATCGTCGAGGCTGGTGGCGTTGATCGCCGTCAGTTCCGGCATGGCGACGAAGGTCAGGTAGAGCGGCGTGCCGCAGGTCGGGCAGAAGGCCTGGATCTTCTCATTTCCGCTGTCGGCGATCATCCGCCAGGTGCTCGGTTGGCCGGTGATCTTTACATCGTCGCGCCGGCCGAAGGTCACATAGGAGCCATGGCCCGTGCCGCTGCGCTTCTGGCAATCGAGGCATTGGCAGTGATTCTGAAAGATCGGCTCCCCGCTCGCCTCATAGCGGATCGCGCCGCAGACACAGCCGCCGGTAAAATGCCTGGTCATCGTCGTTCTCCCGTTGGCTGGTTCAGGCCGATTTCGGCTTGGCGAAAAGGTCGATTCCAGTGCCGGTTTCGAGGAAGGACTTCATGCTGGACAGCACGGCCGGCCAGCCCTGGCTGATGCCCTTGGCCATGCCGCTGCCGGCTTCGAGCTCATCATGGGTGACGGTGAGCCGGACCATGGCGTCATATTCCTCGATGGCGAAGGTCACCCGGCTTTGTTTGGTCGGGTCATCGGCTTGGGACGCGTTGGCCCAGGTCATGACCAGACGGGTCGGCGGCGAGATCTCGACCACCTTGCCGACGAGTTCGACGGTGCGCTCGTCATTGGCGCGGATGTGTTCCCATTTCGAGCCGGGTTTCCAGTCGGAGACGTTCTCGTGGCCCCAGTAGCGCTTGGCGATATCGGGCCTGATTATGGCCTCGAACACCTTTTGCGGCGTCGAGCGGATGTAGGTCACATAGACAAAGCTGGTGGTTTCCCGGGTCATTGGTCGTCTCCTTCGAGTTCTTGTTTCAGGTCGTGCAGCAGGCTCAGCCGCTGCCGTTCGAATTTGCGCACCCACCGCTCGTAGACTTCGTGCAGCGGCACGGGGTTGATGAAATGCAGCTTTTCGCGGCCACGCTTGACCGTGCTGATCAGATTGGCCGCCTCCAAAAGATCGATGTGCTGCGTCGCGGATTGCCTGGCCATATCGAGGTTTTCGCAAAGCTGGCCCAGCGTCTGCCCGTTCTTCTCGCACAGAAGATCAAGCAGCTTTCTGCGTGTCGGGTCGCCCAGCGCTTTGAAAACCTTGTCGGCGTCCATCGGTCTCACTCATCTTGCAATGACAATATGCAGGTAAATACCTGCATGTCAAGCGCGGCTGTCGATGTTAGGCTGAAATGAGGTAGCCGGCGTTTCGGCGCCGGAATGAGAGATGGTTATGTCATTAATTGCGCAGTTTTTGATATTGGCATATCGTACTTACTGACAGGAGATGTGCTATGAACGTGTCATTGGGAGATCGCTGGGAGGCGTTCGTCGCGGAAATCGTTAAGCGCGGCCGCTATGGTTCGGCGAGTGAGGTCGTTCGCGAAGGCTTGCGTCTGGTCGAGGAGCGCGAGGAAAAACTGAAGGCGCTGAGCGCCATGCTCGACAGGTCATTTTCTCAAGGCGGTGAGGCTTCTGAAGACGCCATCGATGCCGCTCTTGAAGCCAAGGCTGAGGAACTGGCAAAGGCGGGTTTCTAAGCATGCCACGCCTGCGAATGCTGCCGTCGGCACAGGCCGACCTTGTTCATTTGCTGGAGCACATCACCTACGAAAGCGGCAACCTGCAGATCGCTATGCGATTTGTCAGCGCGCTGCGGCAGAAATGCCGCGACCTGGCGACCTTGCCGGCGACCATCGGCCGGGCACGCCCGGAACTACGGCCAGATGTGCGGAGCGTTCCGTGCCGGGGTTATGTGATCTTCTTCCGCTATCGCGAAAACTATCTTGAGGGGGCCAACATCATAGAGGGACATCGTGATATTGATGCACTATTCGCGGAAGACGATGGCGACGCATGAAGTAGCGGCCGGCGGAAAGCGTTAGTGTGCCGCTAGAAGCCTAGCGCCGTGTCTAGGTTCTAACGACGAATTTCTGCGGATCGGCGCAGAAATTCGTGATGATCTGGCAAAGATCCGGCTCGTTGATCATGCGCACGGCGTCGGCAGCATTGACCCATTTGCGGGTGCGTGCACGCTTTTCCTTCCAGCGGTCGGAGACGCGCTCGACCTGCATTGGAAACACCAGCACTTCGCACGGCACTTCCTCGCCGGACGCCAATGCCTTGGCGTAGAAGTAGCGGCCAGCCTCGAAATGAGAGATCTTGCCGCGCAATCCGGCTTCCTCGCCGGCCTCGCGCGCCGCGGCCTCGCAGAGCGGTTCCCTGGCCTCGGGCCAGCCCTTGGGCAGCACCCAACGGCCGGTGTCGCGGCTGGTGATCAGCATGATTTCGATGCCGTTTTCGGTGGTGCGCCAGGGTAGCGCGGCAACCTGAAGACGGCACGGCGCGGTGCCGAAGAGGCGCTGGACCCTTTCGGCCATATGGCTGTGCGTCGTTGGTCTCGTCAGCATCGGAGAAGCTACCCCAGCCCTCAGAATCGTTTGCCGTCACACGAATCTTACGGCGAAGTGTAGGTCATAAAAGTAAAAAAGGTCACACCAACCCGTCAAAATTCGCCAACAGGTGTCGATTCAACAGAATATTGTGTCTTGCGGCGCCAGTTTCCACAGCAAACTGCGCGGGCCTTGCCACTTGGGCGGATAAAGGGGTGCTGCGAATCAGCCGGCGTGATCGTCGGCGATCGGCTTCTGGTAGGTAAAACCCATATCCCAGGGAAAGTAGATCCAGGTGTCCTGGCTGACTTCGGTGACAAAGGTGTCGACCAAAGGCCGGCCTTTCGGCTTGGCGTAGACGGTGGCGAAATGCGCCCTGGGCATCATGGCGCGCACGATGCCGGCCGTCTTGCCGGTGTCGGTGAGGTCATCGATGATCAGCACGCCGACGCCGTCATCGGTGAGCAGCGCCGGTGTGATCTCCTTCAGCACCTGCAACTGCCCTTGGCTGGTGTAGTCGTGATAGGAGGCCACGCAGACCGTCTCGATGACGCGGATGCCAAGTTCGCGCGAGATGATGGCCGCGGGAACAAGCCCGCCGCGGGTGATACAGACGATGGCTTTCCACTGACCCTTGTTGGCGCCGGCAAGCCGCCAGGCGAGCGCCCGGGCATCGCGGTGGAACTGGTCCCAGGAGACCGGAAAGGCTTTTTCAGGAAGAGACATTCGTGCACTCCGCGCGCTACACTATGGAATGCGCGCGGAATTAACTGGAAAGTCAGGGCATTGGCAAGCTTCGGTTAAATGGGCGTAGCTGATTCCGGCGTTAGCACAGAAGTTGCGGCAGCGATCGCTCGCCGTACGTCTTGTTCGCTTGTGCGCCAGTTGACCACGCTGACGCGCATGGCGCGGCGGTTTCGCCATGTCGTGCCGGAGAAAAAGGCTTCGCCTGTCGCGTTGATTTTTTGAATTGTTTCGTCGGTAAAATCATCGTTCTCCTCGGGCGACAAGTCCGGCCGGCTGAACCTGAGCAGACCTTGATTGAGTGTTGGTCTTGCCAGAATCTCTGCGCCCGGTAGTTCTCCAATTCCCTCCACGATGCTGGCACAATGCGCACAGCAGCGATCCACCAGCGCCTCCACGCCGTTGCGGCCGAGTTCCTTGAGCGCGGCATAGACGGGAACGCCGCGCGCCCGGCGAGAGTACTCCGGATTCCAGTCAATCTGGTCCCGCGCGACAGTTACCGGCGCGACATAGGAGGCGTTCGATGTCATCGCAGTCCGATGCGCGTTGCGATCGACGATGATCGCGATACCGCAATCGAAGGGAACGTTCAGCCATTTGTGGCCGTCTGTCGCCCAGCTGTCGGCCATTTCCACGCCATCGAGCAGGTGGCGGTACGTTCGGCTCGCGCGTGCAAAGAGACCGAAGGCGCCGTCGATGTGAACCCAGGCGCCGGCCGAATGTGCCATTGGGATCAAGTCCTTGAACGGGTCGCATGCGCCGATGTTCAAGTCGGCGGCATTCAGCACGAGTATGGCCGGCTTGGAATTTTCGGAAAGCGCGCTATCGAGAACCGCGGGAGAGACGCGCCCATCCTTGTCCGTTTTCAATTGTTCAATGGCGTTGCGGCCGATTCCCAAAAAGCGCACCGCGCGGTCTATGGTGACGTGCCGCTGGTCACTCGTGAGTATTCTAATTTCAGGTGCTCCAAACAACCCGTCCTCTTCCACATTCCAGCCGACGCGCTTGAGTAGCGCGGCCCGCGCAGCGGCAAGGCTCGTCATGTGCGCCATCTGGCAACCACTGGTGAAAGCAAAAGACGCATCGCGCGGCAGATCGAGCAGTTCCTTGACCCATTGGCCGGCTGTCTCTTCGATTACTGCGGATGCAGGACTGACAGAATAGAGCGCTGCGTTCTGATCCCAGGTGGCAACGAGCCAGTCGGCCGCCAGTGCAGATTCCAGCCCGCCGCTAATCACCCAGGCAAAGAAGCGTCCACCTGCGCTACCATGCATCCCGACGCCGGCGTCTTTGACAAGTGTCTGGATCACGTCCTCCGCACTGCTGCCATCGGGCGGCAATGGACCGACGAAAGATCGCTTGAGGTCCGATAGGTTGGCCGTGGCCGCCACCGGACGATCATCCAGTCCGTCGATCCATGCCCGTGCTGCATGGTATGCGAGATTGAGCGCCGTGTTCATTGAGTGGGTTCCTTCTCTTTCGTCGTGGGCGTTTCTCCGGGCGGCCCACCAGTGCGATGAATCTGGTGCTGGAAGAACCCATTCGCCAAGTTGCCGGAGGATTTCTCAGTCAACCACCCGAAACCTGCCAAATTCAAATCCGCGGGTCGGAATCCACCGTAGACGATTGCCAGTGCCACACGAGTAGGGCGCTGCTGGCGGGGCCACCATGTGCGTTGAACCCGATCGGTCCGTTTGGATTTACTCAGTTTGACCAGTGCTGATTGCTCCGACAAACGAAAAGGACTTACACTAGACATCAGCGAAATTGGCGAATTGGGGCTTGCCACTCATGTCGACCCGCGCACGCTTACGGCCAGATTCGGGTGTTCTATTGGGGCTGGACAACGCGCTGCTGCGTACCCTGATGGCGGTTGTCGACACAGGCAGTTTCGTCGGCGCTGCCCGAATAGTGCACCGGACGCCATCTGCCATCAGCATGCAAATGAAGCGACTCGAAACGCAGATCGGACAGCCGATCTTTGTGCATCAGGGGCGCTCCATAATGTTGACGCCAGCAGGTGAAGCGCTTCTGACCTATGCGCGGCGCGCTCTTGGAATAGCCGAAGAGGCGATAGTGCGGTTCAATCGCCTGTTGCACGGACGCGCCGTGCGGCTGGGAATGACGGACGAATATGCCGTTGCGTTCCTTCCCTCGGTTCTCGCCAGCTATACAGCGGCCTATCCGCTAGTGGAGATCAGCGTGATGTGCCGCACGAGCAGCACGATGTCGCGGATGCTGGATGAGGGCGAACTGGACGTGGCACTGGTGACCGCGGGCGCGACCGATCGAGCTGGATGGCCCGACACGGCCATCCATAGAGATCGGCTTGTGTGGGCAGGCCTTGCACATGGAACCGCCCATCTCCGTCGTCCGCTGGCGGTCGCCGCAGGTCCGGCGAGTTGCATCTGGCGGAAGTCAGCTATCGATGCGCTCGACGCAGCCGGCATCTCTTATCAGATCGTTTGTACAAGTGAGAATCTTGTAGGCCAGCTCGCGCTGGTAATGGCGGGGCTGGCAGTTGCGCCGTTGCCGATTGTAGCCTTGTCGCCCGAACTGGCGCCATTCGGGCCTGAGCAAGGCCTTCCGTCTGTTGGTTACTATGACGTAGTTTTGCGGCTCAGTCCTCACGCGCCGCATGACGTGACTTCCACCATCGTTGATCATGTTCGGGCGTATTTTGCTACGCGCCAGAATTCTTGACCTGCTAGCGCGACAGGAAAGCCGCCACCGGCACGGTGCGCAACACGGTGCGTGTCACGCCGCCGAACAGAAGCTGGCGCAGCCAGGAATGGCTGTAGGCGCCGAGCACCAGAAGGTCGGCGCCGGTTTCTGCGATCCGGGTCTGGATGACGTCATCGATCGAGGCATTGCCCGACTGCTGCACCGAAACACTGACGGTGGCGCCATGCCGGGAGAGCGCCGCGGCGATCTCCGCGCCGGCGGCCTCCGGATTGTCGTCCAGTGTATCCGGCGGATCGATAACCAGAATATCGGTCTTCTCGGCTTCGATGATGAAGGGCAGGGCGTCGAAGGCGGCGCGTGCGGCTTCCTTGCTGCCGTTCCAGGCCAGCAGCACATGTTTGAATGTGGTGACGAGTGGACCCTCATGCGGCACCACCAGCACCGGCCGGCCGGCATCATAGACCAGCGTGTCGACATCGGCGCTCGGATCGCCGCCGGTCTCGCGCTGCGCGGCGATGATCAAATCGGCGGCGCGTACGCTGGAAATGCCGGTCAGCGCACTGTCGCCCGAAAAGCTCTCGAGGCTGCGCCATTCGAAGGAAAGGCCCGTTTTTTCGATCCGCCCGAGGAAAAGCGCCTGCAGTTTTTCGGCGCGCTCGCGATTCATGTCGGCGGAGACCTGCAGGAACTCGGTGTCGGGAAAGCCGGTGGCGGAAGTGTAGGGCACGGGCAGCGCTTCGGCATGAATGCCGATGAGATGGCTTTCAAACCGGTCGGCAAGCGGGATGGCGCAGTCGAGCACGCGCTCGGCATCCTGTTCGTTCTGCAATATGGCGACGATGGTCTTGAAGCGCATCGGAAATCCCTCAAATCTGCCGGCGCCTGATGCGCCCGAGGGAAAACGTCAGAGTATGGCGCTTGGTTCCGGCTCGGCGATGGGCCGCGAACCCAGCTCAGCTGGCGGCGGTGAAGCCGGCCACCATCGCCTCAACGTCCTTGCGCGCCGAATCCAGCGCCTCCTGGCTGCGGGCGCGGACGACCAACTCCGTCCAGAATTTGCCGTCGCCATATTTCGGGTAGGAACCGATGATCGTGTCGGGATGCGCCTTCTGGATGTCGCCCAAGGGGCCGCCGATCAGGCCTTCGCCGAACGGGCAATGGACAGTGGCCGACAGCATCTTGGTGCCGGCCTTCAGCGTCGGCACGACATTGTCGAGCATGGCCTGGAAGATCGCCGGCACGCCGGCCATGACATGGACATTGCCGATACGAAAGCCGGGCGCGACGGAGACCGGGTTGTCGATATGGTCGGCGCCGCGCGGCATGCGTGCCATGCGCTTGCGCGCCTCGGTGTATTCGATGCCGCGCGCGGCATAGCTCTCGCCCAGCATGGCATAGGCCTTGGCGTCGTATTCGCATGGAACACCAAAGGCCTTGGAGATCGAATCGGCGGTGATGTCGTCATGCGTCGGGCCGATCCCGCCGGTGGTGAAGACATAGGTGTATCGAGCGCGCACGGCATTCACCGCCGCGACAATCTCGTCCTCCTCGTCGGGGACGATGCGCACTTCCTTCAGGTCGATGCCGATGGCCGTCATGATGTCGGCGAGGTGGCCGATGTTCCTGTCCTTGGTGCGGCCGGACAGAATCTCGTCGCCGATGACGAGCATGGCGGCAGTGACGATTTCGGGCATGGAAGGCTCCGGTGGAAGGTGCCTCAGGGCAGACGGATCGCCTTGGGCAGACAAGATCGCCTGAGATAGCGCGACATGGGACGGGCGGCAATGCCGTCAGAAGCCGGCAGGCTGCCTTGCCGTGTGTCCGGCGGTGGGTGATGGTGCGCGCTGGTTCGCTCCCGGTGAAACATGCTGGTATCGATTCTGCTGTGGCTGCTTGGCGGTCTGCTTCTGCTGGCTCTCGTCATCGCCGCCTGCCTGGTGGCGGCGACGCTCTGGATTGCGGCCAAGGCCGAAAGACTGGTGTCGGCCAGCGGACAGTTCGTCGAGATCGACGGCAACCGCATCCACTATGTCGAAACGGGCGAGGGGCGGCCGATCGTGTTCGTGCACGGACTTGGCGCGCAGCTCCACCAGTTCCGGCACACGCTGTTTAGCCGCTTTGGCCCGGGCTACCGGCTGATCGCGCTCGACCGGCCGGGATCGGGCTATTCGGTGCGGGCGAGAGGAGCCACCGGCCGATTGCCGGAACAGGCCGAGATCGTCAGGCGCTTCATCGAAACGCTCGGACTGGAAAGGCCGCTCGTGGTCGGCCATTCGCTAGGCGGCGCCGTCACGCTGACCCTGGCGGTGGAACATCCCGAGGCGATTTCCGGCATCGCCTTGCTGGCGCCGCTGACGCATCTGGAAGCCGGCGTGCGCGAGAAGGCGGGCCTGCTCTATATCCGCTCGCGGCTATGGCGCCGGATCATGGCCTATACCGTCGCTGTACCGACAAGCCTCCGATATGCGCTGCAGACCCTGGAGTTCATCTTCGCGCCTCAGGCCGTTCCCGCCGACTACATGGTCCATGGTGGCGGATGGCTCGGGCTGAGGCCGAGCCATTTCCATGCGACCTCCACCGATTTCGTGGCGGTCGAAGAGGATCTTGGCCGCATTGAGCAGCGTTACGGCGAGATCGCCATGCCGGCCGGCATTTTCTTCGGTACTGCCGATCGCGTCATCGACATGCGCATCCACGGAGAGCCAATGAAGGACAGGATCGGCGGGCTCGATTCCGAGACGGTCGATGGCCTCGGCCACATGCCGCAATTCGCCGAGCCGGACCGCGTCATCGCCTTCATCACGCGCATCGCCGAGCGGGCATTTTTGCCATAGGCATCACCGCGGCCTCACGACAATTTCACTGAACCATTCGGCGGATGTCCGGATTTACTCCGTGTCGCACCCAAGGCCGGCAGATACGGAGTAATTCAATGTACAGGAAACTTTTCGCAGCATCTGTTCTGACGATCGGTCTCGCCACGTCGGCGATGGCTCAATCATCTGACGGAACCTCCTCCAACCATCGCAGCTGGTGGCCGTTCGGCAACGAGCAGTCCTCGACGGTCGACCAGAGCACCACCGGCAGCATCAATGCCGACGGCTCACGCGGCCAGGACTATATCGGCTCTGCCGGGCCGTGTGCCTCTGCACCGTCAGGACCCTACGGAAATGTGAGGCCCAACGTGAACGATCAGTATTGCGGCAAATAATCGACGCAGACTCTCGACTGACCGGCAGGATGCCTGAAACAGGCATCCACGGCCGGCAGCGATATCAAACAACCAAGGATTAGTCGGAAACTTCGGTCTGTGGCCGATCGCGGCCGTCGGCCAGTTCGTCGTGCCACTTGCCGTCGGCATCCTCATACTGGATGCCGTCTGTCGCGCCGGCGACCTGCTGCTCGGCCGAGGCGATCTCGGCGGCGCGCAGAGCGTCCTGGTGGGTGGGGAATGTCTCCGAGAATGTCGAACCGACCTTGTAGGCCCAGCCCCCGTCATGCTCGACGATCTTGTAAATCAGCTTCGCCATGAAATCCTCCGGTTCGTCCGTTCGTTCAATGCGGCCGGTTCTTCAATGCAATTTGGCGTCGGGCAACCGGTCTTCGGGAACCAGCACTTCCGATTCCTTGGCCGCTTCGATCAAAGCCCTGCGCGCATCAGCCGTCGAACGATAACCTTCCAGCACTTTGAGGCAAGTGTCGAGAGCATCACGATGGCGCGGGCCGCGATTGAGCGGCCAGACAGTCATCAGACACTCCGCCGCTTCCTGGGCGCTGCGGATCTGGCGATATTTGCCGACGTGGCCGAGTTCGACCACGACGGGCGTTTCAAAAGGTTTGTTATCCATGATGGCCGCAACGCAAAGCAGCCAATTTGGTTGCAAAAGTGGCAGTCAGCCTGCGCCCAAACGTCTCAGAGGCCTCTCAGTAGCCGCAGTCGTTGCGCAGCCAGCGCGCGTTGGCCCAGCCGGTCCGGCCCTTGAAGTCGATCTGGTACCAGTTGCCGCGACGGTCGAAGATTTCGGTGTGGTCGCCATTGAACAGTTGGCCGATCATGCGCGACGACGAGTTCGACCGCGCGCGTACGGCAAGAAACCCGCTGCCTGAGTCCAGATCGTAGTGCCTGGACAGGCCATGCACCGTACCTTCGCAATATTGCGCGCCAACCGGAGATGACGCAGCGAACGACAGCGCGACCACCAGAGCGGCGGCCGCGGGATAGAGCGCCCTTGATACCATGACTTTGCTCCCAACCCGGCCGCAAAGGCGACCTTACCCCACGGAAACAGTGTGGGTGGATTAAAGCGAAGCTGCGGCTGCCTGTCCAGCAAATGCGCTTTTGCGCATCCGTCGGTGCAGCCTGCTTAGACCTTCATCCAGTGCTGCATCGTCGTTACCGAGCGGGCAAGCTGCGGCGCCGGATGGATTTTCTCGTCAAAGGTGGCGGCGGCGCGCCAGCCCCAGCGCGGATCGGCGAGGAAGGCGCGAGCCAGCGCCACCATATCGGCGCGGCCGTCGGAGACGATCGCTTCGGCTTGGCCCGGATCGTCGATCAGGCCGACAGCCCGCGTCGGAATGCCGGCGCCCTTGCGCACCGCTTCGGCCAGATGCACCTGATAGCCGGGGCCGGTCGGCAGCTTCTGCAAGGGAGAATTGCCGCCGCTCGAGCAGCAGAGATAGGCAATGCCGAGCGCTTTCAACGCCTTGGCCACATCGATCGCGTCCGCGACGTCGAAGCCGCCATCGACCCAGTCCGTTACCGACAGGCGTGCGCCAAGCATCAGGTTTGGAACGGCCTTCCTCACCGATTTGGCGATCTCAAGCAGAAAACGCATGCGGTTTTCCAGCGATCCGCCCCAGCGGTCGGTGCGCTGGTTGGAAAGCGGCGACAGGAACTGGAAGATCAGGTAGCCATGCGCGGCGTGCAGCTCAAGGAAGTCGAAGCCGGCGCGCTCGGCCCGCCTTGCGGCTTGAGCGAAGCGCTCGACAAGCAGCAGGATTTCATCCTCCTCCAGCGCATGCGGCACGTTCCAGCCGGTGTCGTAGGCGATGGCCGAGGCCGATACGGTCTGCCAGGGATCCTCGCCCGGCTGCAATGGACCGCCGCCTTCCCAGGGCTTTCTGTTGGACGCTTTGCGCCCGGCATGGGCAAGCTGGATGCCGAATTTCGTCTCCGGGGCGGCGACGCGCCTGGCGGCATCCAGCGTGCGCCGGGCGGCGGCCTCGTTGTCGTCTGAGTAAAGACCGTGGCAACCATGGGTGATGCGGCCGCGCCGCTCGACATCGGTCATTTCGACGGTGACCATGCCGGCGCCCGACATGGCCAGGTTCATCCAATGATAGAGGTGCCAGTCGCTGGCCGAGCCGTCATCGGCGGAATATTGGCACATCGGCGCCACCGCAATGCGGTTCGGGAAGGTCAGGCCATCGAGGGTGATCGGCTGGAAAAGCGCTGCGGTCATCAGGAAACTCCGGGGAAGGGATTGCAGCTATTTAGGCGATGGCAGCTGATGGCACCAGACACGAGACGGTGAAGCTTTGCCGTCCTGGTTGCGCGAAAAACGGTTCGCGGTTACGCCATGGCGCCGACAGCATGGAGTTCGTCATGGAAGATCGCATTCGCATCCGCTCGGAGGAAGTCCTCTCCGACGACTGGGCTGTTCTGAAGAAGACCGTGCTGGACTATCGCCGGCGCGACGGGCAGTGGGAGACGCAGATTCGCCAGACCTACGATCGCGGCGACGGCGCGGTGATCCTGCCCTTCGATCCCGAGCGCCAGACGGTTCTTCTGGTGCGGCAGTTCCGCTATCCCGCCTATGTCACCGGCCACCGCGAACCGCTGATCGAGGCCTGCGCCGGTCTGCTCGACGAAAACGATCCGGAAACCGCCATCCTCAAGGAGGCCGAGGAAGAGCTCGGCTATCACTTAGAGAACATCGAGCGGCTGTTTGCGCCCTATATGAGCCCGGGCAGCGTGACCGAACGGCTGTGGTTCTTCGTGGCGCGCTATTCACCTGCCGACCGCATCTCGGCGGGCGGCGGCGCACCGGAAGAGGGCGAGGACATCGAGGTGCTCGAAATGCCGCTCGACGAGGCGCTCGCCGGCATAGCCGACGGCCGCATCATCGACGCCAAGACGATCATCCTGATCCAGCACCTGAAACTGTACCCGCTGAAGGCTTAGCTCCGCGAAGCTCGGCGGGCCTCACTCGGTGGGCTGCGGACAGGGTGGCACGTCCACTTCGCGGATGAAGTTGCGCAATTCCTCCATGTCCCCGGACAGAGGCCGATCGTCGGAATAGTGCGCTATGTTCTCCCGGACCATGCGGTAGATGGTGTCGGTGCCGGGCGCGCGTGCACCGCGCTCGGCCAGAAAATCATGGGCCTGCGCGGCGGCCATGAGTTCGATTGCCAAAATGTATTCCGCGTTGTCGATAACGGCGAGCAGCTTGTTGGCTGCCACCGTTGGATGCGCCAAAAAATCCTCTTGCAGGCCGGATGTGACGCCGCCGTCGGTCGCCGCCGGAGCGGCCAGGCGCCGGTTGACGTTGCTGAGCGACGTGGCGGTGTATTGGGCAATCATGAAGCCGGAATTGGCTCCGTCCTCATCAGCAAGGAAGGGCGGCAAATTGTTGACCAGGGGATTGACGAGACGGTCGATGCGACGCTCGCTCATTCCGGCCACCTGCGCCAAGGCGATCGTCAGGCCATCGGCGGCCTGTCCGAGCGCCGGCGCCACCGCATGCGCCTCTGAAACAACCTGGGGATCGTTCAACGACCCGAATACCGCGGGATTGTCAGTGACGGCAGCCAATTCACGGTCAACCAGCTCAGCGGACCGGTCCAACACCTCGCGGGCGGCGCCATGAACATGCGGCACGGCGCGAAGACTGAGTGCGTCTTGCGTGCGACTGCCGTGAGCAAGCGCGATGAGCTCGCTGCCGTGAAGCCAGCCGCGCAGCGCTTTGCCCACATCCTGAATGCCGGGCGAGGGCCGCATCGCCAGGATTTGCTCGCCGAAGGCCGGCATTTGTGCGCCCGCGGCTTCAAGCGTCAAAGCGGCCGCGGCGTCAGCCCATCTCAACAAGCGCTCCGCGCGCTGCACGGCGATGCTGGTCAGGCCGGTCGCGCACGCCGTGCCATTGACGAGGCTCAAGCCTTCCTTCGCGCCAAGCTCCAAGGGCTCCAGACCCATTTCGGCAAGCGCTTCCAGTCCGCTCATCGAGCGACCTGCCACCGTTGCACTGCCTTCACCGATCAAGACCAGTGCCACATGAGCGTTGTGCGTCAGATACCCGGCCGATCCCCTGGACGGCACGTCGGGAACGCAGTCGCGCTCGATAAAGGTGAGCAAGTTACGGACGATTGCGGGGCTTACACCGGAATGGCCATGCGCGAAATTTGCCACTTGAGCGGCAATGATGGCGCGCACGCCGCGTCTCGGCACCAGGTCACCGACGCCGCATGCGTGGCTGCGAATGATATTGCGCGACAGTTTCTTTTGCAGCGCAGGCGCCACCACCTTGCTTGCCAATGCGCCGACCCCGGTGTTGACGCCATAGGCGCGGATGCCTTTTTCGACGATGGAAGCGACGATCTGGTTCGCAAAGGCGATCCTCTCCCACGCTGCCGGACTGAGCGCCAGGGATTCGCCTTCGCTCACTTGCGCGATGTCGCGCCAGCTCGCGTTGCCATCTAGCGTTATTGTCATTGGTCGTTCCGAAATAGCGCTGCGGAAAGCGCTGTTGGGTCGCACGAAAGGCTGGTGAGAACCTTGCCCTTGGCTCCGTAGCGCAGAACCGCGATGCATAGTGACGAAGGAATCGGCGATTGATGCGACTGGAGCGACGTCGTGGGTAATAAAACTCTTGATCCAGCACCTGAGGCTCAATCCGCTTTCGGGCTCAACCACGGCTCCACTTCGGCGCGCGCATTATCGGGCTTGACCCGCGAATCCCGGTCGCCTAGTCGTCCGGAAGTTGCACTGGGCGCGCATTGGGATATTGGCGCCTCCGGCTACCTCAGCCGTGTGCCCAGCCGATTTGCCCGACGATACAAGGCTATGCTTGTCGCTGCCGGCTATCTCGACATTTGAGGCAACTGCTTCGGGTGACCTGCCCGTTTCAGATGTGGGGCGCTTGCCGATCTATAGCGGTTGCTTTGGACAGCTTGGCCAGCTCGTCCTCGACCTGCCTGGCTGCAGAGTCGGTGCTTTCGAAGTGTTGCATCAACTGATGCCGGAGTAGCGCGAGTTGCGCCGGGCGATAGATGGGCCCACTTCTCGCGATTTCGGGGTTCAGGGTCGCGATCATCGGTTAATTTGCCTTGATGGGGTCGATCTTCGTGAGCCGCTGCCTGGCCTCGACCACGCGCCGTTGCGCAGAGCGAATTCGGCAACACAAGGCGAGGTTCACGGCGACGCCGCCCTCTTCATCGAGCAAGTTTTCAGCGCGTTCGAGATCCGGCCGACGCTCTGTCGCGCTCTGGCCAGTTCCAAGTTCATCAGGTCCATTGTTCCGCGTCCTTTTGGGTTGATATCCCTTCAGAACACCAACCCCTGCCGAACGCTTTGGTTCCTGCGACGTATTGGCCGATCACCGCCAAGGGCTGCCAACAACCTCTCCCACATTATCCGCAGTGAAGTGCGATTATTGTGCGAACTGTTTCAGCGCTGTTGGGTCGATTGTCGTCAGACCGGATTTCACGACACGCCGCCGCGCAGATCGTATCCTGTTGGATGCGGCGAGGTTCTCAGCCACCATTTTCTCGCTGAGTACCAGCGCGAGTTCGGTCTGCTTGATGCGCTGCTCGGCATCGGCGACTCGCATCGTCAGAAGATCAGCTGCCATTCTGGGTCCGGGGTCCGCAAAGTCCATAACTGCGTAACACATGGCGGGCGAAATTGTTCCCTATTGTTGGGCGAAACCGATGCGGCATCAAGGGGGACTGAGGTTGAACCGACGAGATATCCCAACTTCGACGTCGTGGGAGCTCACCTATCGGCACGACAGTTGCCCACGCTGGCGACTTGAAGTCCGCCACCTCACGGTGGCCGGCAGTTTAGAATGGTCAGGCTCGCTACAGCCTTGACAGGTAAGGTCATGGCCTCATCAGCGGAGGTATCAATGGTCTCGGCGATTGGCAATCAACATCGGCAGGCACCGGAAACCCAACCGAAACCCGCAAAGACAGAACCGGGCGAAGTGTTTGCTCCAGGCAAAAGCGCGGATAGCGTAGGACATCGCGCCAAGGCTATGGTGGCAGAAAGTGGCGACACAGATCCTGGTGCGCAGGGGCGCGCCGCGTCGACAATCGCCAGAATGGATATTACCGTTTTGACTCCACCGAGCGAAGAACCGCCTTTGGAGTAGCTCGGGCGGCCGTGCCGGCTTCCTCACGGTGGCGGGCTTCAGTCTTTGTGCAGCACGATGTAGCGACTGCTCACCGCATTCGCGCCCTTGCCCCGCGTGACGACAACCGTCCTGTATCCCGCGGGAAGGGAACCTGTAGCGGATGGGCCGACCGGACTGCATCGCCCGACGATCTCTCCGTTGGGGGCGCTTGCGAGCCTGTTGGCCAACGCAACCCGGCATTCGTCAAGGGATACGAACATCTTGGCCGGTGACGGGTCGAGCGGTTTGCAGACAGCTTGGCCTGGACTGCACGACAGCAGAACCATCATTGCTGCAGTTGCCGGATCCATTTGCGAGTTTCTCCCTTTGTGGACGAAATCTCAACGCGGGAGCGGGGACTTTGTTTCGCAGCTGCTAAAATATCAGAGCGTGCGTGGGAACAAGAAGCGGCTATGTCGGTTCTTTGAGCATGCGAGGCAAGATCAAGGATCCGCCGCCGAAACCCAGCCAGAGGAAGGCGCCAGTCCGTCCAGACCAGGACGCATCGCCGGAGCCTCAACATATCGACCCGCCACCGCGAGATGTGCGCGAGGCGCCGGCGCCAAATCCAAATGCCGATAAAAAGTCCTGACGGCAGTCGACCAAGAAGCCGTGTTCGAAGTCATCTTGGGGGCGATGAAGAACCGCACCGGCGAATGGGTCTAGAATCTTCACGGCGGCGCCGAAGGGCAGCGGTAAGGTGCGCTCACGTGCAGCACGATTTGTGCGGATTAAGCAGGACCCATGACCAGCGTCTGGGTCGCATACTGTTTGGTCGGTAGTGGTGGCACTGGTGGTGTTATTGTCAATGAGGCTATAGCGGCTCCTCCAATCTCTGATTGACGCGCAGATGTGAGCCTGTGCCATTTTGAACGAGATTTGTCGGCATCAATCTTGCAGCGCAGGTTTGCCGGCTGACCCCGGTCCTGATCGCGTACTCTGATCAGGTTTGTGAGGCTCGCCGGGCTTGAGGTCGTGGGGGTCTTCGCCCGGCGAGTTTACCACTTGCCGCCCTGCCAGGATGCGTGATGCCGTTTTGTACGATTCCGTACCATCTTTTTTATTGAAAGGCCGGTTTCGGCAGACTTATAAAACGCGACGTTGCCACTGCTTTCGTATGGAGGCTGCGATGGATAGCGTGGAGCCGAACGGCAAAGTCTCGCCGTGCATTGAAGTGGTCGAAGCCTGCGGCGAATGGTTCGTCCGCGTGGTCGAAGATGACCAGAACTAATCCGATCCTTCGAACTGGAATCATTCGCTCTAGCCTTCGCGGAAGTTTTTGAGCGGAGGCCGACCTTCGAGAGGGGGCTTAGGGGACTTCAGTCTTAGTTGAGCGATCGCTAATACGCCTGTAGCTTGGGCAGTGCGGGAAACCCGAATACCAAATGGGGCCAGTTCGCCGCATTATCAGAAGGCTGTCCTAAGTGCTCTCAACTGTATTGCGGGAAAAGCTGGTTTGCGAATGCGGTCGCACCGGGTATTTGAAACTACGAGAAGACGCTCAGCCCCTCAGCGGCACCTGGGAATCCTACAGCTTGGAGGGTTTCGAGGGCCGCAGCCTGACGATCACCAGTTCGGGAAATATTCCGGGCGACAAGTTGGCCTATCTCCATCCTTTGTGTCCTCAATGCAGTCAGTGGGGCAAGGTGAAGTATGCCAGCCGTGGCTGAGCCCGCAAGAACCACCTACATCGTCCCGCACTGGCGGACGATCCCTGACGAATTCATGGTTGTAAGAGCAGCCTTCCAATTGCGGACCTTGGAGGAATGCCTCCTTGCCGGAAATGATGTCGTCGAATTGATTGATTGACCCTCCTCAAAGCTTGCCGGCTACCCCCAAGGCTACCCATGAGCGATTTCGTCAGGGTATCCACTAAGTCAAAACAGAGCCGATTGTCATTTGATTTCAACGTGGTGCGGACGACGGGAATCGAACCCGTACGATCAGAGATCGAGGGATTTTAAGTCCCTTGCGTCTACCAATTCCGCCACGTCCGCAGGCCAGCCCTTTTCAGACGCCAGCGGAAACCCGTCAAGCCATCTTTTGCCGAGTGTCGCCATTCGAATTCATGAAAGGTGGTTCGTGATTTTAAAACAATTGGTTGTGGCGAAACTCTCAGTCACCGGCGACAATCAGAACTTGTAGCTCAGGTTCACACCGACCGCGTTCAGCTTCACGTCCTGATCGCGATCGTTGAAGGGTTGCGCCACGTCATAGTGCTCGGAGCCGAAATCATAGTAGCGATACTGCGCGCCGACGATGAACTTGTCGGTCAGCGCGTAGTCGACGCCGGCACCCACGGTCCAGCCGACGTTCGTGCGCGTGCTGGCGAACGACGCCCCCGCGACCTGCGACGTTTCGATGCCGGCAAAGGCGACGCCGCCGACGCCATAGACCAGCACGCGGTCCATGGCGAAGCCCGCCTTGGCGTTGACTGACCCGAACCACTTGATGTCGGTGCCAAATATGCTTCCAAGGCCAGATTCCGCCGTGCCATCGATCGAGGAATAGTTGAGCTCCGCCTCGGCGCCGATAACCGCCTGATCGAACTGCCAGAGGCCAGCGACATGGCCGCCGACGAAACCGCCGTCAATGTCGGGCGAGATGGAAAACGGCGCGCCTTCTGTTCCTGATATGTCGGACTGGCCCCAGCCGTAGCCGGCCTGCAGGCCGGCATAGTAGCCGGTCCAGTCGAAGCCCGGTTCGGTCATCGGCACCGCCATCGGGTCGGCGGCAAAAGCCGGCGCGGCCAGAGCGGTCAGAAATCCGGCACTTGCGAGCGTCAGACGACGCATCGAGCTCTCCGAAATGGCGGTTCAGAAGACTCCTGGCCGCAAGGTAGCTCTATTCGCCGCAAAACGGAACCCATTGTTCAACAATCGAAATACGCCTGTTGCTGCGCGCTATTCTCTATTTGGCGTCGATGAAGTCCAGCGCCGCCTGGCTGTATTCGTCCGGCGCCTGCAGCATGGCGAAATGACTGGCGTTGGGCAGGATGATGAGCTTGGCGCCCGGAATGACGGAGGCCATGTATTCGGTGTGTTCGCGCTTGATCGCCTCGTCATGATCGCCGGCGACGATCGCCGTCGGCGTGGTGATCTTGGCGAGCTGCTCCTTGGTCCAGGCCGGCTCCGACTCCCACATGTGGCTGATTTGCGCCACGAAGGCATCATACTGGTCCGGCGTCTTCGACATCTTCTTGTAGTCGCGGCCGGAGCGTTCGATGTAGGCGGCAAAGGTCTTGTTGGTCATCACGCCGGGATCGACGCCATCGGTGGTGACATTGGCGGCCTGCGCAAAGAGCCTGGTCAGCCGCTCCGGATGATGCAGCGCGATGTCGATACCGATAATGCCGCCGTCGCTCCAGCCGACAAGAGCGGTCTTGTCGATCTTGAGGTAGTCGAGCAGGGCCAGATAATCGGACGCCATGAGGTCGTAGCCGTAAGGTTGCTCGGTGCGGGTGGAGCGACCATGGCCGCGGCTGTCGGCGACGATCACCTTGTGGGTCTTGGACATCGTCGCCACCTGGCTCGCCCAGATATCGGCGTGGCCAAGGCCGCCATGGATCAACAGGATCGGATCCCCGGCGCCGAAAACGGCATAGTACATCTGGATGCCGTTGACCGGCGCATAGCCGCTCTGATCCGGTTTGGGCATCGCCGCCGGCTCCGGCAGCGTCAGCCAGCGCTCCTCGGCGGATGCAAAGCCGGCCGAGATCAGGAACAGGGTGACGAAGACGAGCGCTTTCAGGAACCGGGTCATGACTTCACCTCAGGGGGTTTCGTCCTTGGGTCGTTTCGGCCCCGGACGATTGCGAAGGTCGATTTAACAGTCTTCCCGTGTGCGGAGTCAACGAATGGGGGGGCGGGCTGGCGGCGTGAATTGAAATTTCAATCCGTGCCGCCGCCGCAACGCGTCCGGTTCCGCCTGTGACGGCAATCGCAACAAAAAACCCGCCTCGCGGCGGGTCATTGGCGCAAATCAGCACCATCTACAAAACAATAGCATAAGTGCCGGCACAAATAAACCTCGCCGAGCGGATTTCGCCCGCAATCGCTGGTCAAAGCCATGCCGGCTTGGCACAGTCGGGGCAAACAGGAGTCTCCCATGGCAAAGACCGCGCACGCGACGAAACCCAAGCCTTGGACCGAGATGGCGACCCATCTGGTCGATGTCGCGACCGGGCGCAAGCCGGCCGATCTCGTCATTCGCAACGGCCGCTGGGTGAATGTGCATTCGGGCGAGATCATCGCCGGCACCGACATCGCCATTGCCGGCGGTCGCTTCGCCTATTGCGGGCCGAATGCCAGCCACGCCATCGGCCAGGGCACCAAGGTGGTCGACGCCGGGGGCCGCTATCTCGTGCCCGGCCTTTGCGATGCGCACATGCATGTCGAGAGCGGCATGGTGACGGTGACCGAATTCTGCCGTGCCGTCATCCCGCACGGCACCACCTCGATGTTCATCGACCCGCATGAGATCGCCAATGTGCTGGGGCTCCCCGGCGTGCGGCTGATGCATGACGAAGCTGTCGCCATGCCCATCAACGTCCACGTCCAGATGCCGTCCTGCGTGCCTTCGGCGCCGGGGCTGGAGCACGCCGGTGCCGAACTGACGGTTGCCGATGTCACCGAAGCGATGACCTGGGAGAACATCATCGGCCTTGGCGAGGTGATGAATTTCCCCGGTGTCGCCGCCAACGATCCGGTGATGTCGGGCGAGATCGCCGCCACGGTGAGGGCCGGCAAGACCGTTGGCGGCCACTATGCCTCGCGCGATCTCGGCCTGCCGTTCCACGGCTATGTCGCCGGCGGTCCGGAGGACGATCACGAAGGCACGCGCGCCGAAGATGCGATCGCGCGCGTGCGCCAGGGCATGAAGGCGATGCTCAGGCTCGGCTCGGCCTGGTACGATGTCGCCTCGCAGATCAAGGCGGTGACGGAGAGCGGGCTCGACCCGCGCAATTTCATCCTGTGCACCGATGACAGCCATTCCGGTACGCTGGTGCATGAAGGCCATATGGACCGGGTGGTGCGCCACGCAATCCAACAGGGCCTGAAGCCGGTGACGGCGATCCAGATGGCGACGCTCAACACCGCCCAGCATTTCAAGCTGGAGCGCGAGATCGGCTCGATCGCCCCGGGACGGTTGGCCGACCTGCTGATCGTCTCCGATCTCGCCGCCATGACCATTGACGAGGTCTATGGCCGCGGCGTCAGGCTGGCCAAGGCCGGCAAGCTCGAGATCGACATTCCAGCCTATGACTATCCGAAGACGGCCAAGAACACGGTCAAGCTCGGCAAGAAGCTCAAGGCAGGCGACTTCGATATTGTAGCGCCCAAGGGGGCCAACGAAGTACGGGTGCGCGTCATCGGCGTCATCGAGAACCAGGCGCCGACGCGGGCGCTGGAGGCCGATTTGCCGGTCGAGGACGGGCTGGTCGCCATGGATCGCCGCAACGACATCTGCCAGATCGCGCTGGTCGAGCGCCACCGCGGTACGGGCGGCGTCACCAACGCCTTCGTCTCCGGCTTCGGCTATATGGGCGACTGCGCCCTGGCTTCCAGCGTGGCGCATGACGCCCACCACATCATCTGCGTCGGCACCAACAAGGAAGACATGGCGTTGGCCGTCAACCGGCTGGGCGAGGTCGGCGGCGGCGTGGTGCTGTTTTCAAAGGGCAAGGAACTGGCGCTGGTCGAAATGCCGATCGCCGGGCTGATGTCGGACGAACGCGCCGAGATCGTCGCGGCCAAAGCCGAGAAGCTGACCGAGGCGATGCGCAAGATGGGCTGTTCCCTGAACAACGCCTATATGCAGCACTCGCTCTTGGCGCTGGTCGTCATTCCGGAGCTCAGGATTTCCGACGTCGGCCTGATCGACGTGACGACGTTCCAGAAGGTCGATCTTTTTATCTGACAGACCCGGCTGTCATCCGCCGGTGGCGATGGTCAGCACCTTGAACGGGGTGGTGATGACGACTTCGGCCATGGAGCCGACCGCCTTGCCGATCCCTTGGCCGATGTCGTCAAACTCGCCCGGATCGTTCGATCGCAGGGCGGCTGGTGTGCGCAGCCGGTCACCGAGCAATTGCACCAGGATCGGATTGTCCGCGAACTTGGCATGGTTCAAACGGTCACCGCCCTTGGTCTTGGTGAGATCCGCCACGACCACGCCATAGCTGGCGAGGTCGGCCGCATTGCCGTAGTCGCCGACACGCGGCTTGTCGCCGGAAATAATGGACGACAGCTTCAGCGCACGGTCGTCTCCCGAGAGCAGGATGGCGAACGGCTTGTCGGGTTTGCCGTAGCGGATCATCTGTTTCTTGAAGACGTCGACATCGATGTCGGGCGAGGCGAGGACGACATAGCCGAGCTTGCCGCCGAGATCGCGGTCGCCGGTGATGGCGAGCTGGCGCAGCGCCTCCATCGTCACCCAGGTGCCCATCGAGTGGGCGATGATGTCGATGCTTTTCACTCGGGTCTTTGCGAGCATCCTGAGCGTCGCCTCGAGGTCGTCGCGCGCGGCGTTGGCGCTTTCCTTGTCATAGATATAGCCGGTGGTCTTGCCGCTCGAAGCCCAGGAAAACAGCACCGGCGTGCCCGGATATTTGGTGTCGTGGGCGATCTGCGTCAGCCGGTAGACGCCATCGTCGAAACCGTTGTTGAAACCGTGCACGAAGACCAGGGCGCGGTCGCCGTTCATGGCGATGTTGGCGCCGACAGCCTTGGCGAATTGCGAGGCGTCGCCATAGTGGACGACGTCGGTGGCGGTGAATTGCTTGGCCGGGTTGGAGTCGGCCGAACCCTTGGCGCGCTCGATGGCGCCGAGCTGGTGCACCTTCGGCACGGTCACGTCGACGCGGGCGTAATTGGTGGTCAGCGAACGGTCGCCGTCAAACACCTGGCGCGGATCCTTGGTCGCCGGCTGACGGGTGGTGACGACGAAGATTTCGTGCGTGGCCGCGATATCGGACGCGGGCACCGACACCGTCGTCTTGTTCAAGAGGTCATGCGTGTTTTGGCCGGCGCAGCCGGCGACAGCGAGCGCGAACGCAAGGACGAGGACGGTCTTCCAACGCACGTTCACGCGGGCTCCCGCTGGCGCATGGCGCCGATTTCAATGTCGATAGAGGCAGAGACCGGCCCGGTCCAGTTGAAAATAGCGGGCCGGGCGGCATTTGCGAACTCGCGCCGTGACCGTAGCCGCAAGGCAACAACCCTATTGCGCGAGCTGGCTGATGCGGTCGGTCACTGTCTGGTCGCTGGCAAAGCCGTCATCCTCGCGCAGCCGCTGGCCGATCATCTTCACCAGTTCGGGGTTGTCGGCGAATTTGGTGTGGTTGAAGCTGTCGGTTCCCTTGACCTTGGAGAGGTCGACCACGGTGACGCCATAGGCGGCGAGATCGGCGGCATCCTTGTAGTCGCCGACACGCGGCCGCGAGCCGGCGATCAGGCCGGAGAGCCTGAGCGCACGGTCATCGTCGGAGAGCAGCAGGATAAACGGCTTGTCGGGCTTGCCGTAGCGGCGCATCTGGCTCTTGAACACGTCGACATCGATGTCGGGCGAGGCCAGCACGACATCGCCGAGCTTGCCGCCGAGATCGCGGTCGCCGGTGATGGCGAGCTGGCGTAGCGTTTCCATGGTGACCCAGGTGCCCAGCGAATGGGCGACGATGTCGATGCGGCGCGCGCCGGACTGCTGCAGCATGCGCAAGGTCACTTCGAGCTGGTCGCGGGCAGCACTCGCACTTTCCTTGTCATAGACATAGTCGGTGGTCTTGGCGCCGGATGCCCAGGAAAACAGCACCGGGGTGCCGGGATAGCCGGAATCATGGACGATCTGCGTCACGCGGTAGACGGCGTCGTCGAAGCCGGTGTTGTAGCCATGCACGAAGACCATGACGCGGCCGCCGCGCGCGGCGATATCGGCGTTGAGCGCGGCGGAAAATTTCGGCTGCGCGTCGTAGCCGACAACCTCGGAAGCCATGAAATACTTGGCCGGGTCGTTGGACTTGCCGCGCGAGCGGCGCTCGATCTGGCCGGTCTCGTGGATGCCGGGAACGGTGACGTTGACGCGGGCATAATTCAGCGTCGCCGAGCGCTCGCCGTCGAAAACCTTGTTGGGATCGTCGGATTTCTTGCGCGTCGTGGCGATGAAGATCGAGTGATTGCCCGAAATTTCCGTCACCGGCGTGGACATGACGGCGCTGCCGAGCAGTTCCTCGGTGTTGCGGCCGCCGCAGCCCGCCACAAGCAAGGCAAGCGCAAGAATGCAAATCGTCTTCAAACGCACGTCAAAATTCCACTTAAGCCCAAAAGGGCCATCCACCCTCCGCGACACCTCCCGGACAGGCCAAGTGCGGCAGAAGTAAGTCGTGTCCAGCCTAAATGCGTTCAGCGCCGAGCCACGGTCATCGCACTGTTGCGCGAAAGCCAAAATGGCGGCAGGAACGCCGGGATGTTGGAGAAGGGCAGCACCTCGGGCTTCAGCCTTATGCCGAGCACCTCCACCATGAAGGCACGGCGCGCCTCGATGCGGCGCCAGGCCTCGGGATAGCGAGCCGCGAACTCCTCGCGCAAGGCCTGGTCTGCGAGCGCGATGCCGTCCTCGATGTTGGTGGTGAAATAGCTGGTTCCGGTCGCCGGGATGATGTCGACCTGCAGCGCCATGCCCGACCGCAGCTTGATGTCCGAACCGGAAAACACCGGCGAATGCATCCATTCGTCGATATGGACGAGATGGCCGGGATTGAGCGAGACGCCGAAGAATGGATCGCCGATGCGGTCATGCACGGCTTTCCATAGGGCACCGGCGGCAACGCCAATGCCGACGGTCTCGTACCAGTCGACGACGGCGGCGAAATAGGGCGCGACCAGTTTGTCGACATAGTCGTTTATCCCGCGCGGCAGTTCCTGCGCACTCTCGACCAGGAAGCCGGCGCGGGCATTGAGCGAGCCCTGGATGCCATAGGCCATGGTGATGGGGTCGCCGCGCTTGATGATATCCAGGCGCGGGCTTGGCAGGCCGTAGGGCGCACGCTTGCCGGCGGACAGCATCGGGTGGCAGCACAGAGGCAGGCCATTCATCCCCATCAGCCGCGCCGCCTGCAATTCGCTCATGCCGGGCTCGATACCCCTGAGCACATTGCGCAGGCCTTGCGAGGAAAAGGTCGCTGCGAATTCGAAGGATGCCAGCTGGTCGGCCTCGTTGATGGCGCGCAGACCATCCGTTGGGTTCATCAGAAGGTTGGCGGCATTGACCACCGCACCCTTGTCGCCGGCCAGTGTGCGCAACGTGTCGGCGATGAAGGACGGCAGGTCGAGCGTCGCCTCGCCAAACCCGCCATCGCCGGGGCCGAACGGTTTCCAACCGATGGCGCCGATCTTCTGGCCGGTCTTTAGGCCGCAGGCGGCAAGCGTGTCGGACAGGGAGGCGGAACGGTCGCGTGGCTGCGCCGGCAGCGAGAAGGTCTGGTAGAGAACGCGCTCATAGGGTCCGTCGCAGATTTCGGCATAGCCCCAGCCCTCATTGCCGACGAGAAGTTTTGGCTGGTTGCCTGGAACGATGACCAGCAGCGTCTCCTCGAAACGCGGGTCGTAACCACTGAGGTAGGCGACATTGGCGGCATGCTCGCGGTCGCCATAGACGGCGAAGGCGTCGAGCCCCGCCTCGGCGCCGTGCGCCAGCAGAGCCTCGATGCGCGTCTCGTAGGTCCGGCGTTGAAGCACAGGCATCACCGTCGGCTCACCGAACTCGGGAAGCGCTACGGTCTTCAGGGCAACAGCCGAAACAGGCATGGACGGCTCCATCGGATTTTCCTGCTGGCGCGTCAAAAGCGGCCGCGCGGCATCGGTGGCCGCAAACGGCGAATTGTGCAATAGGCTTGGCATTCCAACCACGTGATCACGGGCGCCATGAATAGTTTCTCCTCCCGCGTCGCCATTGCTGCCGCAGCGATCCGCGAAATCTTTCCCGAAACGCCGCTGCAGGAAAACGACTATCTGTCGAAGAAGACCGGGGCGCGGGTGCTTTTGAAGCGCGAGGATCTTTCGCCCGTGCGCTCCTACAAGATCCGCGGCGCCTTCAATTTCTTCCGCAAGGCGCTGGCCGCCGGCAACGAGGCCGAGCTTTTCGTCTGCGCTTCGGCCGGAAACCATGCGCAAGGCTTTGCCTTCGTGTGCCGCCATTTCGGCAAAAAAGGCGTGGTCTTCATGCCGGTGACGACACCGCAGCAGAAGATCGACAAGACGCGGCTGTTCGGCGGCGATTTCGTCGAAATCAGGCTGGTCGGCGATTTCTTCGACGACTGCTACCGCGCCGCCTTCGAATTCACCGAAACTGCGGGCGCGCATATGGTGCCGCCCTTCGACCACAAGGACATTATCGAGGGGCAGGCCACCGTTGCCTATGAGATCGCTGACCAGATGCCCGGTGCGCGCATGCCCGACATCATCATGCTGCCGGTCGGCGGCGGCGGCCTGGCGGCCGGGGTGACGCACTATTTCGCCGACCAGCAGCGCGAAGCCCGCTACGTCTTCTGCGAGCCTGCCGGGGCGCCGAGCCTGCATGAGAGCCTGGCCAGCGGAAAGCGTATCAAGCTCGCCAATGTCGACAATTTCGTCGACGGCGCGGCGGTGGCCGAGATCGGCCGCGAACCGTTGCGCCACCTCAAGGAGTTCGCCGCTGACGCCGTGCGTCTGATCCCCGAGAACCGGCTCTGCGCCACCATGATCGAAATGCTCAACATCGAAGGCGTGGTGCTGGAGCCGGCCGGCGCGTTGGCGATCGATGCGCTGAAGGATTTTTCGCGGAAGGAGATCCGCGGCAAGACCATCGTCGCCGTGGTGTCGGGTGGCAATTTCGATTTCGAGCGGCTGCCCGACGTGAAGGAGCGGGCGCTTCGCTTCGAGGGCCTGAAGAAATACTTCATCATCCGTTTCCCGCAGCGGCCCGGCGCGCTGCGCGACTTCTTGGAAATGCTCGGTCCCGACGACGACATTGCCCGCTTCGAATATCTGAAGAAATCGGCGCGCAATTTCGGTTCGGTGCTGATCGGGATCGAAACAAAGGACCGGCGCAATTTCGACCTGCTGAAGGCGAATTTCGAGGCCGAGGGCGTCCACTATCAGGACATCACCGACAACGAGACCCTGGCGGGGTTCATCATATGAGCGCCACGGTCTTTGTTGCGCTGTTTTCCGGCATCAATGTCGGCGGCAACCGGATCGTCAAGATGGCGGAGTTGCGGGCGTTCTTCGAGGAACTCGGCTTCACCGATGTCGCCAGCTATGTGCAGAGCGGCAACGTCGTGTTCCGCGCCAAGAAAGGCGATGCGGTCACGCTGGCCAAACAGCTTGAGGCAGCGTTCGAGAAGAAATGGGGCTTTCATTCGCGCATCATGGTGCGCGATCTCGGCTGGTTCGAACGGCTGGTGAGTGAAAATCCCTATCCGGAAGTGGCCGGCGATCCGACCAAGCTGCACGCCTATACGCTGGAGCGCTAGCCGACAGCGGACGAAATTGCCAGGCTTGCCGAAAAGTGCACCGGCCCCGAAAGCTTTGAGGTCAAAGGCGATGTGCTCTACCTCAAGGCACCCGATGGGCTCGGCAAATCGGTGTTCGCCAATCTTATTCCACGCGTGCTCAAAGTGCCGGGCACCGCGCGCAACTGGCGTTCGGTGCTGGCGCTGCTGGAGATGGCCGGCCAGGCCGGCGCAAAATAGAGTTATGCCGGCGCGTGCTTCCAATCGAAGGTCAGTTCTTCGCGGAAAGCAAAACGCTTGATGTGATCGGCAACCACACTTTCTAGGCGCTCCAGCGATCCGCCTTCATCCGTCGACACCGTGATATGCAGCGCTGCCGCATCGGCATCGAGAACCGTTCGGCCGAGCGACAGATCGATGGTGCCATGGTTCGGATCGAACTCGACGGGAAATTTGTGTGCCCAGTGCTTGCACAGCTGCTGCAGATAGCGGCTGGCATAGGCGGTGGTGACATCGACCCGGCTGGTCGGCATGAATGAATTCTCCTGGACGGAGCGCTGGCTTTGACTGGCTCGCGCGTCAGGCAGGTAAATAGGTGCGGTCGCCCGAAATGGCAAAGGCGGCCGGCTTGGTCGCGCGGCCGCCTCGCTCAAGATGGCGTGATCGCTACCAGGTGCCGGTGTTGGGCATCGACGCCCACGGCTCGGCCTTGGGCTTGGCCGGTCCCTTCTGCAGCAGCTCGAACGAGATGCCATCCGGCGACTTGACGAAGGCCATGTTGCCGTCGCGCGGCGGCCGGTTGATGATGACGCCATTGTCCATCAGATGCTGGCAGGTGGCGTAGATGTCGTCGACCTCATAGGCGAGGTGGCCGAAATTGCGGCCGCCCTTGTAGTCCTCCGGATCCCAATTGTAGGTCAGTTCGATCAGCGGTGCCTTTTCGGCGATGCCGCTCTCTACGTCCTCGGAGGCGGCGAGGAAGATCAGCGTGAAGCGGCCCTGCTCGTTTTCGTAGCGGCGCACTTCCTTCAGGCCGAGCTTGTTGACATAGAAATCGAGCGAGACATCGACGTCGGCGACACGGACCATTGTGTGGAGGTAGCGCATAGGATTTCCTCGGGGATGTTTGGGTTGCGGGGCAACATAGGGTCCACCCCGCCGAAGGGCAACGAGCATCGGACCGAAAAAGCGGTGGCCGGTTTTGGAAAAGTCAGATTGCTCTGACAAAAGCATCGGACGCAAGTGGTTGCCGATTCCGGCAAAATCCTGCGCAAATTGCCGACCGGTTGACGGCCTGGACAGATCGTCATTGCGGCCGGCAGCAACGCCGGCAAACAACAAATCAGCTATTCTTGTATCCAACCGTGAAAAAAGGCACTGCAGGTCTTGCACACCTGGGAAGCGGCGGTGTTAATCTGATGTCAAGAATCACTTGCGGTTTTGTTGAAAAAAAGGGGGCGTTCTTATGGGGGATAGGGCCTCTTTCACGAGGCGGGATGAGAACCTTGACGACGCCCTGAAGCGCGACAGTGGCGGCGATACCGCCGATCTGGTCGAAATCGCCGGCGCCATCAAATGGTTCGACGTGGCCAAGGGCTACGGCTTCATCCTTCCCGATGACGGTTCTTCGGGCGACATCCTCCTCCATGTGACCTGTCTGCGAAAGGACGGTTTCCAGACGGCGTTAGAGGGCGCGCGTGTCGTGTGCCTCGTCAAGCATGGCGACCGCGGCTTGCAGGCGTTCCGGGTGCTGTCCATGGACACCACCACCGCGATCCATCCGGCCGAGATGCAGGAACAGCGCACCCATGTGTCGGTGACGCCGGAAAGCGGTCTCGAACGGGCGCTGGTGAAGTGGTTCAACCGCACCAAGGGCTTCGGCTTCCTGACCAGGGGCGAGGGCACCGAGGATATCTTCGTCCATATGGAGACGCTGCGCCGCTACGGCATCACCGAACTCAGGCCCGGGCAGGTTGTTCTGGTGCGCTTCGGACGCGGTGACAAAGGCCTTATGGCTGCCGAGATTCACCCCGATATGGGCACCTTGCCGGTCGCGCATTAGGACGCGAGCCATCCCGACGAATTCGGGACGGCTCTCTTTCCTTGTTTTCTTGGTTTCACCACGATCTTATTCGAATACCTGAGACCACTTTTCGGGATCATGGTCTTCGGTCGAGGATTTCAGATGGCGCACAGGAACTGGCTGACTGCGGGCGCGCTCTGCGTCATCGTTGCGGTGGCCGCTGGCGCTTACTTCTATTCCGGGCAGCCGACCGCATCCCAGCAGGCTCCCGCCGGCGACAGCCAGGCGATGATCCTTCCCGTCGATCCGACACCGCTGGTGGTGGCGACGAAAGGCGGAGACAAATCCTTTACCATCGAAGTCGCGAACACCGAAGCGGAGCGCGAGGCCGGCCTGATGTATCGCCAGGACATGGCGGACGATCATGGCATGCTGTTCGTCTTCGAGATGCAGAAGCAGGTCGGCTTCTGGATGCGCAACACGCCGATGCCGCTGGACCTGATCTTTGTCGGCCAGGACGGCAAGATCCGGGCGGTCAAGCATGGCGAGCCTCAATCGGACGCGGTCATTTCACCGGGTGTGCCGGTGCGCTTCGTGCTTGAGCTCAAGGCCGGCACCGCCGCCAAAAACGGCATCGAATATGGCGATCAGCTGCGCCATCCGGCCGTTGGCACGGTGCCCGGGTCTGGCATGCCGCCGGCGGACAAGGGCGATTCGCCCACGCCCGGCGCCGGCTGAGCGGCGTCGATGCAGTTCTTTTCGCATGACGGGTTCGATCTCGCCTTCCTCGACCGCCAGCCGGCGTCGGGTAAGGGCGATCCGGTGCTGATGATCCACGGCTTCGCCTCCAGCCATTATGTCAACTGGGTATCGCCGGGCTGGTTCAAGACGCTGAACGACGCCGGCTACCGCGCCATCGCCTTCGACAATCGCGGCCATGGCTCGTCGTCGAAGAGCTATGACGAGGCCGACTACACGCCGGCCAAAATGGCCTCGGATGCGGCAGCGCTGCTCGACCATCTCGGCATCGACCGTGCGCATGTCATGGGTTATTCGATGGGCGCGCGCATCTCGGCGTTCCTGGCGCTGTCCGATCCGGACAAGGTGGCGACGCTGGTCTTCGGCGGCCTAGGCATCGGCATGGTCGACGGCGTCGGCGACTGGGACCCGATCGCCGAAGCGCTGCTGGCCGATGGCCCGGCCGCCACCAGCCATCCGCGCGGCCGCTCGTTTCGCGCCTTCGCCGATCAGACACGCAGCGACCGCCGGGCGCTGGCCGCCTGCATCGCAAAGTCGCGCGAGTTGCTCAGCGAAGATGACATGACGCGCATCGCCCAGCCGACGCTGATTGCCGTCGGAACGACAGACGATATCGGCGGTTCGCCCGATGAACTTGCCGCACTGATGCCGAATGCCAGGGCGTTTCACATCGAGGGCCGCGACCATATGCTGGCCGTCGGCGACAAGACCTTCAAGCAGCGCGTGTTGGAGTTTTATGCCGAAAATCCGCTCTGAGGCGGATGGCAAGGGGGGAATTGGGTGCAATGGGGAAGGGGCGCGGCCGCCGTTCCAGGCGAGATCGTGCAGACAAAGCTCGGCAAACGTTCAGTTATACTGGCGCTGGCTGCCTTTGCTGCCGGAGCGGTTGCGATCGCCATCATGGTGGCGATGCCGAGCGACGCATCGCAGCTTACGCAGGGCGTTGCGACGGGCTTCTTCATGCTGGTGTTTCTGCTGGCAGCTCCGGTGGCGCATGTCGCCGGCGTGGTCTTCGGCGTGATGGCGCTGGGGCGCTCCAACGACAGTCGCGGGCTTGGGCTGCTGGGGATTGTGCTGAACGGGCTGTCGGTGGCGGGTGGGCTGGCGCTGCTGGCGGCAATGGCATCCACGATCGGCGCTTTCACGTGAGTGCGCGCGAGCTGCCGCCTTCCTGCTTTTCGCGGTACTGGTGCCGCTTTGGTTGATCTTCTCGTCACCTACATGGAAATGCGCCAGGCCAATCCGGCGCCTGCCCGCATCAAGCCGGCAGCCGGCGCCTCGGTTGCGCCGGAGAGGCTGGACAGCGCCAGTTACATCAGCCTCTACCGGGCCGTCGGCGAGCCTGTGCAGTGGGATCAGCGGCTGCGCATGGCGGCTGGAGACCTCGAGCGCCTGTTGGCTCTATCCTCGACACACATCCACGTGCTGCGCGTCGAGGGCGTGGCCGCTGGTCTCTGCGAATTCAACGGCGTCGGCCAGCCCGACGTCGAGCTGGTTCACTTTGGGCTGGTTCCCGCTTTCCAGGGTCGCAGGCTCGGGCCGTTCCTGCTCGACCATGCGCTTCGCGCCGTCTGGTCGCATGCGCCGCAAAGGGTCTGGCTGCATACGGACACCTATGACCATCCGTCCGCGCAATCGGTCTACGGGCGGGCAGGCTTCAAGGCTTATGCACAGCGCGTGGAGACATTTCCCGACTAATGCTGCGACCGCGATCAGCCGGTCAGAGTTTCGATCGAGCGCGCGATGTTTCGCCTCGCCTGCGGTTCGAACCGGCGCCGGAATTCGTTCGTGTGGAAGATGTTTTCGCGGGCGAGAAAACTCTTCAGGACAGTGCCGCGGCCGGCGCGCCACATCGGCTCCTCGACCCAGGCATATTCCTGTCGGACCGCGCGCTCATAAGCGTCGAATGCATCCGGCTCGGCGCCCAGGATCGACAGATCCATGTCGAGGAAGAGGCCGGCGTCGCGTATTGCCGCCGCGTCGTCAAACGACGGCAGCTGGTGCGTGGATGTAGCGAGGATCATCGCGCTGATCCGGCTCAACCGTTCCGCCGCAGTGCGTCCAGCCAGGTGTTTCTCGGCAAGGGCCGCACTTTGCGCCTCATTGTCCTTGGCCTTGCTGTCATAGACGGCGTCGTGGAACCAGATCGCGGCCTCGACGGCTTCGGGATCATGCAGCGACGCGCGATAATCCTTGGCCAGCGCCAGCATCGCCTCGATGTGCCTGAGGTTGTGGTAGTGGCGGTCTTCGGCCCGATAGAGCGCCGAGAGCTGCCGCTTCAGCGGTTCGTCGATCAAGGGCTGGTGTTTCAAGTTTGTCATCCGTCCAGTTAACCGATCTCAACCCCTCGGAGTCAAAACCAATCATTTCAAACCTTGCGCGTGCAGGGGCTCTGGGGAATGTTTGCCATTCCATTTCAACTGAGGAGGCTGACATGACGAATACCGTGCCGGGAACGATCGACATGAAGCTGGAGGCCGTCATCATTGCCGTTGCGGATGCCGAGCGGTCCAAACAGTTTTATGGCGGCCTGGGTTGGCGGCTCGACGCCGACTTCGTCGTCGGCGATGCGTTCCGGGTCGTGCAGTTCACGCCACCGGGATCGCCGTGCTCGATCCATTTCGGCAAGGGCCTGACGACAGCCGCGCCAGGCTCGGCAAAGGGACTTTATCTCGTGGTGTCCGATATCGTTGCCGCACGTGCCGAACTCGTGGCGCGGGGCGTCGAGGCGAGCGAGGTGTTCCACCGCACCGGACCCGGGCAGCCGCCGGTCAGCGGCAGGCATCCGGAAGGGCGCAGCTATTCCTCCTATGCCACGTTCAGCGATCCCGACGGCAACAGCTTCATCCTGCAGGAGATTACCCAGCGCTTGCCCGGGCGCGTGGATGCAGGCGACACGGTATTCACCTCGGTGGGCGAAGTAGCGGCAGCACTTCGGCGCGCGGCGGCGGCACATGGCGAGCACGAGAAGCGGACCGGCGGGAAGCACGATGTGAACTGGCCCGACTGGTATGCCGAATATATGGTGGCGGAACAGGCCGGAAAGCCGCTGCCGACCTGAAAGGCTCGGCATCAGGCGGGTCCGCTGGCCCGTTTCCTGGGCGGGCGGTGATCAAGGGTTCGTTTTCCATGGCGGCTTGAATCCGCGTGAACCAAATCCATTTGATCAGTGACTAAGGAAAATTGAGTTCAATCGTGCTATGATCTGGCCTATATGTGCGGCCGGACAACAAGCCGGCAGGCCGGAGACGTCGATGAACAGCATTACGATAGCCCGCCCCACAATGGTGCAGCCGGTCGATCCGATCTGGCGCTCGATCCGCGACGAGGCGATGGAGGCGGTGAACCGCGACCCGCTTCTGGCGGCGTTCCTCTATTCGACCATCCTCAACCAGGAGAGCCTGGAAGAGGCGGTCATCCACCGGCTGGCCGAGCGGCTTGCGCACCAGGACATCGGTTCCGACCTCATCCGCCAGACCTTCAAGTCGATGCTGGCCGACGACAAGGAATGGTCGTCGATCGTGCGTGTCGACATCCAGGCCTATTACGACCGCGACCCGGCCTGCGACCGCTTCATCATGCCGGTGCTCTATTTCAAGGGTTTCCACGCCATCCAGACGCACAGGCTGGCGCATTGGCTGTGGAATCAGGGCCGCAAGGATTTCGCGCTCTATCTGCAGAGCCGCTCCTCCTCGGTGTTCCAGACCGACATCAACCCGGCCGCACGCATCGGCAAGGGCATCTTCATCGACCACGCCACCGGCCTCGTCGTCGGCGAGACGGCGGTGATCGAGGACGATGTGTCGATCCTGCACGGTGTGACGCTGGGCGGCACCGGCAAGGCCGGCGGCGACCGTCACCCCAAGATCCGCTACGGCGTGCTGATCGGCGCCGGCGCCAAGATCCTCGGCAACATCGAGGTCGGCCATTGCTCGAAGATCGCGGCAGGCTCTGTGGTGCTGTCGCCGGTGCCGCACAACAAGACGGTTGCCGGTGTGCCGGCCCGCGTCGTCGGCGAGACCGGCTGTGACCAGCCTTCGCGCCAGATGGACCAGCTTTTGCCGTCGCAGTCGATGGACCAGGTCGTCAGCTTCGACATCTGATTTGCACGATCCGGTGTGCCGGGCTGAAGTCCGGCTGCCGGCGCTGTTGCCCCTTAACTTCGCGTTCTATCCAGCCGGCTTGCCTTTACATCGCCATTGTCGACGTGCCAGAAGCGCGTTCCAACGAGCAAGCCCGACGATCGGAGAAGACTTTTGAAGCCGGACGAAATCAGAAAGCTGGACGCCTATTTCAAGCGCGTCTTCCACAATCCCAAACTCGAAGTGAAGGCGCGGCCGCGCAAGGAAGATTCGGCCGAGGTCTATGTCGGCGACGAGTTCCTCGGCATCGTCTTCAAGGACGAGGACGACGGCGACTACAATTTCTCGATGGCGATCCTCGACATCGATCTGGCTTGAGCCCAGAAGGCTACAGACGTTAGCGATCGGCGGCAGCCAGCCGCACCATCGTCATCCCAGGGCAAAGCAGCCGCGCAGCGGCGTCGCGGAGACCCTGGGATCCATGCCGGGGCATCGGCCAGGAACGCGGCGGTCCAGAACTGCCTTCTCTGCTCTTCCAACAGCGAATTCTGCACCGCTTCGCCGCCATGAAAGGCACGGACTGGATCCTCGGGTCTGCGCGATCGCTTCGCGCCCGCTCCGCCCGTGGATGACGAATGGGGCTATCTCGCTGCCTTGAGGACACGCGTGGCCTCGGCGACGATTGCCGCGTCAAGCGTCGGCCAGTTGTCCAGAAGTTCCCTGGGAAAGCGGTAGGTCAGGCTGAGGCTGTCGCCGACCTGAATGTCGCGCTCGCAGGGCGCCAGCGATTGCTCGGCACTTGGTCCGCTCAGGCAGCGGGCGACGAACGGATCCTTGCCGGTGCGGCCGGCAACCGCAAGCACCTCGTTGAGATAACCTGATTTTTCGCTGAAGCCGTAAATCATCGTGCCGCCGGGGCCGGGCGTTCCGGGCTGGCTGATCAGCGCGCTGTAGATCGGTGCGAAACGGCCGCTCATGTCGCGCGACATCATCTGCGGTTCGAACGACAGGAAGATGATGTTTTTGGTCGTTCCCGTGTGGTTGAAGTCGTCGCGGGCGGCCTCGCTGTAACCTTCCATCTGGGGATAGCGCAGATAGAGGTCGAGGCGCGAAGCGATGCCGTCGCGGCGCGCCTGCAGGAAGCGGATGGCGTTGGCCGGCACGGCAATGACATTGTTGCCGATTACCACCCGATGGACCGTGGTGTCGTCGGTATAGCCGGCCATGGCGATCGAGCGGCCGAACCATTTGCCGCCAAGGCTGATCGCCAGCGACAGCAGCGCCAGTGCCGCAAAGGCATAAAACACCCGCTTCATCAGCACGGAATCGACGACGTTGAATTCTTCGGCGGCCGCTGCCTGCTTCATCGCAATCCCCATAATCGCCGCTCCTGTCCTTGGACGGCACACATGCCACGGCATGGCTCTTGCAGCGCGGCTGTCGGATGCGACTGTGCGATTTCATGGTAAACGGAAGGTAAAGATGAGCCTGCTGATGCCCGTTCTCTTCGCTTTTGCCGTCGGGCTCACCGCCTGCGGGCTCACCGGATCCGTGATGGAACTGGCGGCAGGCCGCCGGCTGGCCTTTGCCGAGCCCTATGTGTCGACGGCGCACATCCTGCGCTCGCTGGCCGCAACCGCTTGCGCAGGGCCGTTCATGCTCGCCAACGATGCGCTAGATGCGCGGCGCGAAGGCCGCATTTCGACGCTGATGCTGATGTCCTGCGGCTGCACCGTGATGGCCTGGGCGCTAGCGCTGGGCATCGTTCTGATCGCCATTGCCTCGTGGGGCGTCGGCTCTCCTGGAGCAGTTCAGCTTTTGGTGGAATCGCTGGCCCGGTATTTGTCTTGAACGGAAAACCGCTACGCGATTTTCCCTAGGAAAAACCGCCACGCGGTTTTCCTAGGATTGTTTTAGGGTTCGTTCCGCCTGAGATGAATCGGAGACTAAAATGCCGACCTATGCGATCGATGGAAAGGCGCCTCGTTTCGAGGATGCCGACAGCAACTGGATTGCGCCCGATGCGACGTTGATCGGCGACATCAAGGTCGGCCGCAATGCCGGCTTCTGGTTCGGCGTGGTCATCCGCGGTGATAATGAGCCGATCGTCATCGGCGCCGACAGCAATGTCCAGGAGTACACGGTGATGCACACCGACCCCGGCTTTCCGCTGACAATCGGCCAGGGCTGCACCATTGGTCACCGCGCTCTGCTGCATGGCTGCACGATCGGCGACAACAGCCTGATCGGCATGGGCGCCATCGTCCTCAATGGCGCCAGGATCGGCAAGAACTCACTGGTCGGCGCCGGCGCGCTGGTCACCGAAGGCAAGGAATTCCCCGATAATTGCCTGATCGTCGGCTCGCCCGCGCGGGTGATCAGGCCGCTGGACGACGCCGCAATCGCCAGGCTGCGCGCCTCGGCCGCGCACTATCTCGCCAACGGCAAGCGGTTCAAGGCCGGGCTGAAGAAGGTTTGAGGCCAGCGTGACCGGTCCCTGTCGCGGGCGGTTCAGTGCGGTTCAACTCACTGTCCGTTTTAGCCGCGCCCGGCCATCGCATCGCGCAGCAATGAAGCGCCGGCCTCAAAGCCGGCATTGTCGGCTTCCTCAAGGGGCGTCGTATAGTCATCAATCCGGGTTTCGAGCGCCGGATCGGCACCCGCAGCCAAAAGCAGGCGGAGCGCCTCGACACTGCGGATGGCCACCGCATAGTGAAGCGGCGTCCAGTCGTTCACCCCCCGCATGTCGGGGTTGGCGCCACCGTCGATCAGCACCCGGACGATTTCCAGCCTATCGGTTCGGTCGGTGGACAGCGCCGCAATGATTGCCGGAAACCCGCCGTGGTCCTGGTAATTCGGATCCGAGCCGGCATCCAGCAAGGTCGAGATAAAGCCGGCGGGGCTCCAATAAATCGCATATTCCAGCGGATGCCCGAGGCCGAGCTCGAACGGCATGCGCTCGTCGAACCAGCGGGGCGAGCCGCCCAATGCTACGCCGAGCCCCTGGAAATCGCCGACCTTGAAGGCATCGTCGATCGCCTTGAACAGGCGATGGCGTTCGCATCGATCTTCCGGGATTTCCAACATCGCCGTGATCCAGAAGGTGGAACTAACGGATATAGTGCTTCGATCTTGTGTGCGTGAAAAGCCGTGTCGCGATCTTCACGTGCGCCTGGCGGCTCGATGAGATCAGTGACCTTTGGATATCAAGCGTTCATCGTCGTCTTGGTGGCGCACTTCTTGGCAAACATTAGTGCTCAAATTGACATCGGACGCCTCTTGGTCGCTTATTGTTGCAACTCAGACATGACCGTTAATGCGTAAATCTATGTCTTGGAGGTAGCTTACTTGCATGCGACCTGAGCTTGTCGAGCTGACAGCGAAACCTATTCTGCTAGTGGTCATATTCCTTGCCGGCGTGCTTGCGGGTATGGTCCTGGAGCGTTTCCTGTCGAGGAAGCGGCGGCAAGCATGGAGGCAAAGGAACCGCGCGCGCTGGGCGAGACAGCGCAGTGGAGGTGACATCCTTAGCGGCCTGTGGGTCGCCCCGAAGCCTGTTTCCGCGCTACCGAAATGGACCGATGCAGCTGACCAGTTGCGGATTGTTATGAAGGCGAACTTCACTATTCAGCCACTCCTCAACCGGAGCGAAGTGCGCGTCTTCAAGGAACTTGATCGCATGGTGATCGGCTGCAATCCGGGATGGCAGGTGATGGCCCAAGTGTCATTGGGCGAAATTCTGCGCAGCAAGGATGCCGACGCCTACAGCTGCATCAACTCGAAACGGGTGGACCTTCTTCTTGTAGATGAGAATTGTCTGCCGCGACATGCAGTCGAATACCAAGGCCATGCTCATCATCAAGGTGCGGCCGCAGCGCGGGACGCGGTCAAGAAGGAAGCATTGCGGCGAGCAGGCATCAGCTATCACGAGATCGTTGGCGGCCAAACGACACCTTCCGAACTCAGGCGGCTGGTTGAGAAGCTCGTGGACAAGCCTTCGGCGGCATAGCTGCTCGCCTATGTTTGCGGCGTGATGCCCCCGTCTCGGGTTCGACCAAAACTGCCTACCGCCAGAAATGGTGGAGCCGGCCCGGGGACGGGGCCGGCTCCTAAAACCCGGTCGTTGGGGACGGGGAGGGTGGGGACTCGACCGGGCTTTCTCGTCGCGTCCTGAGCGGACGTGATTCTTGTTTGGCGTCCTAACGGACGCTGGCAACCGCGTCGGCGCGGCCGTCATTGATCGTTACCCAGACGCCGGAATTCGTGTCGGACTGGCGCTTCAGGTAAGTGTAGTCGGTGTCGGTCCAGGACAGCACCTTGGACTCCAGATTGTCGAGGATGAACTCGCCAAGACTGGTGCGCACGGTCAGCACCGCATGGCCGTCGCCATTTGGCTGGCGCGCCACGGTCATCAGCAGATTGCCAGCCGGAACGCCGAGCGCCATCAACTCGCGGCGCTTCTCCAGCGCATAGTCCTCGCAGTCGCCGAAGCCGCTATCGGGGTAGGACCAGACTTCTTCCTTGCCCCACATTTCCATGTCGGTGCGCGGCACGATCCGGATGTTGACCGAATTGTTGATGCTGACGATCGACGCCCACAGCTTGCGGGTCAGTTCGACCGGCGCCTCCTTGGGTGTGCGCTGCGCGCATTCCTGCGGCAGCTTCTGACAGAATTCGTAGTGACCGACCGGCTGTGTGGTGCGGCCGCCAGTGTGCATGTAGGCCGGTCCCGCTGCTTGCGCCGTTCCCCAAGCGGAAAGCTGCATCGCCATTGCCAAGAGCAACAGCTTGCCCCACGTCTTCGCCATTTGGTCAGTCTCTCCGTTTGAGGAGACAATGACACGGGTCGATTTATTTCACCCAAAAACCCGAAGTAGACATTGAGTAAAACCCCAATAGAATAAGCGTAAAATTTGATCTATTTTAATATAAAATCGTTCAGACACGGGCGCAAAAGTCGGAGCTTTTGCTTGCGTGCCGAGGCGGGATGCCGGGCAACAAAAAACCGGCCGCGAAGGGCCGGTTCGTTTTTTACAGCGTGTTTGCCGATCGTTCAGGCGCGCGGCGCATTGAACTCGGAATCGAGCGTTTCCGGGCGCTGGATGACAGCGAATTCTATGGCGACGCCGTCCTCGAAATGACGCACCACCTGGCCGCGCATGGTTCCAAGCATCACCTGGATGCCGATCGCCGGCTTGACGTCGATCTCGACCGCCGCGCCCGACAGGGACAGGTCGATAATGCGGCACTGATACTGGCGCCCATCGGTGAGCTGCAGCACGCTGGTCGGGTTGCGCGGCGCCACGCGTTCGTGGCGGCGATCTTCCGGCAGGTCGAGCTCATGCTTGTTGGCAAGCCAGGTCAGCTGCGCGGCAAGCTTGTCCTTCTTGCGGTCCGAGGCAATGACGGTCATGGCAAAGCCGTCCTGCGAGGTGCGCGTCACCACGCCCTCGATGCGGCCGATATGATCGATATAGGCAATGACTTTTTCGCCCGGCATGCCGACACGGTCGGTGCGCAGCGCGACATTGCCCGGCGACATGTCGACCACCTGGCAGGGGTGTTCGGTGCGGTCCTCCAGCATGAAGCGCCCGTAGATCTTGACCCGGACGCGCTGAAAGTTACGCCTTTCGGCGCGGGACGGCGCATATTCGACCGCCGCTGACCTCATGACTGCCTACACCCCGTTGGGATTCCCGCGTCGTGCGTGGAACTTCACGCCGAAACGCTACAGCAAATCAGGTTAACAAAGGGGAAAAGCGGGCTGCCGATACTTAAGGTCGGGGCCTGGATTTGAGCCTAAAGCGCGTCGTGTTTGAACGCATTCAGGCCACGTGCATTATTCACCACGCCCTCCCTCGAACACGACGAGGTGGCGGATGCGTCGCGACCGACCGAGCGCCGAGATGGTCTCCGGGGCGTCGAGCTCGGTAGGAGCCAGTGAAGGAACCGGTATTTCCGGCCGGTTTTTCAGGAACATCGGTTCCTTGTCGGGATCGATGACACGGATGGCATCGATCAAGGCGTCGGTAATCGGGTCTGCGCCCAGCCAGAACGGCTTTTCGACGGCGCTGACGACGCCGAGGCAGCGCGGGTTCTCGACACCGCCGTCGAGCGGCAGGGCAAGCAGTTCGAAGCGGTTCGAACGGCCGTTGCGGCTGAACCCCTCATAGGTGATGAGCACCACGGATTTCTGCTCGAAGACGCCGTGAATGAGCCGCGACACCAGCCGCTGGTCCTTGTCGCGCCACAGCGACGGGAAGGAAAAGCCCTTGAGTTCGCGGCCATAGCCGGCGCAAAGCCTGGTGCCGGCAAGCCGGAACACCGCTTCGCCGCGCGTGTCTCTTTCCAGGATGAATGTATCGGCCAAAAGCGCCTTGATGTCGGCGGGTTCGACTTCCGATCGTTTCGGGGCAGGGCGCCTATCACGCAGCCGGTTCCAATATTGGAACAGCGTGATTGATCCGTTCTGGTTCATGCTATGCGGCTCCGCGCGATCTGTCTTTTGGTGTCCCATCGGTGAACAGAAAGGGCGCTCTCCGATGACCTACATGCGGTGCCTCGCAGGATGCGTGCCAGCGTCGTTAACACTTGTTCACGGGTCGGGGACGTTAAGGTTAACAAGTGGTTTACGTTGCGCGGGCGAGGCCGCCATGGCACAGCAAAACCACTCCAGAAGCGGTCGTTTCGCGACGATCGGCAGCACTTCAGTCAAGAGTTTTAGGGGGAGCAGGGGCTCGACCGGCCGTTCAAGGGAAACCTTGGACGGCTTCTTTTTGATTCGCGCCCGGTGATTCGCGCGCTTCGAAAACGGTCGAGGGTCTCGACGCCAAGCTTCCTGCCGTCGGCGAGCGATGAACGCGCCGCCACCAGCCGGATCCCTCCAACTGATCCCTTCTCCCTCGCTTGCGGCCAGGGATATCGTCGGGAGGGTGGGCTACCTGTTCCCTGGCCTAACCGCCACTGATTGCCGTTAGGATAAAAACCTCGGTGCCGGGCGCGAGCCCGGTTTCCAGGGTTGCCTTCTCGCCATCGACAAAAACGTTCATATGGCGGCGGATGGCAGGGCGGGAATCGCACATCCGGTCGCGCATGCCGGGCCAGAGCGCGTCCAACCCGTCGATCATTTCCTTCACAGTCGAGGCCGGCAGTTCGACCCGGCGCGGCGCGCCAGGAAACAGGTCGATGAGCACGCCCGGGAGCCGTGCGATGACATGGTGCACATTGCGGGCGGAGTTGTTCGACATTTGCCCTACTCGCCCACCACCATCGTCTCGACGGACAGAATCGCGGGCAGATGCTGAGCGATCTCCGACCAGTTTTCGCCTTCGTTGGCACTGGCAAAGAGCGAGCCGCCGCTGGTGCCGAAATAGACTCCGGCCGGCTTGAGGCTGTCGGTCGCCATAGCCTGCCGCAACACGCCCGCATAGCAGTTCTCCTGCGGCAGACCCTTGCGCTCGTCGAGCCATGTGGCTCCCGCATCCTCCGTCTTCCAGACCGCCGCCTTCGCGTCCGGCACGTAGCGGCCGGCGCTGTCGCCGTTGAGCGGCAGAAGGAAGAGCGTGTCGGCGTCGCGCGGATGCGTGGCCGCGGGAAAACCGAAGGTTGAGGGAAGGCCCTTCTCGATGCTCTGCCAGTTCTTGCCGCCATCGTCGGAGCGGTACATGCCGCAATGGTTCTGCTGGTAGAGCCGGTCGGGCTTGCCGGGCGCCATCACCAGACAGTGTACGCACTGGCCGAATTCTGGATAGTTTTGTCCTTCGGGCAGGAAGTCGGCGCGGGTGCCACGGTTGCGCGGCTCCCACGTCTTGCCGCCGTCCCAGGTGTAGAACACGCCTGCGGACGAGATGCCCACCCAGATCTGCTCCTCGTCTGCGGGGTGCGTGACGATGGAATGGAGGATGAGGCCCGCGCCACCTGGGTTCCAGTCCTTGCGGCTCGGGTGATGCTGCAGGCCCTTGATGTGGCTCCAGGTGGCCCCGCCGTCGTCGGAGCGAAACAGGCCGGCCGGCTGCACGCCGGCATAGAGGCTGCCGTTGCGCTTGGCGAGGCTCCACACCGCCTTGATCGGTTCGTCGCCAGCCGAATAGGCCAAGCCCTCGCTGGAATGCGTCCAGGTCTGGCCAAGGTCGTCCGACTTCCAGACCGCCGGACCGAACCATTCGTTGCCGCCGGCGCCGTAGATCGCGCCGGTCTCGGGGTCGCCGACGACATGGTTCATCGGCCAGTGCTCGCAGAACGGACCGCGCAGCTTCCACAACCCGCGCTTGCCATCGCTCTCGGCGATGAAGGCGCCTTTTTTCGTGCCGATGAGCACGAGGATTTTTTCTGGCATTTTCTCCTCCCGATTGCGTCGCTTTCATCAAGGACGGCGGAGCGCGGGCCTAGCCGACAGGGCCAACGATTTTTTTCAGTCTAAACCCGTCGAGGCCAAGGTGAGAAGACCTGCCGCCTCCCTGGCTCTGGCATCGGGGACAGCGCGATCTGTGCTGTCCCCGATGCCAGGCTGGAAAGCGTCATGCGAGGTGTCGGAGGATGCAGGGCAGTTTCAACCGAAGCATCCATGCTCTAAAGCTCGCGGAACGAATCCTGGACCCAAGTGAATGAGCGAACCGACAAGCCCCGCCGAGACCGAACAGACCGAAGAGCCGCCGCCGCCGCGCCGCGAGCCGGTGTTCAACCTGCCGCCGGTGGTGCTGACGATAATCGGCATCTGCGTAGCCGTCTTCCTGCTGCAGCAATATGTGCTGACCGAGGACCAGCAGATAACATTGCTCACCGACGGGGCCTTCATTCCCGTCCTCTACACCGGCCAGTACGGCTTCGACTGGTTCCTCTTCACCCGTCCTTTCACCTATGCCTTCATGCATGGCGGCCTTGCCCACATTGCCATCAACATGATCGCGCTCGCCGCCTTCGGTTCGCCGCTGGCCAACCGTCTCGGCTGGCTTTGGTTCGCGTTGTTTTTCGCCGTTACCGGCTTGGCCGCGGTGGTGCTGTTCTGGGCGGTCCATCCATTCGGTGAGGCGCCTCTGGTCGGCGCCTCGGGTGCGATATCGGGCATGATGGGTGCTGCGGCGCGTTTCGGGTTCCGTACCGACCGCTCGTCCGGCAGGGCTGCCTTTGCCGGTCCCGTGCTGCCGATCGCAATCGTTCTGCGCATGCGCGGCGTCGTCAATTTTCTCGGCGCCTGGATGATCATCAATCTCGTCACCGGCCTCTACGGTCTCGGGCTCGGCGAGCCCGGCCAGATCGCCTGGGAGGCGCATATTGGCGGGCTTGTCGCCGGTTTCTTCGGATTGCGCTGGTTCGACCCGCGCTGGCAGGCGCCTGAATGGGAAATCCCCGAGGACCAGAGCGACCAGCACACTTGAAATGCAACCGTTCACGGCGCACGATGTTCACTCTTATGTGAAGCCGGCCAGGGCGGGAGCTGGCTAGGCAAGCAGGAGGAGGAGGACGCCATGACGGTTAAGGCAATTCTCGAGAAAAAAGGCCATGACGTGTTCACGCTCGGGCCGAATGAAAAGCTGAGCGAAGCCATTCGAATCCTGGTCGACCACAAGATCGGCGCACTGGTCATCACCAATGGCGATCGCAAGATCGTCGGTATCCTTTCCGAGCGCGACATCGTGCGGGTGGTTGCCAAGGAAGGCGCTGCCGCACTTGATATCGCAGTGCGCTCGGCGATGACGCCGAAAGTGAAGATCTGCAACGAGAACCACACGGTCAACGAGGTGATGGAGATTATGACCAAAGGCCGGTTCCGCCATCTGCCGGTGGAAAAGGACGGGATGCTCGACGGCATCGTGTCGATCGGCGACGTGGTCAAGCGCCGCATCGAGGATGTCGAGCGCGAGGCTGAAGAGATCCGGGCCTATATCGCAACGGCTTGACTCGACGAAGAATCCGCCGACCGAAAGACCGGCCGGCGGTATTTTACTCTATCGGTTGTCTAGTTCGGAGCGGACGAGTTGCAGTCCGCGCCTTGTGATGCGGTAGGGGCCGCCATCGCAAGATGAAACCGCCTTCCTTCGCCTCAGTTTTCGAAACAGATCGAGATCGACGCCTGGATAGTGCCAGCCGTCGCGCGTCATGCATTTGACGTTGGCAATGCGTTTCTTGTCGTTCTTTTCGACTTCGATACGCCCGCCCTGTGCGAGCAGGTGCAGGATGCGCTGTTCAGTACGCGAAATATCCATATGAAGAATTCCCGGGAAACGAAAAAATCCGCCGCCGCGAAGCTTCGTGGCACGGGGTTTCAGGTCATCTTGCCCTGCCTCGCTACGAGGTCAGGGCCTTACCGGGACTGAGCGTAAGTGGACATCCACTCTCCATTGGGATGGGCGTCCTATAGGCGAAAGTGGCGGAAAAGGCCAGACTGCGGCTTTGGCCTTGTCTCTTTTGGCGGTTTGCACTAGCGAAGTTTCACATCCAAATATGCGTCTCATGCATATCCGAGAATTCTAGGTACGCAGGCCACCATGACCCTCATCGATACCCGCACGCCCGACGCCAAGCGCCTGATCTCCGGCGCCACCGGCGATTGGGAAATCATCATTGGTCTCGAAGTGCACGCGCAGGTCATCTCGGAAGCAAAATTGTTTTCTGGCGCTTCGACCGCTTTCGGTGCGGCCCCCAACGGCAATGTCAGCCTGGTCGATGCGGCCATGCCGGGCATGCTACCGGTGATCAACGAGGAATGCGTCAAGCAGGCGATCCGCACCGGTCTCGGGCTGAAGGCGCAGATCAACCACAAGTCGGTTTTCGACCGGAAGAACTATTTCTATCCGGATCTGCCACAGGGCTATCAGATCTCGCAGTTCAAGCAGCCGATCGTCGGCGAGGGCACGGTGATCGTTTCTGTTGGCCCCGACCGCCAAGGCGAATTCGAGGATATCGAGGTCGGCATAGAGCGGCTGCACCTCGAGCAGGATGCCGGTAAGTCGATGCACGACCAGCATGCGACCATGTCCTATGTCGACCTCAACCGTTCGGGCGTGGCGCTGATGGAGATCGTCTCCAAGCCTGACCTGCGTTCCGGTGACGAGGCCAAGGCCTATGTCACCAAGTTGCGCACCATCATGCGCTATCTCGGCACCTGCGACGGCAACATGGACGAAGGCTCTATGCGCGCGGACGTCAACGTCTCGGTACGCCGGCCCGGTGCCGAGTTCGGAACGCGCTGCGAGATCAAGAACATGAACTCGATCCGCTTCATCGGCCAGGCCATCGACTATGAGGCGCGCCGCCAGATCGCCATCCTGGAGGACGGCGGCAAGATCGAGCAGGAAACGCGGCTGTACGATGCGGTCAAGGGCGAGACGCGCTCCATGCGTTCGAAGGAAGAGGCGCATGACTACCGCTATTTCCCCGATCCCGATCTTTTGCCGCTGGAATTCGACCAGGCCTATGTCGATGCGCTGGCCAAAGACCTGCCGGAACTGCCCGACGACAAGAAGGCGCGGCTGGCCTCTTCGCTCGGGCTATCGACCTACGACGCCTCGATCCTGGTGTCGGAAAAGCCGATCGCCGATTATTTCGAGCAGGTGGCCAGCGGCCGCGACGGCAAGCTTGCCGCCAACTGGGTCATCAACGATCTGCTCGGCCAGCTCAACAAGGCCGGCAAAGATATTGAAAATGCTCCTGTCACACCGGAGCAGCTCGGTGCCGTCATCGACCTGATCAAGGAAGGCACCATCTCCGGCAAGATCGCCAAGGATCTGTTCGAGATCGTCTGGAACGAGGGCGGCGATCCGCGCCAGCTGGTCGAAAGCCGAGGGATGAAGCAGGTTACCGATACCGGCGCCATCGAGAAGGCGGTCGACGAGGTCATCGCCGCCAACCCAGACAAGGCCGAACAGGCGCGCGCCAAGCCGACCATGGCCGGCTGGTTCGTCGGCCAGGTGATGAAGGCGACCGGCGGCAAGGCCAACCCGCAGGCGGTCAACGATCTGGTCAAGGCCAAGCTCGGCATCGAATAGGGCCATGTTCGTCCGCACCGCCAGCGAGCGCGACCTTGCCGCCATCCGCGCGCTGCTGGTCGAAACCTGGCATGCGACCTACGACGCTATCTATGGCACTGAGCGGGTGAGAGAAATCACCGACGACTGGCATTCAATCGCCTCGCTCAAGGCGCGGCTGATAAGGCCGAATTCAGAATTCCTGGTCGCCGACGACGGCAAGCGCATCGGCGGCATGGCTTTCGCCGCCGCTACGACGGATGCGAAGATCGTGCTGTTGAACCAGCTCTATGTCCTGCCCGCCTGCCAGCGGCAAGGCATCGGCCAGGCCTTGCTGGACGAGGTCGAGGCCAGCTTTCCCGAGGCAAACACCTTGCGCGTCGAGGTGGAAGAGGCCAACGCGCCGGCCATAGCCTTTTATCGGGCGAAAGGGTTTGTGCCAGCCGGCAGCACTGCCGATTGCGGCGGTGGCTCAGGATTGCCAGCGCTGATCTTTGAGAAGCCACTGGGATAGATAGCTGACGGCGCGTGTCAGGCCGAGCGCAGCGGCGGCGTCAATTCCCGCATCAGGAGCTGCAGTTCTCGCTGGTCGCCGGTGGCGGTCTTGTCGAAGATCGTCGCCAGCTGTGATTTGATGGTGCCGTCCGAGACGCCGCTTGCAGCCGCGATTTCGCGCCGCGTCCGGCCAGCGAAGACATGGCCGGCAACGCGCTTTTCCGCCGCGGTCAATCCGAACAGCGCTGCGATCGCTTCCAGCGCCGGCACGGGTGCTGCGCCGGCGGCGGCGATGAAGATGGCGGCGGCGGCGCGTTGCGACATACGGGCCGAAATGTCGCGTCGCGCCAGCGGCATGACATGCGCCACCGCCGGAACCATGGACCGGACCAGGGGGATGTTGATGCCTGACGGCCCGAGCGCGAATTCGTCGCGCGTGCCGAGCAAAACGGCGCGGCCGATGGCGGCGTTGGCATTGCCATAGGCGAACGACAGCTGGCCGCGCACTGAGGACACGGAGGTGTTTTGCGCGAGCAGCGCTTCGGCTGCCGGATTGGCGACGATGATCTGCATGTCGTCGGCAACGATCAGCACCGGATGGTCGAGGCTCTCAATGATCGAGCGGAAGATGTCAGCCTTGCGCCGCTCGGCCTCGAACAGGTCGCCGATGGTCACTGCGCGCCGGACGTGAGGTGCGAGCGTCGAAATCAGGTTGAGATCCCTGGCCGAAATCAGCGGCCTTTCCTTGTCGGTCACCACCATCATCGTGCCGGTGCGTGCCGGCTGCTTCATCAGCGCCACCCAGAAGAAATCGTCGAGACGGTTGGGTTCCACCCACTCGCGCACGATGCGGCTTTCGACCCAGTTCTGCCGCGCGTCGGGGCCTTGCAGCGCATAGACGCCATCGATGGTGAACGGCATGTCGATGTCCATCTTCGGCACTGCTTTGAAGAAAGGCACTTCGGAGGCGTAGTCGCGCTGCAGTGGGTCAAGCAGGGCGGGATCGCCGCAGGACATCGAAAACCGCGCCGAATTGCTTGATGTGTCGACGACCGCCAGCATGGCAAGCCGGCCGATCGCCAATTTGCAGATTGATTCAAGGGTCGACTGCCAACGGCCGACATCGGCAATCGAATCATAGATAGCCTCGACGATCTGCGGCAGAGCGCGACCGTTGATGTTGGCCTGGATAGACATAGAGCCTCGTTTGCATCGCAGCGTAGTGGCATGTCACACATTGTCTCTGCCTGAGGTAACACAACATTGCCGGGTACGCCGCGTCTGTGAAACATCTCACAGCGACGTTTTGGTGCGTTATCGCTATCAGACAAGCCGATATGACCCTGAATGACCGCTGTTTACGGGCGCTCGCGCCAAGCTGCGATACAAATCAAAGTGAACGAATTTGGAATTTTTCAGGGAATAAATGAGGAAACTTCCACATTGTCGATCAGCCTGGTCCTGCCAAGCCAGGCGGCAGCGAGGAGGCGGCCGTCGCTGTCACGCCGCCAGGGGGCAAGGGTCAGGCTCTCGCGCGCGGCAACATAGTCGACGCGGTCGAAGCCTGCCTCGAGAAGCTCGGCGGCAGCCTTGGCGGTCACGCTGCTTTCGTCTGTGCCGGCCGCAAGCGCCGCCGCTGCCTGGCGCAAGATGAGATTGAGCTGGCGTGCGACATCGAGTTCGGCGGCGCCGAGATAGGCATTGCGCGACGACATCGCGAGGCCGTGCGCGTCGCGCACCGTGGGCGCGCCGACAATGTCCACAGGCAGGTCGAGATCGCGGCAGAGTGTTCGGACGACGCAAAGCTGCTGGTAGTCCTTTTCGCCAAAAATGGCGCGATCGGGCAAGGCTTGCAGAAACAGCTTGGCCACGACCGTGGCGACGCCCTCGAAGAAGGTCGGCCTGAAATCCGATTCCAGCCCCGAAGACGGGCCGCCGACCGAAATCCTGGTCGCGAAACCCTCCGGGTACATTTCGGAAACCGCCGGCGTGAAGGCCAGATGCGCGCCGGCATGCGTCAGCCGGTCGAGGTCGCGGGCCAGCTGGCGCGGATATTTGTCGAGGTCTTCGGTAGGGGCGAACTGGGCCGGATTGACGAAGATCGAGACGATGCAGCGATCGGCCGTCGAAAGCGCGGCCCTGACCAGCGAGATATGGCCGTCATGCAGCGCGCCCATGGTCGGCACCATGGCAACGCTGAGGCCGTCGCGCCGCCAGTCGCGGATCGCAGCGCGAAGGGCAAGCACAGTGTCGACGACGACGGGCTGGTTCATGCGTTGTCCTTGCCCGTTTTGGCTGAAAAGACATGGCCTGGTCCGGGAAAGGTGCGACTGCGCACCTCTGCCGCATAACGCGCGGCGGCATCGGCGACCACGCTGCGCAAATCGGCATATTCCTTTACGAATTTCGGCACCCGGTCGACGGTCAGGCCGATCATGTCGTCGATGACCAGGATCTGGCCGTCGCAATCGCTGCTGGCGCCGATGCCGATGGTCGGAATGGCGATGCTTCGGGTCAGGTCGGCGGCAACAGTCTCGACCGTGCCTTCGATGACCAGCGAAAACGCGCCGGCCTTTTCGACCGCATCGGCGTCGCGCATGAGGGCTGCGACATTCTCCGGCGTGCGGCCCTTGATCTTGTAGCCGCCGTCCTTTTCCACCGATTGCGGCTGCAGGCCGATATGGCCCATCACCGGAATGCCGGATGCGACGATGGCCGCGATCTGGCCGGCGACGTCGACGCCGCCTTCCAGCTTCACCGCCTGGCAGCCGGTTTCCTCAGAGATGCGGCGCGCCGAGGCAACGGCTTGCGCGACTGACCTTTCATAGCTGCCGGCCGGCATGTCGACCACCACGCATGCCTTTGCCGAGCCGCGCATCACCGCCTGGCCATGGGCGATCATCATCTCCAGCGAAGCGCCGAGCGTGGTCTTGTGGCCGTGCAGCACCATGGCAACGCTGTCGCCGACCAGGAGAAGGTCGACATGGTCGTCGAGCAGGCGGGCGACGGGATAGGTGTAAGCGGTCAGACAGACGATCGGCACGCCGCCCTTGCGGGCGCGTATGGTCTCCGCGCTGATCTTGACGACAGCTGTGGCCATTCCTCACCTCCCGCGGCCGGCGTTGACCAGCGCCGGGCGATGAGAGCTTTAGGAAGACGCAGCCGGCTTGGCAAGCGTGCTGTTCGCGGGTGCGAAATGGACCGACCGACGCCCGTGCTTTCGCCATGCCGTCAGTGCCGCAGGCAGCGCAAAACCCTTGCCTTCGCGATGACCTGACGCCATAAGCAGGGAAGCAGGCACCGCCGCGCGCGCCGCGAGGATTTTTGATGAAAACCTTCCTTACGCAGTTTTTCACCTGGTGGAACAGCCAGACGCTGGGAACGCGTTTCCACACCTGGCGCCACGGCAGCAAGGTCGGCCAGGACGCGACCGGCAATGTCTACTATGAGGGCGGCGTCGATTCGGAAGGCCGCACCCGCCGCTGGGTCATCTACGCCAACTATTCGGAAGCCTCGGCGATTCCTCCGGGCTGGCACGGCTGGATCCATCACCGCGTCGATGTCGCGCCGCCGAGCGACGACTATCGCCCGCGCGAATGGGAAAAGGCGCACGAACCGAACCTCACGGGAACACCGGCTGCCTATCGCCCGAAGGGTTCCGTGCTCACCAATCAGCACCGTCCGCAGGTCACGGGCGACTACGATGCGTGGACGCCTGGTTCTTGACCACCGGGCGGTCTTTTGTCGCCACAATTGGCGTTTAGCTGCTTGTTGATATGACAACGGCGAATAGCCTTGGGGCGTGACAGAATCACCCAGGCCCAAACCACCGGTATATCAGCATGAACATTTTCAGCCTGACATGGATGGCCGGACTGACGGCAGTTGCCGCTGTTGCCATGTGCCCGACCGGGTTTGCTGCAGCCCAGGAGCCCGCCGCGGCGCCGGCAATCTCGGAACGCATCACCAACCCGGTCGCCGAATTCGCCGGCATCGACAAGATCACCGGCCGCATCATCACCTTCGATGTCTATATCGACGAAACGGTGCAGTTCGGCGCTTTGCAGGTGACGCCGCGCATCTGCTATTCGCGGCCGGAGAACGAGGAACCGAAGACCGATTCCTTCGTCGAGGTCGACGAGATCACGCTCGACCGCAAGATCCGCCGTATCTTCACCGGCTGGATGTTCGCCGAAAGCCCCGGTCTCAATGCCGTCGAGCATGCCGTCTATGACGTCTGGCTGAAGGGCTGCAAGCAGAAGTCGGATGTGCCGCCGCCGGACGCGGCCAAGGCCGAGACGCCCAAAGTCGATACCTCCAAGCCAAAGCCCGCCGCTGCTCCGGCTGTGGAACAGCCAGACCCCACGGAGCCTGACGCGACCGACACCAACTGATCCTCCGGAACCGTCGTGGCCACCACGCGTTTGGGCCATGAACGACCGCGCATTTATGCGCTTGGAGGATTTTGCGATGTCAGACAGCAAGCGGATCACGGCCAGCAAGAAAGACCTGCTCGACCTTGAAAAGGGGTTCTGGACGGGCGACTCGGCCTATTACGCGGCCAACGCCGACACAGAATGCCTGGTGGCATTTCCTGAGATGGCAAAGGCGATGGACAATGCCGACCTCGCCAAGACCGCGACCAAGCCCCACCGCTGGCGCGATCTGCAGATCGACCTCAAAGGCATTATTGAGCCCGGCAGCGACATTATCATGCTGACTTATGAGGCTCATGCGACACGGGAAAACGGCGAAGCCTACGCCGCGCTTGTCAGCACCGGCTATGTCCACCGCGTCAACGGCTGGAAGATGATGTTCCACTCGCAGACACCGATGGAGACCGCGGCAAAGGGCTGATCTTCTTTCACCGGTCAAGCGGACCGGCCGCGCCCGGTATGCCGGTCAGGGATAAAATACTGCTTCGCCCTTCAGCGCGTCGGCAAGCATCTTCTCGTATTTGCCACGCGGCACGTCGACCGCGCCGAAGCGCTTGAGGTGTTCGGTGGTGAACTGCGTGTCGAGAAGCGCGAAGCCGCGCGCCTTCAGCTGCTCGACGAGATAATAGAGACAGGTCTTGGACGCGTCGGTCTCCCGGGCAAACATGCTTTCGCCGAAGAACACCCGGCCGAGCGACACGCCATAGAGGCCGCCGACCAGCCGTTCCTCCCGCCAGGCCTCGACCGAGTGGCAGTGCCCCAGCCGATGCAGCTCGACATAGGCTTCGCGGATCGGCGCGTTGATCCAAGTCGAGCGGCGCTCCTCGCGCTTTTCGGCGCAGCCATCGATCGTCGCCTCGAAATCGAAGTCGAAGCGGATGTCGAACGGGTGCTTGCGGATCGTCTTCTTCAGGCTCTTCGGCGTGTGGAAACCCTCGAGCGGGATGATGCCGCGCGTCTCCGGCCGCACCCAGAACACCTCAGGGTCCGAAGCGCTCTCAGCCATCGGAAAGACGCCCGAGGCATAGGCCTTGAGCAAAAGGTCGGTCGGAATGCGATAGCCGGGCGCGTAGGGGCGGGTCATTGCGGCATCATAGCGGCAATTTGGGCGCTATTCCTCTTTGGCCAGATACTTTTCCAGCCAGTGGATGTCGTAGTCGCCATTGGCGATGTCGGCATTGCCGACAAGGTCGCGAAACAGCGGCAGCGTCGTCTTGATGCCGTCGACGACGAATTCGTCGAGCGCCCGGCGCAGCCGCATCATGCATTCGACGCGGTTGCGTCCATGCACGATCAGCTTGCCGATCAGGCTGTCGTAATAGGGCGGGATCTTGTAGCCGGAATAGACACCGGAATCGACGCGGATGCCGAGGCCGCCAGGCGTGTGGAAATGGGTGATCGTGCCGGGCGAGGGCGTGAAGGTGCGCGGATCCTCGGCGTTGATGCGGCATTCGATGGCGTGGCCATTGAACTTGATGTCCTCCTGGCGCACCGAAAGCCCGCCGCCTGAGGCGACGCGGATCTGCTCGTGCACGAGATCGATGCCGGTGATGGCTTCCGTCACCGGATGCTCGACCTGCAGGCGCGTGTTCATCTCGATGAAGTAGAACTCGCCGTTCTCGTAGAGGAATTCGATGGTACCGGCGCCGGAATAGCCGAGGTCGGCGATGGCCTTGGCGCAGATACCGCCGATGCGGGCGCGCTCCTCGGCGTTGAGGGCCGGCGAGGGCGCCTCTTCCCAGACCTTCTGGTGGCGGCGCTGCAGCGAACAGTCGCGCTCGCCGAAATGCACGCCGCGGCCGGCGCCGTCGCCGAACACCTGCACCTCGATGTGGCGCGGCTTTTGCAGGTATTTTTCGATGTAGACGGCATCGTCGCCGAAGGCCGCACCCGCCTCCGTGCTCGCTGTCTGCAAGGCGATCTCAAGGTCGGCCTCGGTGAGAGCGACCTTCATACCGCGCCCACCACCGCCCGCCGACGCCTTGATGATCACGGGATAGCCGATCTCGGCGGCAATGCGCTTGGCTTCCTTTTGATCGGTGACGGCGCCGTCCGAGCCGGGCACGACCGGAATGCCGAGGCGTTTTGCGGTGCGCTTGGCCTCGATCTTGTCGCCCATGATGCGGATATGGTCGCCGGACGGGCCGATGAAGGTGATGTTGTGGGCGGCCAGGATGTCGGCGAACTTGGCGTTCTCCGACAGGAAGCCATAGCCTGGATGCACGGCGTCGGCGCCGGTGATCTCGCAGGCGGCGACGATCTGGTGGATGTTGAGATAGCTGTCGCGCGACGGCGGTGGGCCGATGCACACGCTCTCGTCGGCAAGCCTGACATGCATGGCGTCCGCATCGGCGGTCGAATGCACCACCACGGTCTGGATACCGAGTTCCTTGCAGGCGCGCAGCACCCGAAGCGCGATTTCGCCGCGATTGGCGATGAGGATCTTCTGGAACATCCGGCCCGCTCTACTCGATCACGACGAGCGGCATGCCGTATTCGACCGGCTGGCCGTCCTCGAACAGGATCGCCGTCACCGTGCCGGCCCGCGGCGAAGGGATCTGGTTCATTGTCTTCATCGCCTCGATGATCAGCAGCGTCTGGCCTTCCTTGACCTTCTGGCCGATCTCGATGAAGGCCTTGGCGTCGGGTGAGGGGGCGAGATAGGCGGTGCCGACCATCGGCGAGGGGACTGCGTTCTTGGACGGATCGGCTGCCGCGGGTGCAGCAGCGCTCGCCGCGGGCTGCGCTGCCGGTGCATAGCCTGCTTGAGGTGCTGCAATGGCGTGGACGGCCGCCGGCGCCTGGCGCGATACGCGCACCTTCAGGTCGCCGAGCTCGACCTCGATCTCGGTCAGATTGGTGTCGTTCAGTATGCCCGCCAGATCGCGGATCAGTTGCTGGTCAACACCGGTCTTCTTTATCGACATTTTCGAGCCTTCTGTTTGTGGGCCGGTCATAGGCGTGCCGCCAGCGCCTGCAGCGCCAGCGAGTAGCCAAGCGGCCCGAACCCGCAGATCATGCCGACAGCGACCGGCGCGACCATGGAGACGTGGCGGAATGGTTCCCGCGCGTGGATGTTGGAGAGGTGAACTTCGGCGACGGGCAGCGGCGCGATAGCACGGATGGCGTCGTGAATGGCGATCGAGGTGTGGCTGTAGGCACCCGGATTGATAACGATGCCGGCGGCCTTGTCGCCGGCCTCCTGGATCCAGTCGACGAGGTCGCCCTCATGGTTCGATTGGCGAAAATCGATCTCGAGGCCAAGTGCGGCGCCTGCCTGCTTGCAGTCGTCGGCGATCGCGGCAAGCGTCTTGCCGCCATAGATGCCGGGCTCGCGCTTGCCGAGCGCGTTCAGGTTGGGACCGTTCAGGACGAAAATCGTTTTCAAAAATGCCGACCTTTTCCCGGCACCTGCCTCAAGCCGGCGCGCAGGGCCTTCTATAATGGGCATAGTCGCCCGCGGAAAGAGCGCAAGTGCGATCTTTCACTGTCCACAACAGGCCGAAATTGCCCGTGAGAGATAGGCTCGCGCGCAAGATCAGAGAGCGGCTTTCGCCGCCTCGATCTTTTCGGCCAGCACTTCCTGGCCAAGCGCACCGAACACCACCTCATTGCCGACCACGTAGGACGGCGTTCCGGTGATGGCCAGCTTGTTGGCGAGGTCGAAGGTCTTGGAGAAAGCCTCGGTGATGGTCGGATCCTTCATCTTCTCGCGCAACTCCGCCTCATCGGCACCGAGCGACAGCGCCACCTTGATGGCCGCAGCCTCTGTGGCGCGGCCCTGGCCGCCGAGCAGCGCATTGTGGAACTCGCCATACTTTTCCGGCTTCATCAGGTGGAAGGCCATCGAGACGACGCTGGCCTTCTGCGAATCCGGGCCGAGGATCGGGAATTCCTTGAGCACGAAGCGCAGGTCCGGATCGGACTTGGTCAGTGCCCGCATGTCCTCGATGGCGCGTTTGCAGAAGCCGCAATTGTAATCGTAGAACTCGACGATGGTGACCTTGCCCTTGGGATTGCCGACGACGCCGTCGAAGGTCGAGTTGAAGATCTCATCCTTGGCGTTCTTGATGACGCCGAGGGCGGCAATGCGCTGCTCTTCCTTCTGCTTGGCCTCCAGTGCGTCCTGCACTTCGAGGAGCACTTCCGGGTTCTTCAACAGATAGTCGCGGATGATGCCCTCGACCTCGGCGCGGTCGATCTTGGTGTCCGAGGACGCTACCTGCACGATCTGCGCCGTATCGGCCTTAGCCACCTGCGGACTGCCGGCGACGAACCCGAAAGCCAGCATGGCAAGAGCAGCCGCCACTCCCGTCGTGCCTAGCAATATTGCCTTGTTCATCGTCTGATCCTCTTACCGGTTCCGGTCTATTTTAGTCGCTGCGAGCGACCGGAAGGTTCATTTCTTGAGTTTGCCTGAAGGGTTGTAGTTTATGATGTCCTGCGCGCGAATCCAGCCGGGCTCGCCGCGCTTCAAGTCCTTTTGCGCGCGCATGGCAAAGATTTTCGCATTCTTGTAGTCGCCGGAATAGAAATGGCCCTCGGCGGTGGCGAGCTCCGCGGCCGGGATGTTGCCGAGTTCGCCATAGGCCTGGGCCAGATAGCGGTACCCGGCGGTGTTTTCCTTGTCGCGCCCGAGACCGTTGTTGATCTGCACCACCGCCTTCTTCAGTGAATCAGGCGTGCCGATGGCCATCAGCGCCTGGCCGAGGGACACGGGCAACAGGCCCGACTTCACCGGATCGAGGCTGACCGCCTTGGCATAGGCATCCGCCGCGTCCTTCGGCTTGTTGGCCTTCATCAGGATGTCGCCGCGCAATTCCTGGAAATAGGGGTTCTTCGGCTGTTCCTTGATCAAGGCGTTGGTCTTGGTGAGTGCCGCGCCCAGATTGCCGTAGAGATAGGCCATCTGCGCCTCGCCATAGCGCGATGGGAGGCTGCCCGGGGCCTTGCGCATCAGCCGCGTCGCGGCGGCCTGGCCGCCCATATAGGCGGCGATCTTGATGCGCATCATGTCGTGCCGCTGCTGCAGCGCGGGCGGATCGACCTTGTCGACATTGGGGCTTTGCTTGACCAGCACTTCGAGATTGGCGATGCGCTCCTGCGGCATGGGATGGCTGATCCGGTAGGGATCGACCTGCGTGCCGGACAGAGACAGCGCGTTCTGGAAGCGGGCGAAGGTCTTCAGCATGCCCATGCCGGACTGGCCGGTGGCATTGAGATAGGTGATGGCCGAGCGGTCGGCGGTCGACTCTTCGGTGCGCTGGTAGGCAAGAATGCTGCGCTGCGCCATCTCGCCGCCGCCGGCGGCGACACCCATGCCGGCACCGGCAAGGCCGCGGCTGTTGGTGGTGGCGCCGGCAACGATGGCGCCGGCGCCAAGCAGCGTGGCGATAATCGCCATCGTCTTGGCGCGCTCGAGCTGGTCGCGCAATTTCTGTTGATGGCCGCCGGCGATGTGGCCGGCTTCGTGGGCGATGACGCCGATGATCTCATTGGGCGTTTCGGCCTGCATCAGCGCGCCGGTGTTGATGAACAGCCGGCGCCCGGTGACGAAGGCGTTAAAACTCTGATCGTTGACCAGGACGATATCGACGCCGTCATTGGCGAGACCAGCCGCCTTGAAGATCGGCCGCGCATAGTCGCGCACCAGCGCCTCGATCTCGGCATCGCGCACCACCGGCACCGCCTGCGCGAATGCTGTCACCGAGCCGGAGATGGCAACGGCGGCGGCAAGCAAAAGCGTCGCGAAGCCGCGCGCTGTCTTCCCGATGGAATATTTTGAAATCGTCGATTTGGGTCGGCTCAGCATGAGGTCCACTGGTAAACGAGCGGGCGAACGATGAAAAGAGTCGGCACCGAAACTAGGCTAACTTGTGATCCTCACATCAATCGGGCATTTGTGCGGCGCTGCCATCGGGGTTGCTGGCCTGGTGCGGCAGGATTGGGCGGAAGAGGTGAGGTCAAATGGTTGTTTCGCTGTCGCGCCGCGGTGAAGTCGAGCCGTTTCACGCCATGGACATCCTGGCCGAGGCCAACCGGCTGAAGGCGACAGGCGTGCCTGTCGTGTCCATGGCCGTCGGGCAACCATCCGATCCGGCGCCGGTGGGGGTCAGGGAAGCCGCCGTAAATGCGCTGAAGATCGGCCGCATCGGCTACACCGATGCGCTCGGCCTGGCGGATCTGCGCAAGGCGATCGCCGCGCATTATGGCGATCACTACGGAATTGATGTCGCGCCGAACCGCATCGCCGTGACGACGGGATCGTCGGCAGCCTTCAATCTGGCCTTCCTGGCGATGTTCGATCCGGGCGACCGCATCGCCATCGCGGCACCCGGCTATCCCGCCTATCGCAACATCATGGCCGCGCTCGGCATCGAGATCGTCGAGATCGAGCTCGGCCTGGACGCTTATCTGCATGCCGACCATTTGAAGGTGGCGCATCGGGAAAACCCGTTGAAGGGCGTGCTGTTCGCCAGCCCGGCCAATCCGACCGGCGCCGTCATTCCCGCCGATGAGCTCTCGGCGCTGGTGAGGACAGCCGAAGAACTCGGCATCGCGGTCATATCGGATGAGATCTATCACCGGCTGGCCTATGCCGCGCCCGACACTACGGCGCTGGCCTATGGCTCGGGCGTAACGGTGATCAATTCCTTCTCAAAATACTATTGCATGACCGGCTGGCGCATCGGCTGGATGGTGCTGCCGGAAGAACTGGTGCGGCCGGTCGAGCGCATCGCCCAGAGCCTCTACATCTCGCCGCCGGAACTGTCGCAGATCGCCGCGATCGAAGCGTTCAAGGCGACGGAAGAGCTGGAAGCGGTGAAGGCGCGCTACGCCTGGAATCGCGAGCTGTTGATGCAGCGCCTGCCGGAGCTCGGATTTCCGCTGGCAGCCCCCATGGATGGCGCGTTCTATGCTTTCTGCGATGTCACCCGGCATACCAATGACAGCATGGCCTTTGCGCGCAAAATGCTGGCCGAGGCGCATGTGGCGGCGACGCCCGGCCGTGATTTCGATCCGCTGGCCGGACACCGAACGATGCGTTTTTCCTATGCCGGCAGCCATGTCGATATGGTCGAGGCGATGACGCGCATCGAGCGCTGGCTGAAATAGCGGGGACGACAATGCCGGAACTCGAACAAGCGCTGGCCGATGTCGCCGCCGAGATGGCGGAACGCACCGATCGTGGCGACGTCGCCACCTACATCCCGCAGCTCGGCAAGGTCGATCCGAAGAAATTCGGCATTGCGGCGGTGACCAATGACGGCCACGTGCTTGTCGCCGGCGATGCCGACCAGGCGTTCTCGATCCAGAGCATTTCGAAGGTGTTTACGCTGACGCTGGCGCTGGGCAATGTCGGCGATGCGCTGTGGCAGCGGGTTGGGCGCGAGCCGTCGGGCAATCCGTTCAACTCGATCGTCCAGCTCGAGCATGAGAACGGCATTCCGCGCAATCCGTTCATCAATGCCGGCGCCATCGTCGTTTCCGACATCCTGCTCGCCGGCCACCAGCCGCGTGAAGCGATCGGCGAGATCCTGCGCTTCATCCAGTTCCTCGCCGACGATGAGACGATCATCATCGACCGCGAGGTCGCGGCGTCCGAACGCGCCACCGGCTACCGCAACTTTGCCCTTGCCAACTACATGAAATCCTTCGGCAATCTTCACCATGCGCCGGAGCTGGCGCTGGGCGTCTACTTCCACCATTGCGCCATCGCCATGAGCTGCCGGCAACTGGCGCTGGCCGGCCGCTTCCTCGCCAATGGCGGCAAGAACCCAGCGACCGGCCATTCCGTGGTGTCGGCCGAGCGCGCACGCCGCATCGGCGCCATGATGCTGACCTGCGGCCACTATGACGGCTCCGGCGATTTTGCTTTCCGCGTCGGCATTCCCGGCAAAAGCGGCGTCGGCGGCGGCATATTGGGGATCGTGCCGGGCGTCGCCTCGCTCGCCGTGTGGTCGCCAGGTCTCAACGCCAACGGCAATTCGAAGCTGGGGTCGATCGCGCTGGAAAAGCTGGCCAGGGTGATGAACTGGTCGATCTTCGCACCCTAGGACTTACCGATATTCAGGTGAGGCCGGCCTGCGAATGGCAGCTTCCTGCGCTTCCGGTGCTCACGTACTTTAAGTACGCTCCGCTCCGGTTCTCGGAAGCCACCATTCTCGACTCGGCCTGACCTGAATCTCGGCAAGTCCTGACGTCGCGCCACATAACAAAAAATCCCGCGTCGTGGTTCGAACGACGCGGGATTTTTTGTCAGAAATCTATCTTAATTAGCTGAAAAGCTTAGAAAAAGCCCTTCCGCTGCCACCAGCCGGCACGCTTCGGCTTTTCCTCAGCCTTGGCCTCATCGGCGACCGTCGAGGAGACCACCGGCACGACAGGGGCATCGATCGCCACAGGCTTGCGCCGAGTCGGGCGGACATTGGCGGGTGCTTCTTCCTCAGTCGCCGGGGCAGCGGCAGGCGCAGACGTCTTCGCCTCGACCGGTGCGATGTCCTCGACAGCGGCGGCGGCCGGCACTTCGGCCACCGTCTCGGCGGGGATTTCGGCCGCGGCCTTCTTCGCCCTCGAGGCGCGCTTCTTCTTCGGCTTTTCGGCTGGCGTGTCGTCGTTCGCCGCGGCGGGAGCCGCGGCTTCTTCAACCGCTACCGCCGCGACCGGCTCGCTTGCGACCGTTTCGGCTTCAGCAGCATCGACCACCGAAGCGTCGGCGCTTTCGCCGGCTTCGGTCTCGGTGCCGCCTTCGCCGTCCTCACGGCGATTGCGCTTCCCGCCACGCTTGCCGCGCCGGCGCTTCTTGCCCTGGGTGTCATCAGACGCTTCCACCGTTTCGACGGCACCAACCGGGGCTTCGTCTTGCGGTGCAGCATCGTTGCCGCCCGGTTCAGAGGCAAAGTCGGCGCTTGCCGCAGGGGCCGAAGCGCCTTCGGCGGTCTGGCCATGCTCGCGCTCGCCGTGCTCGCGGTCGCGATCCTTGCCGCCACGCCGCCTGCGGCGCTTGCGGCGCTTGCGGTCGCGGCCTTCGCCGTCCTCAGCCGATCTCGGCTGCTGCTGCGACTGCGGCTGCGCCTGGCGCGGCTGCTCGACCTGCACCACAACCTCGTCGTCTTCCTCCTCGATGACGATCTCGTCCTCGGGCTCTTCCGGCTCGACATAAGCGGGCAGGCTGCGCTGTTCGACAAAGCCTTCCGGCTTTTCGGCAATAGCGCCGCGGAAGATGGCATAGTGCTGCACACCGACCGTGTCATCAGCCTCGATGGTGATGGTCAGGCCGAAGCGGCTTTCGAGTTCCACCAAGGTGCCGCGCTTGTGGTTGAGCACATAGAGCGCGGTTGCCGCCGGCGTCCGCACGGTGATGTGGCTGCGCGAATCCTTGAGCAGGAATTCCTCGATCGCCCGCACCACCATCAGCGCCACCGACGAGTCGGAGCGGACATGGCCGGTGCCGCCGCAATGCGGGCAGGGCTTCATGGTCGATTCCAGTACGCTGGCGCGGATGCGCTGGCGCGACATTTCCATCAGGCCGAAATGCGAGATACGGCCGACCTGGATGCGAGCCCGGTCGTTCTTGAGGTGGTCTTTGAGCCGCTTCTCGACGGAGCGGTTGTTGCGGTTCTCCTCCATGTCGATGAAGTCGATGACGATCAGGCCGGCGAGATCGCGCAGCCTCAACTGCCGGGCGACTTCTTCCGCCGCTTCGAGGTTGGTGTGGAGCGCGGTGTCCTCGATCGAGTGCTCCTTGGTGGAGCGGCCCGAATTGACGTCGATGGCGACCAGCGCTTCGGTCTGGTTGATGATGATGTAGCCGCCGCTCTTCAGCGTCACCTGCGGCTGCAGCATGCGGTCGAGCTGTGCCTCGATGCCGTTGCGGACGAAGATCGGCGTCGTGTCGCGGAACGGCTGAACCACCTTGGCGTGGCTCGGCATCAGCATGCGCATGAAATCCTTGGCTTCGCGATAGCCTTCCTCGCCGGAGACAAGAATCTCGTCGATATCCTTGTTGTAGAGGTCGCGCACCGAGCGCTTGATCAGGCTGCCTTCCTCGTAGACGAGGGCAGGGGCGGTGGATTGCAGCGTCAGACTGCGGACGTTTTCCCAAAGCCGCATCAGATATTCGTAGTCGCGCTTGATTTCGGCCTTGGTGCGGCTTTCGCCGGCGGTGCGCAGGATCACGCCCATGCCCTGCGGCACTTCGAGATCGGCAACGACTTCCTTGAGGCGCTTGCGGTCGACCGCGCTGGTGATCTTGCGCGAAATGCCGCCGCCGCGCGCCGTGTTGGGCATCAGCACCGAATAGCGGCCGGCAAGCGACAGATAGGTGGTGAGAGCCGCGCCTTTGTTGCCGCGCTCTTCCTTGACCACCTGCACCAGCAGGATCTGCCGGCGCTTGATGACTTCCTGGATCTTGTACTGGCGGCGCACCGGCTTGCGGCGGTTGCGTACCTCTTCCAGCGCATCCTCGGCGCCAACCGATTCAATCTCGTGGTCGTCGAGATGCGAGGACTGCACCTCTTCCAGCATGCCGCGATCATTGTCGCTGGAGGTGGATTCGCCGCTGTGATCGGCCGAAACAGTTTCGCTGCTAGCCTCGCTGGGGGCCGCCTCGTCGCCGGCCTCAGCCGGCGGGACGGCTTCGGAGATCACATCCGCTTCGACGCTTGCCGCGATCGATGTCGGGCCGCCTTCTGAGGGTTCGGTCTCGGATGTCTCGGTCTCTGAGGTTTCGCTGTCGCTGTGCGCGGCGTGATCTTCATGCCCGGCGGTATCAGCCGCGGCACGCTCGGAAGCAGGCTCTTCGGCAACAGCATCGCTGCCGGTGTCGCCAATTTCGCCGCTTTCATCATCGGTGCCGGCGTCGCGCTTGTGTTCGCCACGCTCGCGGCCTTTGCCGCCGCGCCGGCGGCCGCGCCGGCCGCGATCACGGCTCTGGCGGTCGTCGCCGTCATTGTCCTCGTTCTCCTCGTCCTCGGCTTCCTGCGCTTCGGCGCGCAGCAGAGCCTGACGATCGGCGACCGGGATCTGGTAATAGTCGGGGTGTATTTCACTGAAGGCGAGGAAACCGTGACGGTTGCCGCCATATTCGACAAAGGCTGCCTGAAGGGAAGGTTCGACGCGCGTTACGCGGGCGAGATAGATGTTTCCTTTGAGCTGCTTCTTGTCCTGGGATTCAAAGTCGAATTCTTCAATACGGTTACCGCGGATAACGACAACGCGTGTTTCCTCCGGGTGGGAGGCGTCTATCAGCATTTTGTTGGGCATTATTACGTTTCCTCCCGGCAGCCATCAGCCGCAGCTTGCGAGGCAAAGCCCGCTGCTGCGTGTCTGGGATGTGGGTGCCGGATGTCTGAATGTCCGCGGGACGCCGCTTGAGCGCCATGGCGGTGCCGCCCGCAGCCATAATGGCGCGGTTTGATGCGGACCTTTCCATGATTGCGCTTGAAGCCATCGTCACCAGCAGAACCTTTTGAACCAAAGCCCGGACGAACCGGACCAGCTTGTTTGCTCATACAGAGCCGGCACGGGAACAAACCCGGCCGTTTTCCTCACGCAGGCGATTCCCCCGCCACGGGCGCACACCTGCGAAATTCGTCGCGATCACCTGAAGCCTTTTCGCTGGAAGCGAAAGGAGCCGCCTTTCATCTGACCTGTAGCGGGAAGCTGCGGGAGAAGCGGTTCCAGGATTGCAGTGATCCACTATCGCTTTTATGATTTGACGGGGTGGAAGGCAACCCCGATTTCGGATGCCGGCAAAAAGCAGTGCCGTAACGGAAGCACAGGCCTTAATCCTCAATGAAAAGGCTTGGTTAACCTTCTCTGGATACCAATCGTTAATCGAGTCTGCGGCCTGACCGGCATTTCGACCAACCACGCGGGCGCGAGGCGCCAAACCGGGAGCGACTGCAAAGAGATGGGACTGGCGGGCACCACAGACAAGGGCCATGGCCGCGCAGGCCTTTTGCTGCGCCCTGCGATTGTGCTTTTGCTGCTGGCGCTCTGCTTCGGTTTTGCGCCGGGTTCACGCGCGGCTGATGCGCCGCTCGGCGCCACCGCCTACAAGATGGCGGGCGACGCCACCAAGATGCGCATCGTCATCGATTTCGACCGCGAACCCGACATCAAATGGTTCCTGTTGCGCGGCCCCAACCGGCTGGTCGTCGATCTGCCGCGCACACGATTCGCCATCAGCGCGAAGGACGCCAAGGCGCGCGGCCTGGTCAAGGCGGTGCGCTATGGCGATCAAGGCGAGGGATCGCGGCTGATCCTGACCGGCAAGGGGCCGTTCTCGGTCGACAAGCTCGACGTGCTCAAGAATGAGGACGGAACCGGCTACCGCATCGCTATCGACATGTCGGCGGCCTCGGATCGCGAGTTCGACGAAGCCCTTGCCAACCAGGCGCTGACCACCGGCTCGACCGTCTCCACCGACAAGGGCGCCAGGGTCGGCACCGGGCCGATCTCCAATCCGGGGCACCGCTTCACCGTCGTCATCGATCCCGGCCATGGCGGCATCGACGGCGGCGCCGAAGGCCTCAACGGCACCATCGAGAAGAACGTCACGCTGGCCTTCGCCACCGAATTGCGCGACAAGCTCGCCGCCGTCGGCAACTACGACGTGTTCATGACGCGCGAGACCGACGAATTCCTGCGGCTCGACGACCGCGTGCGCATCGCCCGCCAGCACGAGGCGGACCTGTTGATCTCGATCCATGCCGATACGATCGGCGTCAAGGCCATCAGAGGCGCCACCGTCTACACCGTCTCCGACAAGGCATCCGATCCGGAAGCGCAGGCGCTGGCCGATCGCGAAAACCTCTCCGACCAGTTCGCCGGCATGGTGATCAAGGACGACAACAAGGAAGTCACCGACATACTGATCGACCTGATCCGCCGCGAGACGCATAATTTCTCGATGAGCTTCGCCCACACGCTGGTCGGCCAGTTGTCCACCAGCGTCGGCCTGATCAACAATCCGCAGCGCTCGGCAGGCTTCAAGGTGCTGAAGGCGCCCGATGTGCCGTCGGTGCTGGTCGAACTCGGCTATCTCTCCAACGCCAAGGACGAGGCGCAGCTACTCGACGCCGACTGGCGCGGCAAGGCGGCGCAGAGCATCACCAACGCCGTCGCTTTGTTTGCCTCCGCCAAGATGGGAACGGGAACCGGAGGCTGAGATGGCCGACGCCGCCTACAACCAGAGGCAGCGTTGCACGACGACAACACCGGGCGCTTTTATTTCCGGTGGGGGATGCAGAAATCGGGCGCTGCCCCATTTTGTCCACATGGTGGCGACATGGGTTTTCCATCACGGATCGGGACCGTTGCGAAGGCTTGCGCGAAAGGCGGCTTCGTCTAGGAAATTCCCGAACCTCGGACTGGAGCGGGCATGATTCGTCTCATCGGCTATTTCTTTGGTATCGGCACGACGCTGGCGCTTCTGGTTGCCGCGGGCGTGGCGATATACATCAGCCATCTGGCGAAGGACCTGCCCGACTACGAAGTGCTGGCCAAATACGAGCCGCCGGTTACGACCCGCATCCATGCCTCCGACGGCTCGCTGATGGCAGAATATGCGCGCGAACGGCGGCTCTATCTGCCCATCCAGGCGGTTCCGGACCGGGTCAAGGCGGCGTTCCTGTCGGCCGAGGACAAGAATTTCTACAACCACCCCGGCATCGACATCACCGGGCTTGGCCGCGCCATCTACGTCAACCTGCAGAATGTGGGCTCGGGCAGGCGCCAGGTCGGCGCCTCGACCATCACCCAGCAGGTGGCAAAGAACTTCCTGCTGTCCTCGGACCAGACCTATGAGCGCAAGATCAAGGAGATGATCCTGGCCTTCCGCATCGAGCAGGCCTATTCGAAGGACCGCATCCTCGAGCTCTACCTCAACGAGATATTCTTCGGCTTCGGCGCCTATGGCGTTGCGGGCGCGGCGCTGACCTATTTCGACAAGTCGGTCAACGAACTGACCGTCGCGGAAGCCGCCTATCTGGCGTCGCTGCCGAAAGGTCCCAACAACTACCATCCCTTCAAGCATGCCGACCGCGCCATCGAGCGCCGCAACTGGGTCATCGACCAGATGGTCGAGAACGGCTACGTGACGCGTGAGGAAGGCGACAAGGCCAAGGCCGAGCCGCTGGGCGTAACGCCGCGCCGCAACGGCTCCTATCTGTTCGCGGGCGAATATTTCACCGAGGAAGTGCGCCGCCAGATCATCTCCCGCTATGGCGAGAACGCGCTCTATGAGGGCGGCCTGTCGGTGCGCACGACGCTCGATCCGAAGATCCAGCTCATCGCCCGCAAGTCGATGCAGAACGGCTTGCTCAAATACGATACGCTGCGCGGCTATCGCGGACCGGTGACGCATATCGATGCTTCCGGCGACTGGGGCGTGGCGCTGGGCGCCGTCAAGGGGCTGGAAGACGTGCCGGAATGGTCGCTTGCCGTCGTGCTCGACAGCTCGGAGACCGGCCTTTCCATCGGCCTGCAGCCGACGAGGCAGATTTCAGGCGATATCGTCAAGGAACGCGTCGAAGGCACCGTCAGCAAGGAAGACATGAGCTTTGCCATGCGCCATGTGGTCGATGGCAAGACGGTCAAGGCCAAGTCGCCGGCCGACGTGCTGCAGCCGGGCGACGTCATCTTCGTGCAGAAAAACGAAGGTTCGGAAGGCGCCTACACGCTGCGCCAGGTGCCGGAAGTGGAGGGCGGCCTGATCGCCATGGATCCGCATACCGGCCGCGTGCTGGCCATGGTCGGCGGCTTCTCCTATGCGCAGTCGGAGTTCAACCGCGCCACGCAGGCGATGCGCCAGCCGGGCTCGTCATTCAAGCCGATCGTCTATTCGGCAGCGCTCGACAATGGCTATACGCCGGCCTCGGTGATCATGGACGGGCCGATCACCATCCAGAGCGGCAACACGACCTGGACGCCGAAGAACTATGACGGCACGGTCGCCGGCCCCGCGACCTTGCGCTCCGGCATCGAAAAGTCGCGCAATTTGATGACGGTGCGGCTGGCCAACGACATGGGCATGAAGCTGGTGGTGGAATATGCCGAGCGTTTCGGCGTCTACGACCATTTGGCGCCGTATCTGCCGATGGCGCTGGGCTCCGGCGAGACGACCGTGATGCGCATGGTGTCGGCCTATTCGATCATGGCCAACGGCGGCAAGTCGATCAAACCCTCGCTCATCGACCGCATCCAGGACCGCTACGGCAAGACGGTGTTCAAGCAGGACGAGCGCGGCTGCGAAGGCTGCAATGCGTCCGAATGGAACAACCAGCCCGAACCGGATCTGGTCGACAATTCCGAGCAGGTGCTCGATCCGATGACCGCCTACCAGATCACCTCGATGATGGAAGGTGTCGTCCAGCGCGGCACCGGCGCCACGATCGCCGAACTCGGCCGCCATATTGCCGGCAAGACCGGCACGACCAATGACGAGAAGGATGCCTGGTTCATCGGCTATACGCCGAACCTCGTCGTCGGCCTTTACATGGGCTACGACACGCCGCGCGGCCTTGGCCATGGCGCCACCGGTGGTGGTCTGGCGGCGCCTATCTTCAAGGACTTCATGCGCGTGGCGCTGGACGGCACGCCCAATGTCGACTTCAAGGTGCCGGAAGGCATGAACCTGGTCGCCATCAACCGCAAGACCGGCATGCGTGCCGCGGCGGGCGATGCCGGCACCATCATCGAAGCCTTCAAGCCGGGCACCGGCCCTGCCGACAGCTATTGGGTGATCGGCATGGGGGCCGACGGCTCCAATGGCGCAGGCGGACCGCTGTCGCCGCAGGCGACGGAAGCCATCCAGGCGCCCGGCGGCGGGCTTTACTGACGACCTGATTTCATATGTTGAATGGGCTGGCTTGTTAAGCCGGCCCATTTCGCTTTACAGGCAGCAATGCCGTCCCTATGTATCGCGCCGACCCAAGCGCCATTTCAAAAACAGGACAGAACAACCAGCCATGCGCGCGGAAACGCAGAACATTGTCGACGAGATCAGGCAGGCGATAACCCTGCTGAGGAGGCATCTTTGACTGGGATCAGGCCATAAAGCGGCTTGAATACCTGAATGTGCGGGCTGAGGACGCCAGCCTCTGGAACGAACCACTGGAAGCGCAAAAGCTGATGCGCGAGCGTCAGGGCCTCGAAGAGGGAATCGCCGCGGTCAAGGGCCTGACGCAGGCGCTGGAAGACAATATTGGCCTGATCGAGCTTGGCGAGGAAGAGGGCGACGAGGGCGTCGTCGCCGAGGCCGAAGCCGCCATCCGCTCGATGCAAGGCGAAGCCAAGGCCCGCCAGGTCGAGACGCTGCTGTCGGGCGAAGCCGACGCCAACGACACCTATCTCGAAGTCCATGCCGGCGCCGGCGGCACCGAGAGCCAGGATTGGGCCTCGATGCTTCTGCGCATGTATACGCGCTGGGCCGAACGGCGCCGCTTTAAAGTTGAAGTGCTGGAAGTCCATGACGGCGAAGAGGCCGGCATCAAGTCCGCCACGCTGCTGATCAAGGGCCATAACGCCTATGGCTGGCTGAAGACCGAATCCGGCGTCCACCGCCTGGTGCGCATTTCGCCCTATGACAGCAATGCGCGCCGCCACACGTCCTTCTCCAGCATCTGGGTCTATCCGGTCGTCGATGACAGGATCGAGATCGACGTCTCTGAATCCGACGTGCGCATCGACACTTACCGCTCGTCCGGTTCGGGTGGCCAGCACGTCAACACGACGGATTCGGCGGTCCGCATCACCCATATCGCCACGGGCATTGCGGTCGCCTGCCAGGCCGAACGCTCGCAGCACAAGAACAAGGCCAAGGCCTGGGAAATGCTGCGCTCGCGCCTCTACGAGGAAGAGCTGAAGAAGCGCGAAGCGGTGGCCAACGCCACCGAGGCGTCGAAGAGCGATATCGGCTGGGGCCACCAGATCCGTTCCTATGTGCTGCAGCCCTACCAGCTGGTGAAAGACCTGCGCACCGGTGTCGAAAGCACCAGCCCGTCGAGCGTGCTCGACGGCGATCTCGACGACTTCATGGAAGCCTCGCTGTCGCAGCGCATCGAAGGCGGTGCTGGTGAAGCGGTTGCCGATCTAGACTAGGGTACGTCCATATCCTCAGGCATTGGGCAAAGGAGAAGCCGGTGACTCGCAAGCTCAGCGGAAAGTGCTTCTGCGGCGCGGTCCACTATGAGGTGGCGGACGAATTCGTTTATGCCGCGAATTGTCATTGTTCGAACTGCCGGCGCACCACAGGTTCGGCTTTCAAGCCGTTCGCCGGCATCGAACGCGACAAGTTTGCCCTTGCCGAAGGGCATCACGGGCTCATCCATTTCGGCGACGACAGCGGCCACGATGCCCATTGCAGCCGCTGCGGCTCGCTGCTCTATTCGCTGGTCCGCGACGGCGCCTATGTCCATGTCGCCATGGGCACGTTGGTTGACGATCCCACCATCCGGCCGACCGCGCATATTTTCGTCGGCTCCAAGGCGCCGTGGTTCACCATCGCCGACAACCTGCCGCAATATGAAGGGCATGCCTCCGACGGCTAACGCCTCTTGGGCGCCGCGTCGTTAACCTCTCGTTAACCAAGCCGGCGCACCCTTTGGATGGCAGATGTCGGCGCGCGGGGTGCGGCACTGTAGTACCTATGCACTTCTTGCGCCGACCAAGGAATCAGCCCAGCATCCCGGGCTGAGAGTGAAAAGCATTTATGGCCGGGCGCGGCATATCTGCGAGCTGACGGTTCGGCCACTGGGAAGACACGTTCCAAGAACGGGCAAGCAAACGCTTGATGCTCGCTTGAAAGGAACGTTTCCATGTCTGCTGCCATAGTCCGATCGGCCAGAGCCGTTCAACCGGCTGGCCGACTTCTGTTTTCCCTGTTCGTGATCGGCGCGATCGCGGTGCTGACTGCACCCGGCTTCGCCCATGACGCCAAGCCGACGGCGGCGAAGCCGCAAGGCTGGAGTTATCCCTTCGCCTGCTGCGCCAACTATGACTGCCGCACCACCCATACGGGCGAGGTGCTGGAAAAGCCGGAGGGCTATGTCATCGCCGGAACGGGGGAGGTCGTTCCGATGAGCGACAAGCGGGTCAAGGACTCACCCGACGGCGATTTCCACTGGTGCGCGCACCAGGCTGGTCTCGACGCCGGCAAGACGATCTGCCTGTTCGTACCGCCGCGTTCCTACTGACGGCTGTTGACAAAGTTCATCGGAAGGCAGGCCGTAGTTCCAGAACATTTTTTGCTGAGAAGGCTGGCATGTGACGTGGGGCCATCCATGACATTGGCAAGCGCTTCTCAGCCTTAGGTGTTTTTGTGCTTCCGTCACACGGAAGGAGCGACTGCTGAGGCGAAGTCGCGATATGGGCGCAGTGGACGGCCCAGAAGCGCCGTCAGGCGCTCGACGTCGCCGGCCTCAGGCAGCATCCCGTCGGTGAAGAAGCGCTCGCCCATCAGGCGCATGTCGTAGGCCATCCAGGCGGGCAAGAACTGCTTGAGATTTTGCTCAAAGCCCTCTGTATTGTCGCCACTGTAGGTGATCGGGCGGGCAAGCACGTCTGACCAGATTGCGGCAATATCCGTCCCGGTCAGTGTCTGCGGACCGACGAGGTTGATCCGGTCGAACGCAAGCGGCTCCTCGGACTGTTCGCGGCGCAGCAGCTCAAGAGCGGCGATCTCGGCGATATCACGGGCGTCGATCATGGCGAGACCCTTGGCGCCGATCGGCATTGGGTAGGTGCCATAGCCGGTGATGATGTCTTCGATCGTCAGATCATTCTGGATGAAGTAAGCCGGACGCAAGATCGTAGCCTTGAAGTCCATCTGCTCGATCATCCGCTCGACGCCGAACTTGCCCGCGAAATGCGGCACGTTCACATAGACGTCAGCGTGGATCACCGACAGATAGACGATCCGCTCGATGCCGGCCGATCGGGCCACGTTCAACGCGATCAAGGCCTGGGTGAATTCATCCGGTACCACGGCGTTCAAGAGGAACAGCGTGGAAACCCCAGACATGGCTTTGCGCAGCGAATCGACATCGAGAAAGTCGCCTTGCACGACGGATACACCAGCCGGGAAGCTGGCTTTCGACGGATCGCGCACGAGAGCACGCACATCAGCGCCGCGCGCGACGAGCTGTTCGACGACTTGGCGGCCAATATTGCCCGTGGCGCCGGTAACGAGAATGGTCATGGAATTTCTCCTGTTGGGTTGCTTGACAGGGCCAATATGTGTGGCTCACAAAGAGTCCAGTAGAAGGAAATTTTAGACACATCGTCTCACTGGCGGGACACTTCATGGATCTTCTGGCCCTCACCGATTTCAATCTCGTTGCCCGCCATGGTGGCTTCGGCAAAGCGGCAAGGGCCACCGGTCGGCCCAAGGCAACGCTGTCCCGGCGCGTTGGAGAATTGGAAAGCAGTCTTGATCTGCGCCTGTTTGAACGGGGTGCGCGTAACCTGAAGCTGACCGAAGAAGGACGGGCCCTCTTCGAGCGGACCGGAACATTGCTTGCCGAACTGGACGAGACGGCTGCAGCGATCGCCTCGGGTGGTCAAAAACCCAAGGGGAGACTGCGGATCAGCGCACCTATGCTTTTTTCTCAGACGGCAATGGGGAGGATCGCGGCGGGTTTTGCCCTTAAATATCCGGAGGTGAGGCTTGAGGTGACGACAGAGGACCGCCATGTCGACATGATCGAGGAAGGCTACGATCTGGTAATCCGGGTCAATCCAGATCCCGACGAAAGCCTGGTCGGACGGGCGTTTCTCCGCGACCGCTTGGTCGTCGTGGCGAGCCCTCACCTTCCTCGCACGACCGGCCGCCCCGCTCCTGGCGTTGCGCGCGGGACAGGCGAACGGCAAACATGGCACGTGAAGACCCAAGGTGACCAGTCGACAATTAAAATCGAGCCGGTCCTTGCTTTGTCGACGCTCATCATGGTCCGGGATGCGGTGCGAGCCGGGGTCGGTGCAGCACGTCTTCCCATTTCGTTGGTGGCCCACGACTTGGCCGACGGCACACTGGTGAATTGGGGGGATATTGACGGCCCCGAGATCTCTCTATGGACGCTCTACCCATCCCGGCGGCTGCTCAGCGCGCGAGTGTCGGCGTTCCTGGATTTTCTAAGACAGGCTTTCCCAAATGGGACGCCGGACGAACTAGCTGCCTATATTGGCAGGTGACGACGGACCCGCTTCAGCCAGAGCGCCGCTCGGCTCTATCGATCAGAGCCTGCTGACAGACGGTTGTCAGGAGCCTTCCTTTATGGTGCCTTTGCCGCATGGCGGCGGGCAACGGAGAGGAGAGCTTTTCATGACCATCAAGGCCAGCTGTCACTGCAGGGCGACGACATTCGAGGTTTCGCAAGCGCCCGAGACAGTAACGCAATGCACCTGCTCGTTCTGCTCCAAGCGCGGCTCGCTGTGGGCCTACTACGTTCCGTCGCAATTCAAGCTCACCAGCCCGGCAAAGAACGTCTCCGTCTATCAATGGGGATCGAGGACCGTCAAACACGGGTTTTGCGCCATTTGCGGCTGCGGCACCTTCACCGAGACGCCGGACTGGTCGACCGGCAAACCCGACTTCGACAACCCCAAGATCTCGGTCAATTCGCGGCTGTTCGACGATTTCGACCTCGACAAGGTCGAGGTGGTCGTTATCGACGGCAAGAATCTCTGGTAGGCCGTCAATAGCGGCAGAGGCACAAGGGTGGCGCAAGCGGGGGAAAAGCCGCTTTCTCCGTTCCGCTTTTCGCCGTATTTCATGGTACAAGACCCGTGGAAGGGCTGATATGCGCGGGCCGCAAAGGCCGCGGTTTGGAGAGGGACGTTATCTCATGAAAAAGACTGTGCTCGTCGCCGTTGCGACGGCTGTGCTGGTGAGCGCCTGCACGACCACTGATCCATATACCGGCGATCAGAAGATTTCCAACACAGCCGCGGGTGCAGGCCTTGGTGCCTTGGCCGGCGCCAGCCTTGGTCTGCTTGCCGGCGGCAATGACCGCCGCAATGCGCTGATCGGGGCCGGTATCGGCGCGCTGGCCGGCGGCGCCATCGGCGCCACGATGGACCAGAACGAGGCTGAATTGCGCCGCCAGCTGCAGGGCACCGGCGTCAGCGTCACCCGCACCGGTGACCAGATCATCCTCAACATGCCGTCCGACATCACCTTCAACGTCGACCAGGATGCGGTGAAGCCCGGCTTCTACCAGGTGCTGAATTCGGTGGCGCTGGTGCTGAACAAGTTCCGCCAGACCACGGTCGATGTGTTCGGCCACACCGATTCGACCGGTGGCGACGAGCACAATTTCGATCTGTCGCAGCGCCGTGCATTGGCGGTCGCCAACTATCTGTCGGGACAGGGTGTCGATTCGCGCCGCTTCGCCGTCACCGGCTTCGGCAAGACCCGTCCGATCGCATCCAACGCAACGTCGGCCGGCCGCGCGCAGAACCGGCGCGTCGAGATCCAGCTTTCGCCGCTCACCTGATCAGGCCGGCATCCAAATGCGAAGGCGGCCCCGCAAGGGGTCGTTTTCATTTTGGCTCCTGTCGTCGGCCAAACGGTCTAAAGCATTAGAATTTTCTAATAATCTCTTTCCGGACACCTTGGAAAGGATTAGCATTGGTGCCGTTCCAGAGGGGATGGGGCGGTACAAACGGCCGCGCAATCATCACTTAGCCGGCCCCGGTCCTGCACGGCCAGATAACGAAATCTGGGAGGAATGCATGACAAGAACGGCTCGTCTCGGGCGTTTCGGCGCCCTCGTTTTGGCTGGTCTGGTCTCTGTTTGGTGCGTGGGCGCCACGGCTCGAGCCGAGGACGCCAACAAGGCCGACATCGAAGCCTTGAAGAAATCGCTCGCCAAATATGAGGACTACACGGCCGCCATCCGCGACCTCTATCTGTCGACCGAAGGTTGCGTCTACTTCAGCGGCGAAAAGATACCCGGCACCATGGACTATCCAAAGGGCGCTATGGGCATCCATTTCGTCAATGTTCCCAGCGTCGGCCAGAAACTCGACCCAATGAAACCCAATGTCTTGATCTACGAGCCGACCAAAAAAGGCTTGAAGCTGGTGGGCGTGGAATGGCTGGTGCCGCTGACGCCGGACGTCAAGGAAGCCCCCAAGCTATTCGGCCAGACCTTCAAGGGACCGATGGAAGGGCACTATCCGCTCATTCCGAAGGAGTTCGTCCACTACGACCTTCATGCCTGGCTGTTCAGGGACAATCCGAACGGCATGTTCAGCCCGACGAACCCGAAGGTGAAATGCAGCAAGGCCGAGTTTCCGATGCTGGAAAAGCCGACCAAGATGATGCCCGGACCGATGTGACGGGACGGAAATGATCGCGGCAGGCAAGCCGGGTGATCGGCTTGCCTCGCGAAACCGAAAACCGGAAATCAGACCTTGGCGACGATCTTCATGAAGGCCGGCATGTCATCGCCGAAGCCGACCGTGCCGTCATTGTCGTCGCCGCCGCGGTTGTTGCGGGCAGGGCGGCTGTTGCCAGAGCGCTGCGGCCGGGTGTCGCCGCGTTCCGGAGCACGGTTCTCGTTGTTGCGATCGGAGACCTTGCGCTCGCCATTTTCGGAGCGGATCGCTTCCTTGCGCTGACGCTGTTCGCCAATGTCGGCAACCGCGGCTTCGGCTACGACCGGCTGTTCCTCGCGCGCGGCATCCGCCGGGGCTTCGTCGCTGGGCTTGGCATGGCGCTCGCGCGGCTTGCGCTCGCCACGATCTTTGCGGTCTTCGTCCTTGCGGCCGGCGCGGCGCGGGGCGCCACGGCCACGGCGGGGCGCTTCGTCCTCGCTGCTTTCGCTTGCGACCACCGTCGACAGGTCGCCGTCATGCCACTCGATCTTGTTGCCGATCAGCCGCTCGATAGCGTCGATGTATTTGGTGTCCGACTTGGTGGCGATGGTGAAGGATTTGCCGGAGCGTCCGGCGCGGCCAGTACGACCGATGCGGTGGACATAGTCTTCGGCGTGTATCGGCACGTCGTAGTTGAAGACGTGGCTGACGTCGGGGATGTCGAGGCCGCGCGCGGCGACGTCGGATGCCACGAGATAGCGCAGCTTGCCGTCGCGGAAATTGGCCAGCATCTGCATGCGGGCGCGCTGGTCCATGTCGCCATGCAGCGCGCCGGCGTCGAAATCATACTTCAGCAGCGAGCGGAACAGTTCCGACACTTCGACCTTGCGGTTGCAGAAGATGATGGCGTTCTTCAGCTCGGCATCTTCGGCCTTCATCAGATTGCGCAGCGTCTCGCGCTTGTCCCAGGGCTTTGAGCCCGACTTGACCAGGCGCTGGATAATGTTGGTGGCAGCGGACGCGGCCTTGGAAACCTCGACGCGCACCGGTGCATGCAGGAACTTTTCGGTGAGCTTGGTGATCTCCGGCGGCATCGTCGCCGAGAAGAACAGCGTCTGCCTGGTAAACGGGATCATCTCGCAGATGCGCTCGATGTCTGGGATGAAGCCCATGTCGAGCATGCGGTCGGCTTCATCGATGACGAGGATCTCGACGCCGTTGAGCAACAGCTTGCCGCGTTCGCGGTGGTCGAGCAGGCGGCCGGGCGTGGCGATCAGCACGTCGGCGCCGCGCTCGAGCTTCTTGTCCTGCTCATCGAAGGATACGCCGCCGATCAGCAGCGCGATGTTGAGCTTGTGGTTCTTGCCGTATCGGATGAAATTCTCTTCGACCTGCGCGGCGAGCTCGCGCGTCGGCTCGAGGATCAGCGTGCGCGGCATACGGGCGCGGGCCCTGCCTTTTTCGAGGCGGGTGAGCATCGGCAGCACGAAGGAGGCGGTTTTGCCGGTGCCGGTCTGGGCGATGCCCAGAATATCCTTGCCGAGCAGCGCATGCGGGATGGCGCCGGCCTGGATCGGCGTCGGCTGCGTGTAGCCGGCATCGGTGACTGCGGAAAGGACCTTGGGCGACAGGCCGAGGTCTGAAAAGGTCAACGCTTCTGGAGCGGTCGTGGTGTCTGAGGACAAGTGTTGTTGTCTTTGGCTGGTTCGGGGAAGCGCAACGGCATCCGTCGCGGCAAGCACAGCGTGCCTGCAAGATTGGTATTGCGATTAGGCGCAAGCCCGCGATTTGTCAACAGAAACGGGCGGGATTGGTGCGATTGTGAAACGTACGCTTAATCGCGATGCTTAATCAGGTAGTGTCTTTTTGTGCCGGCTCAATAGCGAAACTGCTCGGCGAGAATGCGTTCGTTCCACGAATGGTTGGGGTCAAACAGCAGCGTCGCCGTCGCGCTCAGTGATTCCCGAACCGTGACGGAAGTCACCGCCTTGACCTCGGTGTGGTCGGCGGCGGCGTTCACCGGCCGCTTTTCCGGCTCCAGAATATCGAAGCGAACGGTCGCCTTGTTGGACAACAGGGCACCCCGCCAACGGCGCGGCCGGAACGGGCTGACCGGGGTCAACGCGAGCAGCGGCGCGTCGAGCGGCAGGATCGGCCCGTGCGCCGACAGATTGTAGGCGGTGGAGCCGGCCGGCGTCGCGATCATCACGCCGTCGCAGTTCAGTTCCTCGATCCGGATCTGTTCGTCGACGGTGATGCGGATTTTTGCGGTCTGATAGGATTGGCGCCACAGCGCCACTTCGTTGATGGCAAGTGCTGAAATCGTCTCGCCCTCATGCGTCACCGCCAGCATCTCCAGCGGCCGGATCGTTTCGGCGACGGCAGCGGCGATGCGTTCGGTGAGGCCGCCGACGCGGTATTCGTTCATCAGGAAACCGATGGTACCACGGTTCATGCCGTAGACCTTCTTTCCCGTGCTCATCGTGTCACGCAAGGTCTGCAGCAGAAAACCGTCGCCTCCCAGCGCCACCACCACCTCGGCGTCCTCGAACGAGGTCTGGCCATAGCGGGCCGACAGGCTTTCCATCGCCGCCCTGGCATCGGCGGTGTCGGACGAGACGAAGGCGAGACTGGCGTTGCTCATGACTTCCCGATGGCGGTCGGCGGCGGTTGCGTGGGGTAGCATGGGCAAGCGCATCTGCAAAGGGAGGCCGCGTCCGGTGCCACCGCGGCTGCGCCGGATCGAAAACCATGGCTCGCGCTTCATGTCGCCGGAGAGGCGAATGTGATGGTTAAGAGCGAGCTTAAACACTCGTAAAGCCCGATCGATCATGTTAGCCGGCAGAGGATGGGTGGCTGGGGGGCTAGCCAGTCGAGACCTGTCTATTGCCGGTGACACGCCTGATTATCGTCTTCCTCGTGATGGGAAGTTTCGCGCTTCTCTTCGCCGAACTTGTGCGACAGTCCGAGGACATGAGTTCCAGGCCGAGGCCGACGGCCTCACGCTGCGGCGACGCCGGCATGCCATGCCCGCAAAACGCTTTGTAGGCTGAAGCCGCAGCCGATCCGCCGACGGCGCGGCTGCAATCCATCACCCACTGCCTGATAATCTGTAGGTTTGACGGCATCGACCAGCTCGTCGACGTCTGGCCGATACCGTCGCCATGCCGGCAAAAAGATATTGACTGTATGTTTAGTAATTAATACCGTCGCGGACATACCGAGTTGGTCAGCCGGCATCCGCCGGTGAATGACCACCAGGACGAAGGGAACATACGGACTCGAGGCGGCAATCCCGCCGGTCCCGACAATGGGAGACAATAAGCATGCAGCTGAAATCCACCGCGACGGCGCTCGCGCTGCTGGCCATGACCGGCATTGCCCGCGCCGATGGCGAACTGCAAATCTACAATTGGGGCAACTACACCAGTCCGGAGTTGATCAAGAAGTTCGAGGACACCTACAAGATCAAGGTCACCGTCACCGACTATGATTCCAACGACACCGCCTTGGCCAAGGTCCGCCAGGGCGCCTCCGGCTACGATATCGTCGTGCCCTCGGCCAGCGTGATGCCGATCTGGATCAGCGAAGGCTTGCTGTTGGAGACCGATCCCAACACGATGGAAAACTTTAAAAATGTCGATCCGAGATGGGTCGATGTGCCGTTCGATCCCGGCCGCAAATACTCCGTTCCGTGGCAATGGGGCACGACCGGCATCTCGGTCAACAAATCGGTCTATGCGGGCGACCCTAACACCTCGGCGATTTTCCTCGATCCGCCGCCGGAACTCGTCGGCAAGATCAATGTCGTGCCCGAAATGGGGGACATCATGTTCCTCACAATTGCCTATGAGGGGGGCAAGTACTGCACCGACGACAAGGTGCTGCTGAAGAAGGTGCATGACAAGTTGGTCGAGGCGAAGGGCAAATGGCTGTCGCTCGATTACGCTGCCGTTGATGGCCTGGGCCGGGGCGACATTGCCGCCGGCGTCAACTGGAACGGCATATCGCTGCGCGAGCGGCTTGAAAACGACAAGATCGTCTACGGCTATCCCAAAGAGGGCTTTCCGATCTGGATGGACAATGTCGCGGTGCTCAAGGACGCCAAGAACGTCGAAAACGCCAAGCTCTTCCAGAATTTCATCATGGACCCGAAAAACGCCGCGCTGATCTCGGCCTTCGCGCACTACGCCAACGGCATCAAGGGCTCCGAGCCGTTCCTGCCGGACGACATGAAGGGGGCGCCCGAAGTGGACGTTCCGGCCGAATTTGCCGACAAGGGCCAATTCATGCCGACCTGCCCCGCCGACATCCAGGCGCTCTACACCAGGATCTGGACCGACCTGCAGAAATAGCAGCGCCGTCAGCCGAACTTGCCAACATCCTTCGGGCCGCTCACGGCGGCCCGGCCATCCCTCATGCCAGATGCGGTCAAGCCGCCGCGGGAGATTTTGATGTCCGATCTCGACCTTTGCTACATGCCGGCCAGCGAGGCGTTGCGGCTGTTCAAGGCGAAGAAACTGTCGCCTGTCGACCTGATGCAGGCCACCATCCGCCGCGCCGAAGCGACCAAGGCGACAATCAACTGCTTCACCTTCACCCATTTCGACGAGGCGATGAATCTCGCCAGAAAAGCCGAAGCGAAATACGCCAAGGGCGCCAGGACCGGTGCGCTCGAGGGCCTGCCGATCGGCATCAAGGATGAGAGCTACATCAAGGGCAAGCCGACCTCGCATGGCTCGCTGCTGTCGAAGGACGCCATTGGCGGCCACACGTCGACGATGAACGAGCGTGTCACGAAGGCCGGCGGCATAGTGCATGCCCGCACGGCGACGCCCGAATTCAGCTGCGCCGGTTACACCTGGTCGAAGCGCTGGGGCGTGACGCGCAACCCCTGGAATCTGGATTATACGCCGGGCGGTTCGTCGGGCGGTTCGGCGGCGACGCTGGCCTCGGGCACATCGTCGATCGCCACCGGCTCGGACATTGCCGGCTCGATCCGCATCCCGGCCTCGGCCTGCGGCCTGGTCGGCTTCAAGCCGCCTTACGGCCGCAACCCCGACGAGCCGCCCTTCAACCTCGACTTCTATTGCCACACCGGGCCGCTCGCCCGAAATGTCGGGGATGCGATCCTGCTGCAGAATGTCATGGCCGGACCGAGCCCGCTCGACATCGCCACGCTTCGCCCGAAACTGCGCCTGCCGCTCGACTACAAGCCGATCAAAGGCTGGAAGATCGCCTTCTCCATGGATCTCGGTTCTTTTGAGGTTCACCCTGACGTGCGCAAGAACACGCTCGCTGCCTGCGACGTGTTCCGCTCGCTTGGCGCTACCGTCGAGGAGGTCGACCTTGGCTGGGGCGACGAGGTGCTCAAGGCCGGCATGGCCTATCTGGAGCATCTCTTCGGTGCCTCGCTGGCGCCCCTGCTCGCCAAGCACGGCAAGGACATGACCAGCTATGCCAGGCAGTTTGCGCAGGAAGGGCAAAAGTCGAAGGCGACGGATTTTGTCGCGACCCTGGACGTAGCGGCCAGGATGTACCAGACGCTGGGGCCGTTGCTGGAAAAATACGACGTGCTGATCTGCCCGACAAACGCGCTTCCGGCGGTGCCGGCGGAATTCGATCAGACCAAAGGCACGGTCGAGATCAACGGCGAGCACGTAAACCCGTCGCTGGGTTGGGTGATGACGACGCCGTTCAACATGCTGAGCCGCTGCCCGGTTCTGTCCGTGCCGTCGGGCCGCGCCGCCAACGGCGTGCCGACGGGCATCCAGATTGTCGGCCGCACCTACAGCGACGCCGATGTTTTCCGGGCGGCGATGGCCTATGAGACGGCTCAGGGTCAATGGTACACGAATGCCGGGACACGCCCGTCGCTCTGAGTCCGCGAAGAGCCGGCGTGCCAAAGCAGCGGCGGGATGTTTCGCCGGGGAAAGGCCTGACGACAATGGCGCAACGCAAAGCCACCGCTGAGGCGGGAAAAAGCAAGGCGACCAAGGGTGCAGCGAACGACGCTGCCCCTAAGGACCGCCGGCGCGAGCGCGGCGAAGCGAGCATCCAGCGCATCATCGACGCCACCATCGAACTTATCGCGGAGGAGGGCCTTGCCAGCGTCACCATGCAGCGCATCGCCGAGCATGTCGGCTCGTCCAACGCGCTGGTGGTCTTTCATTTTCGCAGCAAGGAGAATTTGTTCCGGGCTGTGCTGCAATATCTCAGCGATCAATACGACGCGCTGTGGATCACGCTGGTGCGGGCACCCGGCCTGTCGCCGGTGGAACGGGCCTTGGGCGCGGTCGATTGCGCGCAGCGCTTTGCCCGTCTGCATCCGAAATGGGTGTCAGTCTTCGTCGTGTTCTCCAGCGACCGCAAGAGTATGCAGATCTACAATGAAATCGGCTTGCCCAGCGATCTCGCATACACCGCCGAGGCGCGCGATCTGCTGATCGAAATCGCGCGCGACGGCGGCTACACCGGCGTCGACATCGACACGTTATCGGAAAGCCTGAACTATCTGGTTCACGGCGCCTGGTACTGGGATCATCTCAACCCGTCCAGTCGCGACACCGACGTGCTGCGCAAGACCATGCTCCTCCTGCTGCACCAGGCGTTTCCGCGGCATTTTGAGTTGGAATGACGGCGGCGGCGCGATTTTCAGCCGAAGAACCTCTTGAGTTGCAAACGAAAGGTGATACAATCTTAGGGTGTATTATACGCAATGCAGGTTGTGTCGTAGGGGGACGGGCGAATGTGGCATTGGGCAATACTGCTGCTGATTGGTGTGCCTGTTTTCTTCGCTGTCCGCTCGGCACGCAAACGCTCACGACCTCCGACAGACCTTGAGGGATTTGGCGGCTGGCTGATGCTGCTGGCGATCGGTCAGTCATTGTCGCCGTTGCGCACACTTGTGGACATTGCCAGATCGGTCGAAGACTACCAGCGGCTCATCACACTGCCAAATGGAGCTTTGGCGGTGTATGGCGAAGTGGCCCTCAATCTGGCCTTTCTAGTGCTTCAGCTGGTCGTGCTCGTTTCGATGCTGCGGCGAAGCCACCGCTTCCCGAAACTGTTCATATGCCAATGGTTTGCGATTCCTCTCTTATTCATCCTGGACACGGTTTGGATATCAAGAATGCTCGGTATCCCGATCAACCAGCTCCTTGACGGGGATACATTGATATCGGCTCTCATATCCATCATCACCACGGGGCTTTGGGCCGCTTATGTCTACAGGTCGATCAGGGTGAGAAACACGTTCGGTGGCGATACGGCGGCCATTCAGGCTGCGACGTTCTCCTAGAAGGTCCGACGGTTGCGAGTTGGCCTGATGTCGGTGACGCCGGCCGCCGAAATAGAACCGTCGGCAGTCCTCCTTCGCCAAGGCTTCGAAGGACACTTCATTCCTCTAACGAGCTTTGGGTGGCCTGCCACCCGAAGCTCGAAGAGTGAAGGCTGGTGCCCCCGGACGGAATCGAACCGCCGACCTTCGGTTTACAAAACCGCTGCTCTACCAGCTGAGCTACAAGGGCACGGGGCTCCGGTTAGCATATTTGCCGCGCCAGTAAAGACAAAACTCCGTTTTCGATTGCTAATGAACCCACCGGGCCGGCTGGCGCCGCCATGCTAAAAACCGCCAATTCCTTTCCTACATATCATCAAGGTGCAATCGCCTGGTTAGGGGACTCGCATGATCAGACTTGTCATCATTCTCCCGCTCGTCGTCATCGCCTGGTTTCTCTTGGTCAAGCTCATCAAGGACGTGAAGAGCGCCAATATCGACTGGACCGGTATCGCCACCATTGTCGGTTTTATAGCGATGGCGTTCTGGCTGCGGCATGTCACAGGAATGGGGTGACAGAGAGTGAGTAGGGAATAGTCAGTAGTGAGTAGGGGCTTAGGGAGCCAGGGCAGAATCCAACCTAATTCCTACTGCCTACTCACTACTCGCAAAACCCTCGAACCTTTCGCTGTGGCGCCAAGACCCACCGAGCGACGAGATTCTTGCCTCAACAGCGTTTTTTGCTGGCCGAGAAAAAAAGTCAAAAACCCGTCGAACCTTTTTCTTTGCGGCAACGACAGATGATCAAGAGGCGGATGGATCGCCTCTAGCAACGAAACAAGGAGATCATCATGTTCACGCGCAAAAGCGCTTCTGCCCTTATCGCCAGCACCGTCGCCGCCACCTCGCTGGTCAGCACCGTCCAGCCCTCGGCCGCCCACAGCCATCACCACAACCGCGAAATCGGCATCGGCATCGCCGCCGGCGTTGGCGGCTTCGTCCTCGGCAGCCTGCTCAACCAGCAGCCGCGTACCGTCTATGTCGACGACGAGGGTGGTTCCTGGCACGTCCGCCGCTGCGCCAACCGCTACGCCAGCTACGATCCGTACTCCGACACCTATGTCGGCTATGACGGCTACCGCCACTATTGCCGCCTTTAACAGGTCGGTTTCAGACAATGAAGAAGGGGCTCCACTGCCCCTTTTTCATTCACGCTAGGATTTCTGCGTGTCGATCGGCAACCCTGCCGCGCGGCAGGCATCCGCAATCGCCCCTTGCTGCGTGTTGCCCATCGCGGCGAGTTCGAAGCTGTTGTCGGCATCCTGGTAAATCCTGCCAAGGAAAGGCTCGTAGTCAGCAGAGCCGCCGGCAGCGTTCTTGTCATCGACAGAGCCGCATATCACGATTTCTTTGCGGCCGTTCATCGTGCGCTCGCCGGCCAGTATGGGTCCGAACCTCGCGGCGACAGGATTTTTCAAGTGCTGGCGCACGCCAATGGTGATGGTCTCCTCCAGGGCGAGCGAGACCGCAATGGGATCGGCGCGCTGGCTCGCGGCGGGTTCAGGTCGCGGCGGTGTCGTCGCCACGCAACCGCAAAGCGAAGCGAAGAGCAAAAGCTGGACCGTTTTCCGCATGCTCGCCCTTTTGCATGCCTGCGAAGGCCGCGGCAAGACTGGCAACGTCCATGTGGCCGGCGATGTACAGCGATTTTGCGAAAGTCTAGTCTGCCACCCGAGCGCCAATTGAGGGGAGGGTGGTTTGGACGAGCAGGATCCGAAGGAAGACCTGATCGAGCCGGTTTTCCGCAATGGTACGGTCACCACCGTCGGCATCCTGCTGGCGTTCTCGCTGGGCTTCGTCACCCATTGGGCGGCCAACCCGATACCGTGGCAACTCCATCATTTGCTTGCCGTGGTGCCGATCCTGGTTGGCATCGCCCTGCAGATGCGGGCGCTGTCGTTGCTGCTCGACCTGGATTCGCTCCGCCGGCCAATCTACGAACGCGCGAACCGCATCTTCATGGCCGGCATCATCCTGACCGCCTGCGGCGTCGGGCTGGCGATTCTGCTCGATGTCTTCGAGGTATCGGCGAGGAGCGCGCTGGTCGGGGCTTAGTCAGGTCAGCCTGACGCCGCCGATCATCTTCGTCACCTCCGCGGCCGCGTCGCGCACCAGCGGCCCGATCTCGCCCAGCCGCTCCGGCGTCACCCGCACCGTCGGGCCGGAGACCGAAACACCGCCGATCGGCTCGCCGAATTCGTTGAAGATGGCGGCGGCCACGCAGCGCATGCCGGGATGACGCTCCTCGTCGTCGACCGACCAGCCGCGATGCTTGATGACAGCCAGATCATGGGCGAGCGCCGAGATATCCGACAGCGTCTTGTCGGTGAAGCGCTGCAGGCCCGATTTGCGCAGGATGGCCGCGACGCGTTCCGGCTCGAGCTGCGCCAGCACCGCCTTGCCGATGCCCGAGGCATGGAAGGAGCTGCGCGTGCCCGGGCGGAAGAAGGCCCGGATCGCCTGATGCGTCTCGACCTGGCTGACGAAAACCACGCAATCGTCCTCGGCTACGCCGAGATTGGCGGTTTCACCGGTCTTTTCCATCAATTCCTGCATGACGACGCGGGCGCGGTCGACCAGCTTGCGCCGGCGCAGGAAGGCCGCGCCCATGCGGTAGGTCTCGACGCCGATCGACCATAGCTGGTCCGATGTATCGAACTCGACCATGCCGTGGTTCTGCAGCGTCGTCAGCATGCGGTAGGCGGTGGAGGCGGCGAGCTCGCTGCGCGCCGATATTTCGCTCAACGACAGGCCGCTGCCCTCGGCAACGATGGCCAGGATGCGCAAGGCCCGGTCGAGCGACTGCACCGAACCGGCCTCGGCCGGCCCATTGAAGGCGCGGGGCCGGCCGCGCTGGCGTTTTTCGCTGGTTTCCATGGCGGCATTGTCGTCGATTTCTCCAAAAGAACAATGAAAAAGTTTTTCACTGATTTTTCGATCTGGATTCATGGAAAACGAAAAATCAAGAGAAATCAGTCAGTAGTGGCTGTTTTCTAGAAATGAAAAATTATTCTGAAAAAATTGAAAAATGGCCGGAGCGCTGGCATTGTCAGCCAACCAACAATCTTGCGGAGGCTGGACATGGCCAGGATGCGCGCTGTCGATGCAGCGGTTCTCGTTCTCGAAAAGGAAGGCATTTCCTGCGGCTTCGGCGTGCCGGGCGCGGCGATCAACCCGTTCTATTCGGCGCTGAAGGCGCGGGGCTCGATCCGCCACATACTGGCTAGGCATGTCGAGGCGGCCTCGCACATGGCCGAAGGGTATACGCGGGCCAAGGCCGGCAATATCGGGCTGTGCATCGGCACATCAGGTCCAGCCGGCACGGACATGATCACCGGTCTCTATTCGGCGGCCGCCGATTCCATCCCGATCCTGTGCATCACCGGCCAGGCGCCACGGGCGCGGCTGAACAAGGAGGATTTCCAGGCTGTCGACATTGCTGCGATCGCCGCACCTGTCGCCAAATGGGCGGTCACCGTCATGGAGCCCTATCTTGTGCCGATGGCGCTGCAGAAGGCGTTTCATTTGATGCGCTCGTCGCGGCCGGGTCCGGTGCTCATCGACCTGCCGGTCGACGTGCAACTGGCCGAGATCGAGTTCGATATCGACGCCTATGAGCCGCTTGTCCCGTTCAAGCCGGCCATGTCGCGCGGCCAGGCCGAAAAGGCGCTGGCGATGCTCAACGCGGCGGACAAGCCGCTAATCGTTGCCGGCGGCGGCATCATCAATGCCGACGCGTCCGATCTGTTGATCGAATTCGCCGAGATCACCGGCGTGCCGGTCATCCCGACGCTGATGGGCTGGGGCGCGATCCCCGACGATCACCGGCTGATGGCGGGGATGTGCGGGCTGCAGACCTCGCACCGCTACGGCAATGCGACGATGCTGGAAGCCGATTTCGTTTTCGGTATCGGCAACCGCTGGGCCAACCGCCACACCGGTTCGGTCGACGTCTACACCAAGGGCAAAAAGTTCATCCATGTCGACATCGAGCCGACGCAGATCGGCCGTGTCTTCGCGCCGGATCTCGGCGTCGTCTCCGATGCGGGTGCGGCGCTGAAGATCCTGCTCGACGTCGCCACCGAATGGCGGTCGGCAGGCAAGCTGCGCGACTGGTCGGGCTGGGCCAAGGAATGCCAGCAGCGCAAGAAGACAATGAAGCGCAAGACGCATTTCGAGCAGGTGCCGTTGAAGCCGCAGCGCGTCTATGAGGAGATGAACAAGGCCTTCGGCCGCGACACCACCTACGTCACCACGATCGGCCTGTCGCAGATCGCCGGCGCGCAGTTCCTGCATGTCTACAAGCCGCGCAACTGGATCAATTGCGGCCAGGCCGGCCCGCTCGGCTGGACGCTGCCGGCAGCCCTTGGCGTGCGCGCCGCCGATCCGGACCGCACCATCGTGGCGCTGTCGGGTGACTATGACTTCCAGTTCATGATCGAGGAACTGGCGGCCGGCGCGCAGCACAAATTGCCCTACATCCATGTCGTTGTGAACAATGCCTATCTCGGCCTGATCCGCCAGGCGCAGCGCGGTTTTTCGATGGATTTCGAGGTCAGCCTCGCCTTCGAAAACGTCAACCGCGCAGACGATCCCGAGGCCGGCTATGGCGTCGACCATGTCGCGGTGGCCGAGGCGATGGGCTGCAAGGCGGTGCGGGTGCGCAAGCCGGAAGAGTTCGCCGGCGCGTTCAAGGAAGCGCAGCGGCTGATGAAGGAACATCAGGTGCCGGTGGTGCTCGAATTCATCCTCGAACGCGTCACCAACATTTCCATGGGCACGGAAATCGACAAGATCACCGAATTCGAAGACCTTGCCGAAAGCCATGAGGATGCGCCGACGGCCATCGTCCTCCTGGATTAAGCTTTGGCGGGAAGAAGGAGAAAAAGAATGCCGCGTTTTTCAGCCAATCTGTCGATGCTGTTTGGCGAGCACGAATTCCTCGACCGCTTCGACGCCGCCGCCCGCGCCGGCTTCAAGGGCGTCGAATATATCGGCCCGTATGATCACGCGCTTGACGTGGTCGCGGCGCGGTTGAAGAAGAACGGGCTCAGCCAGGTGCTGTTCAACCTGCCCGTAGGCGACTGGGGCAAGGGCGAGCGCGGCATCGCCGTTTTGCCCGACCGCGTGCCGGAGTTCCGGCAAGGCATCGCCAAGGCGATCTCTTACGCCCACGCACTAGGCTGCGAGCAGGTCAATTGCCTCGCCGGTATCGCGCCGCAAGGGGCGGATCGCTCGGTGCTGGAAAATACCTTCGCCGAGAACCTGGCGTTTGCGGCGGAGAAGCTGGAGCAGGCCGGCATCCGGCTGCTGATCGAGCCGATAAACACCCGCGATATCCCGGGGTTCTTCCTCAACTATTCGGACCAGGCGCTGGCGTTGATCGACCGCGTCGGCTCGAAGAACCTGTTCCTGCAATACGACATCTATCACATGCAGATCATGGAGGGGGATCTCGCCCGTACCATCGAGGCTAACCTTGGCCGCATTGCGCATATCCAGCTTGCGGACAATCCCGGCCGTCACGAGCCGGGGACGGGCGAGATCAATTATCCCTTCCTCTACGAGCACATCGACAGGATTGGCTATTCCGGCTGGGTTGGGGCGGAATACAAACCGAAGGCGGGCACGGAGGCTGGGCTGGGGTGGTTCCGGGAGCTCAACGGGCAGGGGAGCGCGGCGGCTTAGCTGTTGGCAACTACTCGGCGTTGGTGCCGCCCCTCACCCTTACCCTCTCCCCGTGAAGGACGGGGAGAGGGGGTCACCGGCGTCGGAGCGCTTCCCTTCTCCCCGTTACTATACGGGGAGAAGGTGCCGGCAGGCGGATGAGGGGCGGTGCTAGCGTTCAATCAGTCTGGACAAGACTTTTAGGAGAAACAATGGAAACCATCGGCTTCATCGGCCTCGGCATCATGGGCGCACCGATGGCGGGGCATCTGCTCGATGCCGGCTACACTGTCATTGCCAGCGACCATCGCTCGAAGGCGCCGGCCGATCTCGTCGCCAAGGGCCTGAAGACTGTCAGCGGCCATGCCGCCGTGGCGAAGGCCGCAGACATCGTCATCACCATGGTGCCCGACACGCCGCAGGTTGCCGACGTGCTGTTCGGCGACAATGGCGTCGCATCCGGCCTCAGCAAAGGCAAGCTCGTCATCGACATGAGTTCGATCTCGCCGATCGAGACCAAGACCTTTGCCAAAAAGATCAACGATCTCGGCTGCGACTATCTCGATGCGCCGGTGTCGGGCGGCGAGGTCGGCGCCAAAGCGGCGTCGCTGACCATCATGGTCGGCGGTGAGGACAAGGCGTTCGAGCGCGCAAAGCCTGTCTTCGAGAAGATGGGCAAGAACATCACGCTTGTCGGTCCGAACGGCGTCGGCCAGACCACCAAGGTCGCCAACCAGATCGTCGTTGCGCTGACCATCGAAGCCGTCGCCGAGGCGCTGGTCTTTGCCTCAAAAGCCGGCGCCGATCCGGCCAAGGTCAGGCAAGCACTGATGGGCGGACTGGCGGCATCGCGCATCCTCGAAGTGCATGGCGAGCGCATGGTCAAGCGCACCTTCGCGCCGGGCTTTCGCATCGAACTGCACCAGAAGGACCTCAATCTGGCGCTGGAAGGCGCCAAGGCGCTTGGTGTTTCGCTACCCAACACCTCGACCACGCAGCAGCTGTTCAACTCATGTGCGGCCAATGGCGGAGCGAAGGAGGATCACTCGGCGCTGGTTCGGGCGCTGGAGCGGATGGCAGGACATGAAGTGGGTGAATAGTGAATGGCAAGCCACTCAACCATTCACCATTGACTATTCACCATTCACTTTCCCAGGAATTTCCGCGCTGCATACAAACTCACCGCCGCGGCGTTCGACACATTGAGCGAACGAATCGCGCCGGGCATGTCGAGGCGGGCGAGTGTCGTCACCGTCTCGCGCGTCTTCTGGCGCAGGCCTTTGCCTTCGGCGCCGAGCACCAGCGCGATCTTGTCGCCTGAAAAACTCGTTTCGAGTTCGGCCGGGCCGTCCGAATCGAGGCCGATGGTCTGGAAGCCGGCCTCATGTAGTTGTCCCAGCGCGTCGGCCAGGTTCTTCACCTCGACCTGATCGATATGCTCAAGCGCGCCGGAGGCCGATTTGGCCAGCACGCCGGATTCCTGCGGGCTGTGGCGGGCGGTGGTGATCAGCGCGCCCGCGCCGAAGGCGACCGAGGAACGCAGGATGGCGCCGACATTGTGCGGGTCGGTGACCTGGTCGAGCACCAGCACCAGTTTTGTATCGCCGAGCGCGTCGAGGCGTTTCGGCTTCAGCGGCTCGGCCTCGATCAGTACGCCCTGGTGGACGGCGTCCGAACCGGTGACCTTGTCGATCTCCTTCGGCTCGACCAGCTCCGCCTTGAACGGCAGCGCGGCGAGGTCGGCAATCGCAAGCCGCTCGGCGGCGTTGCGAGTCACCAGCATTTTTTTGATCTTGCGCCGCGGATTGTCGAGCGCGGCCCGCACCGTGTGCAGGCCATAGAGTCGCACCAGTCCGTCTGCGGCGTTCTCGCCCGGCGGCACCGGCTGGCGCGGCCGGAAGGTGGGCGCACCGCCGGCCTTCTCGTCGCGGTGGGCGCGGCGCAGCTTGGCGTAGTGGGTGTCTTTGGCGGTCTTGGGCGTGTTGTCATTGCTCATGGCCGGCTTCTATAGCTGTGTCGCAAGGGCATGGATACAGGCAGAAAGCCGGCTTGCCGGGCGGGCTGTCAAAATCAGCGCATTTTGCCGAGACGTGCGGTTGACACCCACTGGCCTTGCCGCCATAAGGCGCTTCGCTGATTTCGGACAAAACCTTGGTTTCGACCTGATCGGCGGGAATGCCTCGTTGCAAGGCTTCGACGGCAGGCTGGAGAGGTGCCCGAGTGGTTAAAGGGGACGGACTGTAAATCCGTTGGCTTAGCCTACGTTGGTTCGAATCCAACCCTCTCCACCACTGCCAGCCCGTCAGCCCTGAAGCGATGCGGGTATAGCTCAGTGGTAGAGCAGCAGCCTTCCAAGCTGAATATGCGGGTTCGATTCCCGCTACCCGCTCCAAACTTTCCCCAATCCGCATCAGATTTCAGCGATACCTCCACGATGTTGCCGTCGGGACTTTTCGGTTTCCGTCTACACGCCGGTCGATCCATCGACCGCCAGGCAGTTCGCGATGCTGTCGAAGCCACGCCCGACAGCCGCAAGGCGATGCCGGGCGTCTTGGCTGAAAATGCTGGAGCGGCGCCCTAGCTGTTGAAAGCGGACGCGACCTGGTGCTGCGGCGGCACCTGGCCATTCGGCGTCAGCCTGTCGACAATGCCGGGCAGGGCGGTGGACAATTGCTTGAGCAGTTCCTGCTCGTCGAGCCCGGTCCTTTGCGCGATCTCGCGGATGACTTGAGGGCCGATCGCCCTGCCAAGATCATTGGCGTTGATCGGCTGGTTCTGCCCGGTGCCGACCCAGGAGTCGGCAACATTGCCGTGGCCGGCATCCTTCAACTTGTCGAGCAGTCCGCCCAGTCCGCCGAGCAGGCCGCCGTCGCCGGAGGCGGTGGTTCCTGTAGGGGCAGGCGTTTGAGGCTGGGCAGGCACGTCAGGCTGTTCGGCATTTCTGCCGCTCAGCATCTTTCCGACCAGCAGCGCGCCGAGCGCGATCATCAGCGGTTTGGTGATGTTGCCACCGGGTACGGCGTTGTCAAAAAGTCCCATAGGTCCAATCCTCCGTAGCGACCAAGCCCCGTCCCATCGCTAGAATGGAGCGCGGGGGCCGAATTTCAAGTTGGCTTGAGCTTTTGACAATCATGTGACCATGATCGGCCGGCGGGGGGAATGGAGAGGAAAAATGGGCATCATCAGCTGGATCATCCTCGGCGTCATCGCCGGCTTCATCGGCAGCAAGATCGTCAACAAGACCGGCCAGGGCCTGATCATGGATATCGTGCTCGGCATTGTCGGCGCCGTTGTCGGCGGCGTGATCTTCAGCGCCTTCGGCGCTTCGGGTGTGACCGGCCTCAACATCTGGAGCCTGATCGTCGCCGTGATCGGCGCGGTGGTCGTGCTGTGGGCCTATCATCAGATCAGCGGCAGGCGGGCGCTTTAAGGGCCAGTTCTGTCGATCTGACTGGCTGCCGATACGTTGCCGTGAAGGCTAGGCGACGACGGTCAGTCTGCGCTTGCGTTCATCCAGCGAGACGATCGTGAGCCCGCTCGCCACTACCAGCAGGATGCCGCACACGGCCAAGGCATTCGGGAACTGCCCGAACACCAGCACGCCTGAAATGACCGCCCAGACGGTGAAGCAGTAGTAGAACGGCGCCACGACGCCGGTCGGCCCGACGCGATAGGCCATGAAGATGAAGAAATGGCCGAAGATCAGGAAGAACCCGGCGCCGGCCATCAACAGCAGGTGACGGGCTTCCGGCATCACCCAGCGCTCGGAAACCAGATGCGCGGCACCCGCGCCGATCAGCACCACCACGACGGCGGAAATGGCGACGATCATGCCCGGCACCTCGGCCGGGACCCGCCTGCCGGCGAGATCGCGCGCGGCCGACAGGGCGGCGTTGCCGAGCGCCAGCAAGGCATAGACCGAGATGCCCTCCATGGTCGGCTGCGCCACCATGACCGCGCCGACGAAGCCGAGCCCGATCAACGCCATGCGCACGCCGCCGATCCGCTCGCCGAACAGGATGGAGGAGCCGACCAGCATCAAAAGCGGGGTGATCTGCCCCAGCGCGGTTGAATCGGCGATCTGCATGTTGGCCAGCGCCACCACATAGCAAAGGATCGCCGCCAGCTCGAGCAGGTTGCGGCGCAGCACGCGCTTGTCGAAGATCAGCGGGATCTGCCTGCCATAGCCGAGCAGGAATAGCAGCGGCACGCCCCACAGCGTGGCCGCGACCCCGCGCAGGAACAGCACCTCATAGGACGGCAAGCCTGCGGTGGCGAGCTTCATCATCGTGTCGTTGACGAGGTAGGACCCCGTCGAAACGATCATGAACAGCGGGCCGCGTATGGATGTGGGGATGAAATGCATCGGGCGACCAAATCAGACCGGCGCCGCAGCGGCAATGGGCCAGGCGCGGGCTGCCAATCCAGCAAGGAAGAGCCAGGACATAGCCGGGAGTTGCAGACACGCGCTGAAGCCGGCGCCATTTCATTTCCCGTCGCGCGTTCCTATATCAGCGCCATATCCCCCGCAATCGGATCATCGGTTCGGACCGAGTGGACAGCGCACCCGGCCACAAGGCACTTGTGTTTTTCGGCCGTAGTCGCTAATCGCCCCGCATTCGACTGAACTGAAGGTCAAGGCCGTCCAAGGAAAGAGACTATGGCAAAAGGTAAATTCGAGCGCACTAAGCCTCATGTGAACATCGGCACGATTGGTCACGTTGACCATGGCAAGACGTCGCTGACGGCGGCGATCACGAAGTATTTTGGCGAATACAAGCGCTACGACCAGATCGATGCGGCGCCCGAAGAGAAGGCCCGTGGCATCACCATCTCGACGGCTCACGTCGAATACGAGACAGCCAACCGCCACTACGCCCACGTCGACTGCCCCGGACACGCCGACTATGTGAAGAACATGATCACCGGCGCCGCGCAGATGGACGGCGCGATCCTGGTGGTTTCGGCTGCAGACGGCCCGATGCCGCAGACCCGCGAGCACATTCTGCTTGCCCGTCAGGTCGGCGTGCCGTCGATCGTTGTGTTCCTGAACAAGGTCGACCAGGTCGACGACGCCGAACTGCTCGAACTGGTCGAGCTCGAGGTTCGCGAGCTTCTGTCGAAGAACGAGTTCCCCGGCGACGACATTCCGATCGTCAAGGGCTCGGCGCTGGCTGCTCTGGAAGATTCGAACAAGACCATCGGTGAAGACGCGATCCGCGAGCTGATGGCTCAGGTCGACGCCTACATCCCGACGCCGGTTCGTCCGCTGGACAAGCCGTTCCTGATGCCGATCGAAGACGTGTTYTCGATCTCGGGTCGTGGCACGGTYGTGACCGGYCGCGTCGAGCGTGGCGTGGTCAAGGTCGGCGAGGAACTGGAAATCATCGGCATCCGTCCGACGACCAAGACGACCTGCACGGGCGTTGAAATGTTCCGCAAGCTGCTCGATCAGGGCCAGGCTGGCGACAACATCGGCGCGCTGCTGCGCGGCGTTGATCGTGAAGGTGTCGAGCGCGGCCAGGTTCTGGCCAAGCCCGGTACGGTGAAGCCGCACAAGAAGTTCGTGGCTGAAGCCTACATCCTGACCAAGGACGAAGGTGGCCGTCACACGCCGTTCTTCACCAACTACCGTCCGCAGTTCTATTTCCGCACGACCGACGTGACCGGCATCGTGTCGCTGCCGGAAGGCACGGAAATGGTGATGCCCGGCGACAACATCACGGTCGATGTCGAGCTGATCGTGCCGATCGCCATGGAAGAGAAGCTGCGCTTCGCCATCCGTGAAGGCGGCCGCACCGTCGGTGCCGGCATCGTCGTCACCATCAAAGAATAAT